>NZ_JBFBFA010000066.1:0-25231 GCF_040683915.1 Kitasatospora sp. NPDC093102 | reverse complement strand
GTCGACGAAGCCGGGTACGACGGTGTACCCGGTCAGGTCGAGATCGCCGGGCTCGCTGTCGCCACCGAGGCCGGCGATGCGCTCGCCCTCGACGGTGAGGCGGTCGCCCTCGACGACGCCGCCGGGCAGGACCAGCCGGGCGCCGGCCAGGGCAGTACGGTCCGTGGTGATCACGGCCTCCTGGGGAACGGGAAGGGGAACGCCGGGCGGCGTCGCCGAGCCATGCCTGGGCGTGGGCGAGCAGGCCGAGGCCGAGCAGCAGCCGGTTGAACACGCCAGCGACCCGGTCGAGCATCCGGCGGAAGCCGATCGCGGTCCGGGGGATGGTTCAACCTGCGCGAACATGCGCTGTGTGATCGATATTCGCTCAATATCGAGCATCGACGCGAACAGAGTCTGCCCCGTTGGCATCCCGGGCCACAAGACCGTTGCCGTCGACGACTGCCGGATGTGCCGCAGCAGCGCGCCGGTCGTCCGCACGGCGCGCTGACGGCGGGCGGCACCACGACGGCGGCCGCCGGCACTCCCGTTGACCTGTGTTCCTGCGGCTACTCCTGCCGCGCGGCACCGAACACGGGCGCTACACGCAGTGGACGTCCACCCCGCGGGCGGCGAACCGTTCCACCAGCTCCTCCGGAGCGTCGGCGTCGGTGACGAGCACATCGATCGCGCTCGTGTCGCAGACCTGCGCGAACGCGCGCTTGCCGAGTTTGGTGGAATCGGCCACCACGATCACCCGCTCCGCCCGCTCGGCCATCGCCCGGTTGGCGCTGGCCTCGCCCTCGTCGTGGGTGGCCGCGCCGAACTGCGGGTCGACGGCGTTGACTCCGAGGATCGCGTAGTCCAGCGAGATCGCCTGCAGCATCATGGTCGCCAGCGGGCCGATCAGCTCGTAGGACTGGGGCCGGGCCACGCCGCCGGTGACGACGGTCTTCACGTACGGGCGCACCGCCAGCTCGTTGGCGATGTTGATCGCGTTGGTGACCACGGTCAGCGCCGTCTGACTGCCGTGGCCGGCCAGATCGGTACGGGTGGCGAGTTCACGGGCCACCTCGGAGGTGGTGGTGCCGCCGTTGAGTCCGACCACCGCGCCGGGCGGGACGAGCGCGGCGGCGGCCTTCGCGATGCGCTGCTTCTCGCCGGCCTGACGCGCGGTCTTGTAACGAAGGGGCAGGTCGTACGCGACTTCGCTCAGCACTGCGCCACCGCGCGTTCGGGTCAGCAGCTGCTGGCGGGCGAGCTCGTCCATGTCCCGGCGCACGGTGGCCGCGGAGACGCCCAGCAGCTCGGCCGCCGTCGTGACGTCGATCCGGCCCCGGTCGCCAAGGATCTCAAGCAGCCGCGACCAGCGCTCATCCGGGCTCATCATCACTCCTCAACTCGGCCGTCCCGGTCACGAGCCTATCCGTCGGTCACCACCGGCCGAGCGGCGCGTGCTCCCGGCAGCACTCTTGCTCATAGATGACGCATTGAGCTATGAATAGCTCAGTTTCGAGCAGGTACTTGCAGTGTGACGCAGTGCTCCGGGCCGACCGATGCCCGAACACCACCCGTGCCCCCAGCGAGGAGAACCCTGATGAGCCACGTCGAGCGGGAGATCGCCAGCCAGCCGGAGTGCTGGCGCAAGGCGCTGGAACTGGAGCCCGCCGGGCTGCCGGAGCGCGGCGAGCGGGTGGCCGTGATCGGCTGCGGCACCTCGCTGTACATCGCGCAGGCGTACGCGGGCCTGCGCGAGGGTGCCGGCCTCGGCGAGACCGACGCCTTCGCGGCCTCCGAGTTCCCTGCCGCCCGCCGCTACGACCGCGTCGTCGCCATCACCCGCTCGGGCACCACGACCGAGGTGCTGGCCGCACTGGAGCGCTGCGGCACGACGCAGACCGTCGCGCTCACCGGCGACCTCGCCACCCCGATCAGCACGGCCGCGAACACCGTGATCGACCTGGAGTTCGCCGACGAGAAGTCGGTGGTGCAGACCCGTTTCGCCACCACCGCGCTGGCGCTGCTGCGCGGCCACCTCGGCCTCACCCCCGCCGACCTGACCGCGCACGCCGAGCGGGCGCTGGCCGGCCCGCTGCCCGAACGAGCCGCAGAGGCGAGCCAGTTCACCTTCCTCGGAACCGGCTGGACGGTCGGTCTGGCCAGCGAGGCGGCGCTCAAGCTGCGCGAGGCGTCCGGGTCGTGGACCGAGTCCTACCCGGCCATGGAGTACCGGCACGGCCCGATCAGCGTCACAGGCCCGAACAGCGTCGTGTGGTTCTTCGGCGAGCCGCTGGCCGGACTGGTGGACCAGGTCCGGCCGACCGGCGCCGTGCTGTCGGTGAGCGCGCTGGACCCGATGGCCGACCTGATCCGCGCCCAGCGGCTCGCCGTCGAGCTGGCCAAGGGCCGCGGCCTGGACCCCGACCAGCCGCAGGGCCTCACCCGCTCCATCGTGTTGACTCGGCCGTGAGCGGCACGGCGATCGCCCTCGACGTCGGCGGCACCTACATCAAGGGCGCGGCGGTGGCCGAGGACGGCGGCCTGTGCCACACCGAGCGCTGGTTCACCCGGGCCGGGCGCGGACCCGAGGCGGTGCTGGAGACCGTCCTCGACTGCGCCGCCGAACTCGCCGAGCGCTTCCGCCCGGCCGCCGCGGGGATCGCCGTGCCCGGCATCGTCGACGAACCGGCCGGCACTGCGGTGCTGGCCGCCAACCTCGGCTGGCGCGCTCTGCTCGTCCGGCACCGGCTGTCCGAACACCTGGGCATCCCGGTCGCGTTCGGGCACGACGTGCGGGCCGGCGGCATCGCCGAGGCCAGGGCCGGCGTCGGCCGAGGCAGCCGCAACTTCCTCTTCGTCCCGGTCGGCACCGGCATCGCCGCCGCCGTGATGGTCGACGGGCGCCCGCTCACCGGCAGCCACACCCGCGCCGGCGAGCTCGGCCACCTGGTGGTCCGCCCCGGCGGCGAGCTCTGCGCCTGCGGTGCCCACGGCTGCGTGGAGACCCTCGCCTCGGCCGCCGCCATCGCCCGCCGCTACGCCACCGCCACCGGCGAGCCGGACATCACCGCCAAGCAGGTCGGCGAGCGCGCCGCGACCGGGGACCGCGCGGCCGCCACCGTCTGGCGGGAGGCCGTGGACGCGCTCGCCGACTGCCTGGCGAGCGCGGTCACCTTGCTCGACCCCGAGCGGATCGTGATCGGCGGCGGCCTCTCCCAGGCGGGCGAGCCGTACTTCGCGCCACTGCGGGCGGCCTTGGCGGCGCGGCTCACCTTCCAGTCGATGCCGGAGCTCGAACCCGCCGAACTCGGCCACGAGGCAGGCTGTTTCGGTGCCGGACTGCTCGCGCAGGACCTCCTGGGCGCGGGAGTGGCGGCGTGATCCTGACCGTCACGCTCAACGCGGCCCTGGACATCACCCACCACCTGGACCGGCTGCGTCCGCACGGCGGCAACCGCGTCCGGACGGTGGCCGAACGCGCGGGTGGCAAGGGCGTCAACGTCGCCCGGGTCCTGCACGCCCTCGGCCACCCGACCGTGGTCACCGGCCTGGCCGGCGGCCTCACCGGCCGGGCGATCCGCGCCGAACTGGCCGCTGCCGGACTGGCCGACCGCATGCTGACGATCGCGGGCGAGTCCCGGCGGACGGTGGCCGTGGTCGAACGGAGCGTCGGCGACACCACGATCCTGCTCGAACCCGGCCCGGTGGTGGGCGCCGAGGAATGGGCGCGGTTCCTGGACCACCTCGACGCACTTCTGCCGGACGCCGCGGCGGTGGTCCTCTCCGGCAGCCTGCCGCGCGGCGTCCCCGAAGACGCCTACGCCCACCTGCTCCGGCTCGCGCACGCGCGCGACGTCCCGGCGGTGCTCGACGCCGACGGGTCGGCGCTGCGTGCGGCGCTGCCGGCCGGACCGTCCCTGATCAAGCCGAACGCGGACGAACTCGCCGCCGTCACCGGCCTGGCGGACCCGGTGGCCGCCGCCCGCGCGCTGCACGCCGCCGGAGCCGCGGCAGTGGTCGCCTCGCTCGGCGCCGACGGCCTCATCGCCATCACCGCGCAGGGTGGTTGGCAAGCCCGCCCGCCGGAGCGGCTGGCCGGCAACCCGACCGGCGCCGGCGATGCCGCGGTCGCCGCGCTCACCCTCGGCCTGGTGACCGGCGAGCCCTGGCCCGACCGGCTGACCGAGGCCGTGGCACTGTCCGCGGCCGCCGTCGCCGCACCGCTCGCCGGGGACTTCGACCCCGCCGTCCGCCAGGCCCTGCGGACCCGGGTGGACGTCCGACCGTTCGCAACCGAGGAGCTCAAGCCATGCCCCTGACCGGAACCGGCGTGATCGCCACCGCCGCCGTGGCCGCCGCGCGCGGCGTCGGCGCGTTCAACGTCATCCAGCTCGAACACGCCCAGGCGATCGTCGCCGGCGCCGAGGCCGCGGGTGCTCCGGTCATCCTGCAGGTCAGCGAGAACGCCGTTCGCTACCACGGCGCCCTCGCTCCGATCGGAGCCGCCACCCTCACCGTCGCCTGCGCCGCCAAGGTGCCGGTCGCGGTCCACCTGGACCACGCCACCTCCGTCGAACTCGTCCACGAGGCCGTGGAGTCGGGCTTCACCTCGGTGATGTTCGACGCCTCCGTGCTCGCCTACGAGGAGAACGTGCGCACCACCGCCGAGGTGGTCGAGCACTGCCACGCGGCGGGCGTCTGGGTGGAGGCCGAACTCGGTGAGGTGGGTGGCAAGGACGGCGTCCACGTACCCGGCGTGCGCACCGATCCCGCCGAGGCCGCGGCGTTCGTCGCCGCCACCGGCGTGGACGCGCTCGCGGTGGCCGTCGGCACCTCGCACGCCATGCTCACCCGCGATGCGGCACTCGACTTCGAGCTCATCGGGCGGCTGCGTGAGGCGGTCCCGGTGCCGCTGGTGCTGCACGGTTCCTCCGGAGTGGCGGACAAGGACCTCACCGCCGCGGTGGATGCCGGCATGACCAAGGTCAACATCGCCACTCACCTCAACCAGGTGTTCACCACCACCGTCCGCCGGACCCTGGCCGACGACGCGCGGCTGGTCGACACCCGCCGCTACCTCGGTCCGGCCCGCACGGCCGTCGCCGCCGAGGTCGCCCGTCTGCTCGGCGTGCTCAAGGCAACGCTCCCCACCGGCGGCCTGAGCCACGACCGCCGCTCACAGCCGGCCTGAACCCGCCGCCGGCGAGCGGCCGTCGCCGCCACACGGCAACTGCCGCCCGTCCCGGCCGGTCGAGCGCGGCGGCGCGGAGCCGCCCGGTCAGCCGGTGGCCGGCACCACGACGAGTTCGCCCACCGCGTCGGCGAGCGCGCTGCGGGCCACCGCCGGGAGGGCGTCGTCGGTGATGAAGCAGTCGACCTCCGTCAGGGACGCGAAGCTGCTCAGGCCGACGACGCCCCACTTGGTGTGGTCGGCGACCACGACGGTACGGCGGGCGGAGGCGATCAGGGCACGGTTGGTCTGCGCCTCGGCGAGGTTGGGCGTGGTGAGTCCGGCCTGCTCGCTGACGCCGTGCACACCGAGGATGAGCAGGTCCACGTGGAGGGTGCGGATCGTCTGGTCCGCGAGGGCTCCCACCAGGGCCGCGGAGCGGGTCGGTGCCCCTCCGGTCAACAGCAGCGACGGGACGGTCTCCGTTCCGTCGCTCTCCGCTGCCCAGAGCAGGTCGGCGATCCGCAGGGAGTTGGTGACGACGGTCAGTCGGGGGATGTTCAGCAGCCGGGAGGCGACGGCGTAGGTGGTGGTGCCGGCGGACAGCGCGACCACGGTGCCCGGTTCCACGAGCTGTGCGGCAGCGTCGGCCAGTGTGGCCTTGGTGCTCTCCTCCAGCCCGGATTTGACGTCGAAGCCGGGCTCGAAGCTGCTGGCGGTTCCCGTGGCGACCGCTCCGCCGTGGACCTTCTGCACGGTGCCGTGGTGGGTGAGCGCGTCCAGGTCGCGGCGGATCGTCATGTCGGAGACGCCGAACCGGGTGACCAGGTCGGCGACGCGGACGGCGCCGGTGCGGCGGATCTCGTCGAGTATCAGCGCGCGGCGCTGGGCGGCGAACATGGTCTGGTCAGCCACGGATGTCCTTCCGGTCGGCCGGGCACGCGGGGTCGGAGCGGTCTCGTCGGCGACCAGGAACACGGCCGGGTCGGCCGGGACTATTATCACCGGACCCTGGCACGCGACTTCATCCCGGTGGCCGGTCGGGCCGAGCGCGGGGCCCGGGCGCACGACGAGAGGGCCGGGTGGCCCGTGGAGTGTTCCACGGGCCACCGGGCCCCTCGTCGAGGTTCCGGCTACTCCTCGGTCGGGCCGAGGTCCGGCTGCTCGCGGAGCTCCACCGTGCGGGCGCGGTGGACGGCTGCAATTCCAGTACGACGATCTCGTTCCCGGTGCCGGGGAAGTGCGACGGGCCGCCGCCGCCCCTCGGGGGACGACGACGGCCCGTCATGGTGTGCTACCCGCCCGGGGGTCGGAGCCCGGCTTGCTCAGGAGGCGGTCGGTTCCTGGGCCGGCCGGCGGAGACACCTGGGGGAGGGTCGGCTCATGCGCAGGTGAGGGTGGGAGTCGCCCAGTCGGCGTGGTCGGAGCTGTTGCCGTCGCCGGCGTCGGTGACCTGGAGGGTGAGCTCGTTGGCGCCGGTGAGCGGGGCGGTGAGGTGCACGGCCGCGTTCGCGCCGGTCAGTGTTCCGCTGTCGGCGACCTTGACGCCGTCGGCGAGGATCCGGAACACCACGGAGCCACGGGTTCCCGACTCGGCGTCGACGCCCACGTCGGTGCTCAGGCCGGTGCAGGTGCCGCCGAGGTAGTACGTGACGGCGGAGGCGGCGTGCACGCCGAGGCCCTTGGCGTAGGTGGTGGCGCCGATGGTGAGGGTGTGGCCGTCGCCGGCGGCCGTCTCACCGTTGCTCTGGTCGCGCTCGACCGGGCCCCAACCGTTGGTGGCGGTGGACCAGGCGAGGTCGCTGAGGGCGTGGGTGCCGGCGCTCGGGCCCTTGCCGCAGGCGATGCGGGGCTCTGCCCAGTCGGCGTGGTCGGCCGCCGTGCCGTCGCCGGCGTCGGTGACCAGCAGGCGCAGGTCGTGGCCGCCGGTCAGGTCGGCGTTCAAGTGCAGCGGGCCGTCGGTGCCGCGGCGGACGCCGCTGTCGGCGACCAGGGTCCGGTCGCGGTAGACCCGGAAGACCACCGAGCCGTTGCTGCCCGCCTCGTCGTCGACTCCGACGTCGACGGAGAGGTTCCGGCAGGTGCCGCCGAGGTGGTACCGGACGTCGGAGGTGGCGTTGACGCCGAGGCCCTTGGCGTAGGTGGTGCCGCCGATGGTGAGGGTGTGTCCGTCGCCGGCCGCTGCCCCACCGTTGCTGTGGTCGCGCTCGACCGGGCCCGAGCCGTTGGTGGCCGAGGTCCAGGCCAGGTCGCCGAGTTGGAGGAGCCCGGTGGGCATCGGGGCCGGGCTCTTCGGAGTGACCCGGTACATCACGGTGCCGTGGGAGGGCACCGAGGCGCTGATCACACCGTGGGAGGTGGTGGTCTTCTTCGACCACAGGTCCTTGACGGTGTACGAGGTCGCGCCGCCGATGCCGGCGGCTGCCGCGGTGGTGCTGATGGTCTGCGGGCTGGTGCTCTCGTTGGTCAGCGTGATCGCACGGCTTCCGTCGGCCAGCGGCTTGCTCATGACGACCAGGCCGTCGGAGCCGGCGATGACGCTTCCCTGGGCGCCGAGCGGATCCTGGTCGACGGCGATGACGTCGGTGTTCTTCAGGATCGCGAGGGTGGCCGGGCTCGCGGTGCGCAGGTCGCTGCCGATCAGCAGGGGGGCGGCCATCTCCGACCAGAGGCTGAAGTGGGTGCGGTACTCGGTGTCGGTCATCCCGCCGTTGCCGACCTCCAGCATGTCCGGGTCGTTCCAGTGCCCGGGCCCGGCGTACGGCGCCAGCGCCTGGTTGACGTGCGCGATGCCGATCATGCTGTCCCAGGAGTCGGAGATGTCGCCCGTGGTCCGCCAGGAGTTGCCAAGCGGCTCGGCCCAGGTCCAGGGCTGGTTCGTGCCCCACTCGCAGATGCTGAACAGGATCGGGCGGCCGGTGGCCTTCAGGGCCTCACCCATTGCCGTGTAGCGCTGTTTGGCGTCCAGGCCCAGGTTGTTGCAATTGTCGTACTTGAGGTAGTCGACGCCCCAGGAGGCCCACTGGTTCGCGTCCTGCTGTTCGTGGCCGAGGCCGCCGGGGAAGCCCGGGACGTCGCAGGTCGAGGTGCCGGCACTGGAGTACAGGCCGAACTTCAGGCCCTTGGAGTGGACGTAGTCCGCGACCGCCTTGATGCCGTTCGGGAAGCGCACCGGATCGGGCACCAGGTCGCCGGAGGCGTCGCGGGTCGGCAGCGCCCAGCAGTCGTCCAGGTTGACGTAGGTGTAGCCGGCGTCCTTGAGACCCTGCGAGACGAAGATGTCCGCGATGCCCTTGACCATCGACTCGTTGAACTCGGCCCGGCAGTGGGTGGAGTTCCAGTTGTTGAAGCCCATCTGCGGGGTGCGGGCCAAGGTGTTCTCCGCCGCGGCTGCCGGGGGCGCGGCGGCGACGTCGAGACCGACGGTGGCCATGACGGTGAGCGCTCCTCCGCCGACGAGGAGAGTGAGCGCGGTTGTTGCCGCGGTCAGGGATCGTCGAAGCCTGTGTGGGACGGCAAAGGGCATGGGGGAGCTCCACTTTGACGAGACAGGAGGTGTCGGGGTTGCCCGGGGCACGGGGTGGAGCGAAGTGCCGCCGGTCGAACAGCTTCTGGCGGCGTCAGGCAGTTGCCGCTCGATGGAGCGGTTATCAACACAATCAATCAGAAGCAACCGCAATCAAACGCTCGGGTCACAGGAAAGCCTGCCGCTCGGGCGGGTGTCAAGAACTTGGACGCAAGGAACTGCCCATAGTCGACTCGAAACCCCATGCCCAGTCGCAATCAAACACGGGGCGCATGGGTGGCTCCGAGTGACGGTCCGTCGACGTCGTCCTTGGTTGCCGGCAGGGAGGAGAGCCGGCCCTTCGGACCGTTGGCCGGCTGAACGACGGTCAACTGGTAACGGTGAAGCCCCAGTTGAGACCCTCTGGCCCCAGTGGGGACGGCCTGCGCGCAGCACGCGGCGCTGCCTCGCCATCGACTTCTTCAGCTCCGGTATCCCGGCCGACATCCCCAGCAACACCGAGCCGGACTCCAACCCGGTGTGGTCCCCGGATGGCACCCGGATCGCCTACTTCGACGGCACCGTCATGTCCGTCATGAACCCCGATGGCACCGGCAGGACCGAAGGGAGCCTCCGCCGTCGTCGACCCGCCCGGTACGGCCAGGCACGTGCCGCTGTGGCAGGCCACCACGTTGACGTGGCCGGGGCTGCTCGGCCGCAGCGACCACCGCTGGTCGGCGGCGCCGCTGCATGGGCGCGCAGACGCACGGAGCGCCCCGGCGGCCGGAGGACTGCGAGATGTCGGCGCAAACAGTTTGGTCCTTTGGATGTGCCGAGCACGCGCCGTGTTATCGAACGAAATCAAACAGATTCACACGACAGAGGAAGCGGGCACCGCCGGTGCACTCGCGGCACCGGCAGTCCCCCGTTTCGTGCCCGGGGGCCCGCGTCAGGCGGGCAGGCCGACCGCGCGCTCGCGGTTGCGGCGCTGCTGGATGACGACGGCGGCGACCAGCAGGGTGCCCTGGGCGACGTTCTGCCAGAAGGCGTTGATGCCCTGGACGGTGAGGCCGTTCTGCAGTGCGCCGAGCAGCGCGACGGCGAGCAGGGTGCCGCCGATGCCGCCCTTGCCGCCCTTGAGGGCGCAGCCGCCGAGGGCGGCGGCGGTGATCGACTGGAGCTCCAGGCCCTCGCTGCCGGAGACCGGCTGGCCGCTGCCGGTGCGGGCGGTGAGGAGGACTCCGGCGAGGGCCGCGACGGTGCCGGAGAAGGCGTAGGCGGCGATCAGGTACTTGTTGAGGTTGATGCCGGCCAGGCGGGCGGCGGTGTCGTTGCCGCCGATCGCGTAGATGTTGCGGCCGATGTCGGTGTAGGTGAGCAGGGCGTGCACGGCGACGGCGGTGAGGATCAGCAGCCAGACCATGGTGGGCAGGCCGGCGATCCTGCCGCGGCTGAGGAAGACGAAGACCGGGTCGCCCAGCACGTAGCCCTGGGCGCGGCCGTCCGAGACGAGCTGGGCGACGCCCTTGTAGGCGGCCAGACCGGCGAGGGTGGCGATGGTCGGGTTGACCCGGCCGTAGACGATGACGACGCCGTTGAACAGGCCGATGCCGGCGCCGATGGCGAGCGCGGCGCCGATGCCGAGGTAGGGGTTGGCGCCAGTGGAGGTGAAGACCATGGCGCTGGTGACGGAGGCCAGGCCGGCCTGGGAGCCGACCGAGATGTCGAGGCCGCCGCAGATGATGACGACGGTCTGGACGACGGCCAGCAGGCCGGAGATGGTGGCGGCCTCGGCGATGACCTGGATGTTGTCCCAGCCGACGAAGTTCGGGTTGAGCCAGCCGAACAGGGCGACGACGGCGACCAGGGCGCCGATCAGGCTCAGGTTCTGACCGCCGACCGCGGAGAGCAGGGCGCGCGGGCCGCCGGACCGGACGGGCGGGGCCGCGGCGTCCGGCGCCGGGGTGGTCGGGGGAGTGGCGGTGCTCATGCGCCCACCTCGCTGCGCCCGGCAGGGACGTTCGCCCACGCGCGCCTTTCGGTGATTCGCTCGCTGCGCTCGTTCATGGGGTCTCTCCGGTCTGGGCGGGGGCGGCGGTGGCGAGGTCGTCGGCCATGGCGAGGGCGAGGATGGCCTCTTCCGTCGCCTGGTCGCGGGTGAGTTCGCCGGTGATGCGGCCGTTCTGCATCACCACGACCCGGTCGGCGAGGCCGAGGACTTCGGGCAGTTCGGAGGAGATGACCAGGACGGCGGTGCCCTCGCGGGCGAGGTCGGCGATGATCTGGTAGATCTCGGCCTTGGCGCCGATGTCGACGCCCCGGGTGGGTTCGTCGAGGATCAGCAGGTCGGGCCTGCGGGCGAGCCAGCGGGCGAGGACGACCTTCTGTTGGTTGCCGCCGGAGAGGGTGCGGACCTCCGCCTCGATGGAGGGGGCGCGCACGCGCAGCCGGTCGGCGTACTCCTGGGCGAGGGCCCTCTCCTGGCGGTGTTTCACGAACCGCCAGCGGCTGAGCCGGCGCAGGCTGACCAGCGAGGTGTTGTCGCGGATCGTGCGCCGGAGGAACAGCGCCTGGGCCTTGCGCTCTTCGGGCGCCAGCCCGATGCCGGCGGCGATGGCGGCGCGGGGGTTCCTCAGACGCAGGACCTCGCCGCCCAGGGCCACCGTGCCGGAGCGGATCGGGGCGTCGCCGGCCAGGGCGAGGGCGAGTTCGGAGCGTCCGGCGCCGATCAGGCCGGCCAGGGCGACGACCTCGCCGGCCCGGACCTTCAGGCTGATGTCGCGCACGTCGTCGGTGGTGACGCCGTTGACGTCCAGGACGACGCGGTCGGTGGCGACCTGCTGGCGGACGAACAGCGAGGACAGGTCGCGGCCGACCATGAGCCGTACGAGCTCGCTCTCGTCGGTGGCGGCGGCCTGGACCACCCCGGCGACCCGGCCGTCGCGCAGGACCGCGATGCGGTCGGCGAGTCGGAAGATCTCCTTCATCCGGTGGGAGACGTAGATGACCGCGATGCCCTCGTCGCGCAGCCGTCCGATCAGCGCGAACAGGGCCTCGACCTCGTGCTCGGAGAGCGAGGAGGTGGGCTCGTCGAAGGCGATCGCGCGCGGCGGTACGGCGCCGGTCAGGGCTCGCATGATCTCGACCAACTGGCGCTGGGCTGCCGTGAGTTCGGAGCCGAGCAGGTCGGGGTCGAGGACCTTGTCGAAGCCGAGGCGCCGCAGGTCGGCGGTGATCCGGCGGCGCAGTTCGGCGCGGTCCAGGCGGCGCAGCCCGGTGCGGGGCAGCGCGCCGGCGTAGACGTTCTCGGCGACCGGGACGTGCGGGATGATCTCGGGTTCCTGCGGGATGATCCGGATCCCGGCGCGGCGGGCGTCCTGCGGGGAGTGCAGGTCGAGGGCTCGGCCGTCCAGCAGGACGCGTCCCTCGATGGGGCGGTGGTCGCCGGTGAGGATGCGCAGCAGGGTGGACTTGCCGGCCCCGTTCTCGCCCAGCAGGGCGGTGACCTGCCCGGGCGGGAAGGTGAGGGTGACGTCCGCCAGCGCCTGGACGGCGCCGAAGTGCTTGGACACCCCGTCGGCGCTCAGGCCGGCGAAGTTGCCCGGTGGCGGGAGGGGCGAGGGTTCGGGTGGGGTCATCGGGGCCTCGTTGGCAGTGCGGCACGGACGGTCTTCGGGGGGCGGCGGTGCAGCGGGTGCGGCGAGTGCGGCGGTGCCGGCGCGGCGGGCCGGTGAGGGCCTGTAGCACCGCCGGCTCGACACGGCGTCAGGCGCGGCGTCAGCTGCAGGAAACGCCCGCGGACTGCCACGTGGCGGCGTCGACCATCTTGGTGGGGGCGAAGGCCTCCTTGGGGAAGTCCTTGCCGTTCTTGAGCTTGTCGTACATGGTCTGTACCGACAGGGCGCCGACGTCCTTGCCGTTGATGAACAGGGCGGCCTTCATGCCGGAGGGCTTGCCGGAGGCCCAGTCCTTGCAGGCCAGGTAGGCGCCGAGGCCGACGCCGTCGATGTCGTCCGGGCTGATCCCGGAGTTCTGCAGGGCGGTGACGGCGCCCTGGACGTTCTCGTCGTTGCAGCCCCAGGCCACCCAGTGCTTGACGCCGGGGTTGGCGGTGATGGTGGCGGCCACCTTGTCCTGCGCGCCGGTCGGGGTGTTGTCGGTGGCGACGTCGATGGTCTGCACGCCCGGCACGGCTTGGTCGAAGGCGTCCTTGGCGGCCTTGACCCGGTCGCCGCAGACGGTGACGTCCTGCTTCCAGGCGGAGATGATCCGGGTGTCCGTGGCGTTCCAGCCGGCCTTCTTGAACTCCTCGGCGGCGCGCCGGCCGACCTGCTGACCCATCTGCTGGCCGGAGAAGCCGATCCGGGGCACCAGGTCGCCCGCGGCGCACTGGGCGGGCGAGGGGCCGCTGGCGCAGACCTGGTCGTCGGAGGTGAGCAGCGCGGCCTTGGCGTCCCGGGCCGTCTGGACCACCTGCGGGCCGACCGCCGGGTCCGGCACCACGATGATCAGGCCGTTGCTCTTCTGGGCGATTGCGGCCTGCACCTCGCCGACCGTCTTGTTGGCGTCGTTGCCGAGGTTCACGACCTTCAGGTCCGCGCCCAGCTCGGCCGCCTTGGCCTTGGCGCCCGCGGCCTCGTCCACGAAGTACTGCTGGTCACCCTGCTTCTGCAGATAGGTGATCGAGACCTTGCCGGACACCGGCGCGACGGGCGCGTCCGCGTTGTTCGAGGACGTCTGCCCGGTGGAGCAGGCCGTCAGACCGAGGGAGGTGACCAGGCTCAGCGCGGTGAGCGAGACCAGGCGGCCACGGAGGGACAGGTGCATGGTGGGGCTCCTGAAGGTGGGGGACTGATCGGCCGGGAAACGAAACCGATCAGGAACCATCGCAATCAAACGCGGTGCCTGCAAAGGAAACGCCGTGTTCGGATCGGCGTCAACCCGACGATCCGATCGGATTCCCTTGAGACAGTCTTGTTTATTGAGCGTCAGTCTTCTGTTTTCAGGCGTGAGTTGGAGGATCGAGTGGCAAGTGTGCAGGCGCTGTCGGCTGTTTGTCGTGCGGATGTGGCTTATTGCTTCGAATCTTGCGCAAGTTGTTGATTGGTGTTGGAAGTCGGGTCTACGCTCTGCCCGTCATCCGGCATTGCGGCATGTGCCTGTCATCCTGTGGGTGTCGGGATCCGGAGGAACCCAGTCCCCGCCCCCACCCCTGCCCACCCCGGAGACGCCCATGGGCCGTCAGCATCCCTTGCCTCGACGACCCCGCCGCGGCCACCGCCGACGGCACTCCGCTGGAGATCTGGGACTGCAACGGCGGTGCCAACCAGCGATGGACGCTGCCGTAGCCGCCTGACGCTCCGGACCCGATCCGACGCAGTCTGCCCGGCCCCCGAGCGGCACCCGCCACCCGGGGGACAGGTGCGTCGGTCGAGCGGTTATGGGAGGCGGACGGCGGTCCGCCCGTGCGTCGCCGGAGCGCTCCGGCTGTCGCTCGCCGAGCAGCTGCGCGCGGAAGGCGTCCCACGTGCGGTGCAGTTGGCGAGCGATCCGGTCGGTCCAGGCGGTGGCGGGGTGGGCCGGTCCAGGCCGGGCCGTACGAGGTGTGCGGCCGCCTGTTCACCTGATCGGCGGCCACGGCGCCCGGGACACCACCCCGGCGGAGTGACGGCCCCATGGTGCGCCGGCCCACCCGGCGCACCGCGGGCGCCGGCGACGACCAGGCCGGGCTACGCCCGGGCGACCGGGCCGAGCGCGCACAGGACCTTCCGACTCGTCGCAGAGGTGCTCGACGCCGCGGACCCGGACCGCTACCGTCCGGCGCTCGCCCCGGACACCCGTCGGCCGAACCGGCCCGCGACCGGGGCGCCGGAGGGCTTCGCATCGCCGCCGGCGGACCCTGCGGTGATACGTCGCCCACGACCGCCGTCGGGCGGTCGGCCGTTCTCAGATCCGCCGGGCGCGCAGCACGCTGGTCAGCATCGGGAGGGTGAACTCGCCGCCGCCGGTCTCCGGTCGGCCGGCGAGATAGGCGCGGGTCTCGCCCATCAGGGACTCCCGCCGCTGCTCCGGCATGACCAGGACGCCCGCCTTGGTCGCGAGGGTCGCGACCAGGGAGTCGGCGGTCCGCCGCTGGCCGTGCGGGAACTCCGCCTGTTCCACCGAGTCGAACCGGGCGTCCCCGCCCGACGTGGGGAGGTGCATCCGGGCCGTCTCGGTGCGCCAGCTGCCGGGCACGTCGCGCGGCCCGATGGCGGCTGGGCCGGTGACCCGGGCGAGCCCGGCCACCCAGTCGACCCGGTCGTCGAAGACGTTCCACAGTCCGGCCAGGACGCCGCCGGGTGCGAGGACCCTGGCGATCTCCGGCCCCGCGACGTCCATGTCGAACCAGTGCATGGCGTTGCCGGACACCACGGCGTCGACGGAGCCGTCCGGCAGCGGAATCGCCTCGGCGCTGCCCGGAAGTGCGCGGACGGCCGGCAGCGAGGCGCGCAGTTCGGCCAGCATCGCCCGGTCGGGCTCGACCGCGGCGACGTCGTGGCCCAGCGCGATCAGCGTGGCGGTGAGCTTGCCCGTCCCGGCGCCGAGGTCGAGTACCCGCGGGCCGGGCGCGGTTTCCAGGGCCCAGCGCACCGCGTCCGGCGCGTAGTCCGGGCGGTGCTCGGCGTAGGCGACCGCGGCCCGGCCGAACGACGAGCCGTGCAGCCGGCGTTCGGCCTGCATCGACTCCTGTCCGGTGAGGGCGCTCCCGTGCGTGTGGTCCTGGTGGTGCTCCGTGCTGTGGTCGGTCCCCGTCATCGCAGCTCCTTCTGATCGGCGTGCCGTCCCAGGGGCGCGGCACGTGGGTGGCCGACCGGGGTCGACCTGACCCGGACGGCGTGAGCTATCGGCCTGATGTATCGAATCGATACATCAGGACCATAGGTACCGGCCTGCGCGGGCACAAGGTCCACTTCTGCCGACCGGGGGCCGGATCCGCTGCGCGGGTGCCGGCGCAGTGGATCGGGCGGCTGAATTGAACGTGTTCAGAAATCTGGGCTAGGCTGCTGTCCGAGGAACCGAGGCATGAGGGGGAACCCATGAAGGTCGTCATTCCCGGTGGATCGGGTGCGCTCGGAACGCTGCTCGACCGGAGCCTGACCGCCGCCGGACACCAGGTCGTCGTCCTGAGCCGCCGGCCCGCCGGGCCCCGGCAGATCGGCTGGGACGCACGGACCCTCGGGGCCTGGGCGACGGAGATCGACGGCGCCGACGTCGTGCTCAACCTCGCCGGGCGCAGCATCAACTGCCGCTACACCGAGGCGAACCGGCAGGAGATGATGGACTCGCGGGTGCACTCGACCCGCGTGGTCGGCGAGGCCATCGCGGCCGCCCGCCGGCCGCCCGCGTCCTGGCTCCAGATGAGCACCGCCACCGTCTACGCCCACCGCCACGACGCCGCCAACGACGAACGGGACGGCCTGATCGGCGGCAGCGAGCCCGATGCCCCGCCCGCCTGGCGGCACAGCATCGACGTCGCCCAGGCCTGGGAACGCACCCAGGCGGAGGCCGACACCCCGCACACCCGCCGGGTCGCGCTGCGCACCGCCGCCGTCCTCGGCCCCGAGCGCGGCGGCTCCCTCGACGCGCTCTCCTGGCTGGCCCGGCTCGGTGCCGGCGGCCCCGTCGCGGGCGGCGCCCAGTACGTCTCCTGGATCCACGAGCGGGACTTCGTCCGCGCCGTCGAGTTCCTGATCGCCCGGGAGGACCTCACCGGACCGGTCAACCTCGCCGCCCCGAACCCGCTGCCCCAGCGCGAGTTCATGCGCGAGCTGCGGACCGCCTGGGGCATGCCGTTGGCCCTGCCCGCCACCCGCTGGATGGCCGAGCTGGGCGCCTTCGCGCTGCGCTCCGACACCGAACTGCTGCTGAAGAGCCGCCGCGTCGTCCCGACCCGCCTGCTCGACGCGGGCTTCGCCTTCGACTACCCGAGCTGGCCGGAGGCCGCCCGTAACCTCGTCCGGCTGCTGCGCGGACGGTAGTGCCGAGGCTTCCCGGGGCGCCGTGCGCCAGGTTCGTCACGGCGTCGTCACAGCTCCCCGTCGGCGCTTGCCCGCGCCGGGCGCTCCCCGGGAGCGTGGAGTCACACGCTTGGGCGATCAGGGGGCGGGATGCGGACGGTACGGCTGTCGTACATGCGGCAGTGGGGAAGCAACATCGGGGTCGGCTGCGTGCTGGCTGTGGTGACGTTGATCGCGCTGGGCGGATCCGGCGCCACCAGCCCGGGAACGGCCACCCTGATCGGCGTGCTGATCGCCGGTGCGGTGGCCGTCGGGATGCCGCACACCTCCTGGCTGCGGGAGGAGGAGGACGGCCTCACCCTGGTTCGGCTGTTGGTCCCGCGCCGCTACGCCTGGCCGGAGATCCGCGGCCTGGCCATGGAGTTCGACGAGGAGGTCGAGACCAGCGTCCGCCGGGTGACCCTGCGGCTGCGTCTCGCGGACCCGCCGGGCCGGTTCTGGGGCCCGCGGCTCGGCCAGTTCGACGTCACCGACGACGACCTGCCGCGCGGCGTCGAACCCCTCGCCCTGGCCGAGCTGTTCGCCCTGTTCGGCCGGCACGACCTGCCCGTCGACCGGCCGGAGTTCGCCAACGCCGTGCTCCACGTCCACGGGCTGCCGCGGATGCCGCGCCGGCCGGTGCGCAGCGTGCCGGCCGGACCGGTGCCCACGTCGGAACAGGCGTACGCGGACGCCCCGGGCATCGAGGAGGAGGAGAGGCACCTGGAGGGCTGCGGGATCACCGCCAAGAGCCCGCCCCGCAAACGGCGCGAGTACCTGCTGCGCAGCGCCGCGCTCGGCGATCGGATCGCGCTGGCCGGCGGTGACCCGGGCCCCGGGCATGAGGGGCGGGCGCGCATCTCGGCCGGCCGCCTGACCGAGCACGACGGCGTCGCCGCCGCGACCGCCGACGACGCCCGTGCGTACGTACGCCAGCAGTACCTGGACTGGTCCCGGGCCTCCGCCGACCCACGGCGCGGCCGCCGGGCGGGCCGCTGACCCGCGGAATCCGGCCTCCCCGAACCGGGCCGCCGTGCCCCGGTGAAGGACAGCGGCCCGCGGTGCCCCGGTTGGCACCGGCCTCGTGGGGTAGGCGCGCGCCATGGAGGACATCGGACCCCCGACAGGCGATCCTGCCGGCGACGACGCGCAAGCCCTCGACCTGTGCGACCACTGCGGACGGGCCGTCGCCAGTGCCGACCTGCTCGGCGCCGTGGTGCCGGACTCCTCCGCCCTGCACTCCACCGAGCCCGCTCTGGACGGCAAGCGGGTCGTCCTGGCCTGTTCCGTGGACCACCTGGCCACCCTGATCGAGGACTACCGTCACCGCCCCTTCGTCCCCGAGGAACAGTGGGCCGCCAAGGTCTGCCGGACCCTCGCCAGGTGTGACGAGCCCGTGCCGTTGAGCGTCGTCGCCCGACTGAGCGGCCTCTCCGAGCGGCAGGCGGCGGACGGTGTGGAGTGGCACAACGCCCGTGCCCGGGAGTGGCAGCGGCGCTACGGCGACCGGGATGACGGCTGACCGGACCGGGGGCGAGCCGTGCAGGGCGCCGGCCCTGGTGCAGGGGCCGGCGCACAGCCGGCCCGCCCCTTTCGCCGGTGCACCCGCCGCCTCTCCGCGCGGGTGGTCATCCCGGCTCGGCCCCGGTGGCCGGCGGGGAAGTCCGCCGGCAGCGTGGGGCCGCGGCTGCCCACGGACCCAGCAGGTGATCCAGCACCCGGCCGAAGACCAGCCGCCCCGCCCGGGCGAGGGCAGGATCGAGCAGCCGGGGCAGGCCGGTCACCGTCAGCTCCTCCGTCCAGACCGCCGCACTGCCGCCGCCCACCGCCCGGACCTGCAGCTCGGCCCAGCCGTGCACCGGATCGCCTCGCTTGACGAGCCGGCACCGCCCGTCCCGGCCGGGGCCGGGGGCGACCAGCTCGGCGATCTCCATCGGGTCGTCGAAGCGGAGCGGGCCGAGGGTCGTCCGGGCCAGGAGGACGTCGCCCGACTCCCGGCCGGTGCCCCGGACCACGCAGACCCGGGTGAAGGGCACCCGGTCCCCGTGCCGGGGCCAGACCGTCAGCCGCTCCCAGCACTCGGCGGGCGGCAGCGGCGTACGGCGGATCAGGACGAAACGGGCCACGGCGGCCACTCTAGCCATGGCGAAGGCCTCAGCGGCGCCGTGGCAGGCCTCCCAGCAGGTCCGCCACCGCCGTCACGTCGACCTCCTCGTCGAGCAGCACGACCAGCGGTGGGTGCGCCGGCGCACCCAGCCGGGCGATCTCGCACGCGGTGACCCCGAGCCCCGGCGGGGCGACCAGGGCGATCGGCGTGCGGGACTCCACCAGCGGGCCGAGGGCCGCACGGTACGCGGCCGGGGTCGGGTCGTCCCCGGCAGGGCGCAGCACGCCGAGGGCCTGCGGGCCGGGCCAGCCGCGGGCGGCGCCGGGGTAGCGGGTGTGCGGGGCGCCGGGCGGGGGCAGCAGCAGGACCCAGCCCGCGCCGGGGCGGGCGGCCCGGCGCAGTACGTCCAGCCGCACCGCCGGGGCGGCCGGCTCCGCACCGTCGGCGTCGGTGCCCGCGTGCTCGCCCAGCCGGGGCGCCGGCTGCCCGGCCAGGGTGGAGCGCAGCACCTCGGTGGTGCCGAGCCCGCTCGGCAGGTCCGGGAAGCAGCGCAGCAGGTGGGCGCTCTGGTTGAGCAGTTCGGCGGCGTCCCGGTCGGCGAGCAGGGCGCGGTCGTGGGTGGTGGTGAGGACCAGCCCGCCGGAGGCGTCGTAGTGAGCGGCGAGCGTGATCGGGTACGAGGTGAGGGTGCCGGCCGGGACCGGGCTCTCCACGTGGATGCCGTGCGCGGCCAGGTCGGTCTCCAGCCGCAGGTGGTGCGCCGCGGCGGGCTGGTGCTCCAGCACGACCAGGCTGTTCGGCCGCTGCCCGCGCGTGCCGGGGGTCCAGCGGTGGGCCTGGCCGGGCGCGACCCACTCGTACGCGGAGAGGTCGAGCACCCCGTCGCGCAGCGCCGCGAGCAGCTGGGGCACGGTGGTGCTGGGCTGCACCCGCACGGAGATCGGCAGCGGGTTGCGCAGGGCGCCGGGAAGCCGGTCGACGCCGTCCAGCGGGATGCCGCGGCCGGAGACCGTCACCGCGAAGCCGACCCGCACCGCCCGGGCCGGGCGGCGGGGCCGGTCCGTCTGCTCGGCGCGGTACAGCAGCAGCGCCCAGGCCGCCTGGAGCGCGCTGCTCTCGCCCGCGCCCCAGGCGGCCGCCCAGCCGCGCAGCCGGACCGCCTCGTACGGGGTGAGCCGGCGCCGGGCCCGGCCGCTGCCGCGTCGGCGCGGGTCGGGGGCGAGCGGCAGGACGGCGGTGGCGGCGGGCCGGGTGGACCAGAACTGCCGCGCCGCGTCCGTGCTGCGGCCGGCCAGCCAGCGGGCGTGGTCGCGCAGGTCGGGGCGGCGCTCGCCGCCGGGCAGCACACCGCCGGTCAGGTAGGCGCGGTAGAAGGACTGGAGCAGCAGCCGCACGCTCCAGCCGTCCAGCATCGCGTGGTGGTAGGTGAGCAGGACCCGGGTGCCGGGCCCCTCCTCGGCGTCAGGCGGGGCGTCGACGAGGGTGGTGCGCAGCAGGGCGGGGCGGCGCAGGTCGAAGCCGCGCCGGCGGTCGGCGGCGAGCAGGTCCTCCCAGTCGGAGACGCCGTGCCGGTGCCGGGTCACCTCGGGGGCGGCGTGCTCGTGCAGCACCATCCAGGGGTCGTCGGTGCCGTCCTCGTCCCAGTCGAAGGCCGCACGCAGCACCGTCTCGTGGTCGAAGACGGACTGCCAGGCCGCGGTGAAGCGCTCGGTGTCCAGCGGCCCGTGCCAGTTCCAGGACAGCTGCTCGACGTGCCGCCCGCCGGGTTCGGCCGTCCCGATCACCTGGCTCAGCAGCTCCCGCTGGAGCGCGCTGGTCGGCACGGTGACCGGCGTCGGCGGGTGTGCGAGCGCCTCGCGCAGCTCCTCCAGCACTCCGACGGCGCGGGCGAGCGGGCCGGGGGCGACACCGACGAACAACCGCCGCCCGCCGTCCCGCCCGCCGTCCGGGGTGCCGTCACGCCCGTCCTCGACCAGCACCGCCCGCAGCCGGGGACCGGCGGCCAGGCTGCGCCCCAGCTCCATCAGCACCCGGTCGAGCCCGTCCGGGCCGTCCACCGTCCGCTGCCAGAGCAGGTCCGCCGGGAGGCGGCCGGCGGCCTCGGGGACGACGGTCCGCAGCGCGGCGCGCAGCGTCTCCGGCTGGTACGCCCGGTGCAACTCGACCAGGACGAACTCCGGTACCCGGCCGGGCCGTTCGGCGGCCCGCCGGGGCCGGGCCGAGGTGCCGGCCAGCGCGGCGCGCACCGCCCCGGCGTCCAGCGGTCCGGGCGGACGGGCGGCGGGCAGGCAGGGCTCGGGCGCGGGGGCGCCGGCCACCAGCAAGGTGACGGGTGCGCTGGAGAACTGACGGTTCGTCATTGCTGATCAGCGGGCACCGGAGCCCTCATCCTTCCCGTGGGCCGGCCAGGATCGCGCCGGGGTTACTGGGTGGCGAGCCCGCCGCAGACGTTCAGTGCCTGGGCGGTGATGCTGGCCGCGGTCGGGCTGGTGAGGTAGCCGGCCAGCGAGGCGACCTCCTCGGGCGTGGTGTAGCGGCCGAGCGGGATGTGCGTCTGGAAGTGCTGGTGGATCGTCTCGGGGGTGGTGTTGTAGGCGGTCGCGTACTCGTGGTGGATCCTGGCGGTGTGCGGGGTCTGGACGTACCCGGGGCAGATGGCGTTGACGGTGGTGCCGGTCGGCGCCAGCTCCTTGGCCAGTGCCCGGGTGAAGCCGATCACGGCGTGCTTGCTCGCGGTGTACGGGGCGCCCAGGGTGACGGCCTGCTTCCCGGCGGTGGACGCGATGTTGATGATCCGCGGGTGGGTGGTGCTGGTGATGTAGCCGTGCCGGAGGGTCTCCCGGGTGACGAGGAAGACCGCGTTGAGGTTGGTGTCGATGACGTCGTACCAGAGGTCGTCGGTGGTGGTGGCGGTCGGGCCGCCGCCGGTGCGTCCGGCGTTGTTGACCAGGACGGTGATCGGGCCGTACTCGGCCACCGCGTGCCGGATCAGTTCGCCGACCTGGCCGGGGTCGCGGACGTCGCAGGTGAGGCCGTCGGCCTGGTGGCCCTCGTCGCGCAGGGTGGCGAGGGCCTGGTCGATGTCCCGGGCGGTGCGGGCGCAGATGAAGACACGGTGGCCGCGGCCGCCGAGCTCGCGGGCGATGGCGAGGCCGATGCCGCGGGTACCGCCGGTGATCAGGGCGAGGGGTTTCTCGGGTGCGGTGGTCATGACGCGTCCTGTGGGTGAGGGCTGGGAGAGGTCGGCGGGGACGGCCGTCCGGACGGGGCTCAGGCCGAGTACAGGTTGTAGGTGGTCGGGTGGGCCGTGGTGGGCGTGTTGAGGGTGGGGTCCAGGGTGAGGATCGCGTGTTGGAGGTGCTGGAGGTGTGGGGAGGGCTGGATGCCGAGCTCGGTGGTCAGCCGGTGCCGCAGGTGGTGGTAGGTCGTCAGGGCGCTGGTCTGCCGGCCGGCCCGGTAGAGCGCGACCATGGCCTGGGCGTGCAGGCCCTCGTGGTGCGGGTGCTGGTGGGTGAGGTGGGTGAGCTCGGGGATCAGCTCGTTGTGCCGGCCGAGCCGCAGGTCGGTGTCGATGCGGCGCTCCAGGGTGATCAGCCGGCTCTCCTCCAGGCGCATGATCTCGATGGTGAGGATCGGCCCGGGCCGGACGTCGACCAGGGCGGGGCCGTGCCAGAGCGCCAGGGCCTGGCGGAAGTGGGTGGCGGCCTGGTGGTCCTGGCCGTGGTTGAAGGCGTGCTGGCCCTGGGTGGTCAGCAGGTTGTAGGTGTGGACGTCCAGGTTGTCCGGATGGGTGGTGAGCTGGTAGCCGCCGTGCCGGGTGGTGAGGATGTCCTTGGCGGTGGTGTGCGGGGTCGGCCCGAGGGCCTGGGTGATCCGGCGGCGCAGTTGCAGGATGTACGTCTGCATCGTGGTGAGCGCCTGTCTGGGCGGGTCGTCGCCCCAGATCTCCTCGATCAGGGTGGCCGTGGGCAGGATCCGGTTCGGGTAGAGCGCGAGGAGGGCGAGGATCTGGCGCTGCTTGGCGGCGGTGGGGGCGACGGAGATGCCGTTGAGGTCGGCGGTCAGGGGGCCGAGGACCCTGAGGTGCATGGCGGTTCTCCTCTCGTACGGGGGACGGGGGCTCGTGGTCCCGGTGGGCGGGAGCGGTGCGCCGTGGGGACGGCAACCCTGCCGGGGCGGAAGTGTGTTCGAATCACGGGGATGGTGGGGTGGATGCGTCGCACCCTAGTGGCGGCGAGGGAAGGGGTCCGGATTCCTCAAGTGCCCGTCGAGCGGGGTTCCGGGCACTCTGGTGAGGGCTTCCGGGCAGACGGAAGCGGCGGGGCGGCCCGCCGGGAGTGAGGGCCGCCCCGCCGCGCGCGGAACCGGGGGCTGTTTCTTCCGCAGGTCGCCGGAGAAGCCGCCGACCAGCAGGTGCAGGCTGCCGTCGGAATCGGCTCAGCGTCGGGTGGCGGCCCCACTGGGTGCCTTGCCGGAGGCCTCCGCTCGGGTGTGGCCCGCGGCGTCGCCGCCGGGTGCGTCCGGGCCGTTCCGGTCGGCGAGCGCGGCCGGCCCCGGCAGGTGCGCCTGGTGGTCCGGCGGGTAGAACTGCCGGGCCCAGTGCCGCATCGCGCCGATCGGCCCGTCGCCGGGCGCGAGCCGGGGCGGGGACGTGTACCGCTTGGTGGACCAGATCGGGAAGTCCGCCGAGGTGAACGCCAGGTTGCGCTTGAACATCGGGCCCGCCAGCAGCCTGGTGACCGCCCGGCTGACCGTCCGGGTGACGGCCGGCGGCAGCCCGGACGGCTCCGACATGACGAAGCGGCTCGCCTGCCGCAACTGCATCCGGCCGGGGGCGACCTGGGTGGCCATGACCAGCGAGCAGATCTCCAGGCCGAGCGAGGGCGTGTGCACGTCGGTGTGCAGGGCGGTGAGGCCGTACCCGTCCACGTCGACGTGGACCTCGCGCATCCCGAGCAGCGGAAAGGTCTCCCGGACCAGCATCGAGATGTGGAAGCCGGTGCCGTCGAACTCGACCGGCGCCACCAACTCGCCCTGCGGCCAGCCGTGCAGGGTGACGAAGTGACCCAGGTCGAAGGAGTTCTCCATGACGTCCTGGGCGTAGCCGGGCATCTCGAAGGAGGCGTACCGCAGCGGCTGGCGCCCGCCGCCGAGCCGGTGCCAGGCGGGAATCTCCCAGTCCGGCTCCCGGCCGTCGTGGTGGCGCCAGACGAAGACCGCCTCGTTCACCTCGCGCACCGGCAGCGGCGTCAGCGCGGCCTTGGGCGGCGGGGTGCCGTACCCGGTGCGCACGCAGCGGCCCTCGGCGTCGAAGGCGAACCGGTGGAAGGGGCAGACCAGGTCGTTGCCCTCGACCGTGGCCAGGCCGAGGTGGGCGCCCAGGTGAGGGCAGTACGGGCGGATCGCGCGAAGGCGGCCGTTGCGCAGCCGGTACAGCACGACGTCCTCGCCCGCGAGCCGGCGGGTGAGGACGGTGCCGGGCTTGAGCTCGGCGGAGAAGGCGAGCGCGGACCAGCCGTCGGGATAGGGCAGCGCCGGTGGCAGGGCGACGTCGGCCGCGGTCGGGCGGCTGCTGACGGGGTGGACGTGCTTGGACACGCGCATGAAGTCTCCTGTCGGTCTGCCCGGCGCCGCCCCTCCCAGGCGATTAGCGCTCGAACAGAATGGATTTCCGATGCTAGCCATGGATCGGGAGTGCTTGCACGGACAATCTCCCTAACTCATAGCAAGTCTGATGATCAGTCAGACTGCTCTTTCTATGGGTTCGACGCCTTCCAGTCACCCGCCCGACCCTGTGGCGCGGGCGCATTCGAGCACCTCGGCAGGGCTCCGGCGGCCGTGCCGGGGCCGCACGGGGCGGCGGGCCGCATCCGGAGCGGGCCCGGATCGTCCGGACCGGGTGGAGTCCCTTCGGGTCCGCACCGTGGGACGGTCGGCAGCGGCGAGGGATTCGGGGCTCCCGAAAAGGTGGATATTCGTCGACGACCACTCAGTGCATGCCCCTCCCCGGCCCTTCCCGGATGAAATTCGCGACGATTCCCGCGCGCGGTCGAGGAGGGGTCGAGAGGCGCTGGAAAGGGCTTTCGAGCGGGGGTGGGGTGTGTTGTGGTGGGTACCGGGGAGCCCTGGTCGCGGGCGGCTCGACGGCCATCGGCGGGCGGAGCGCCGCTGGTCGGTGACGTAGACGCTCGCGCATGGAACTGAGAGCGGCGGCTATGGATCGTCCGGCCAGGGGGGATTTGAATGGTGCCACGACGACGAACCGATCGGGCGCAACCGGCGCCTTCGACGGATCGGTCTCCGGTGATTCCTTCGAGTCTTGGAATGAGGGTGTTCGTGATGGCTGGTGTGGTGGATCTCGCGGTCGAGTCCGGTGTCGTGCTGGTGGTCGGTGGGACGGGGAAGACGGGTCGTCGGGTGGCGGACCGGCT
>NZ_JBFBFA010000065.1:0-25449 GCF_040683915.1 Kitasatospora sp. NPDC093102 | reverse complement strand
GCGGCCGAAGCCGCTCCCACTGGCCGTCAGTCAGATCACCCCTACTCCCCATAGTCGTATCAACGACTCAACTGATCGGCAGGACACGGCCTAGGCGTCGGCGAAGGTCTGGCCGGCACACGGTTACGTCGGCGGGGAAATGAGTGCGGGGGCGGTCAGCCAGGGACTTGTCGGTGGGACTCGCTAGCGTTCCTCTCCTGATCACCAGTTCGAGGAGAGGGGCGGGGCTGTGCGGCGCTGGGAGTTCGTCGAGGGCGGCTCGGACAAGTTCTGGGAGGCCGCGATCGACGGTGCCGCGGTGACCGTGCGGTACGGGCGGTCCGGTACGGACGGGCGGGAGCAGGTCAAGGCGTTCCCGACCGTGGATGAGGCGCAGGCACACTTCGCCAAGGTGGTCGCAGAGAAGGAGCGCAAGGGCTACCGCGAGATCGGTGCAGGGGCGGGTACGGAGCCGGGTGCAGCGGCGGATCCGGTCCCCGTGGCGCAGCCCGGCGTGTCCGCACCCACGGCCGAGCCCGCCGGCCCCGGGGACGAGGACGTCTTTGTCATGCCGGACGTCTGGCGTCGGGCCCTGATCCCGCGCCGGGGCGGTATTCCCCGGAAGCCGTCCGCGCAGGGGAAGGGCCCGGTGACCTCGTACCTCGACGGGCTGCGGCAGATGGGTGACTGGCTGGAGCAGGCGCTTACCTCGGAGCGCAGTGACCCGGAGCTGGTGGCGGCCGCCCGCGCCCACCAGTCCGGGAGCCGGGACCCGCTCGGTGCGGCGGTGCTCGCCGCCGTGTTCTCGTATCCTGGCAACAATGGGGTCCGCGCGGCGGTGGACGCCTGGGTGGCGGAGTTCGGCCTTCCGTTCGCGGCCAGGGCCACCGTTGAGCTGTTCACGACGGCCGTCGAGACCGACTGGATCCACCAGAGGTCCGTCCATCCCCGTGTCCGGCGCGGGGCCGACCAGAGGCACGGCGTGTACCGTCCCGCCGCGGACCGGGTCCGGTCGCTGCTGGCGGACTGCGACGAGGAGACCCACCGCGCGGCGGTCGAGGCCCTGGCGGGCTGCCGGAACAGCCTGACCCGCCTGGTGGTGGGTGCGTACCTGGTGCCGTCCGAGACCGCCTGGGTCGAGGAGTGTGTCGCGTCGGGCTCCCGACTGGCCGCCGTCGAGTGGTCGATGCTGCTGTGCTCGCTCTCCTCGGCGGAACCGCTGGAGAAGCTCCCCCCGCTGCCGAGCCTGGGCTATGACGGGTGGTCCACCGAGATCATCGCGACCGTGGCGGAGGGCCTCGGCGGCGACGCGGCACCGGTGATGCTGCACGACCTGACCACCAGCTACCACCACAAGGACGGCAGGAAGCGGATCCTGGACGCGCTTGCCGAGCTCCCCTCCGACGAGGGCTTCCGGGGGCTGCTGGCCCAGCAGGACGGCACCAAGTCCACCCGCGCCGCCCTCATGGCCGGTCTGCGCCGCTTCCCCCGGCGTGCCCTGCGCCTGCTCGCCGAGGCCGCGGCGGCCTCCACTGACCCGGCCACGCAGCAGCTCGCCCGGCAGCTCCTCACCGGACACGTCGCCGTCCACCAGGTGACTGCGCTCGAACTGCTGCCGGAGCTGACGCCGGAGCAGGCGGCCCTGGTCGAGCCGCTCACCGACCTCGGCGACCGGGTACCGGAGGTCGGCCCCGACTCGCTGCCAGAGCTGTTCACCAGCCCGCCGTGGACGCGGCCGCGCTCCGCCGGCAAGCCCCGCGTGCTGACCGGCCTTAGCGCGCCGCAGGAACCGCAGGTGCGGTGGCTGCCGGGCGAGCGCGAGGCGTGGGCTGCCTCCGAGACCTTTTACGCGCACTGGTCGGACACCGAATGGCAGCGGATCGCGGACACGATCCGGGCCACGAGCGGGAGGTCCGAGGACACGCCTCACCGCCGCGACCGGCGCGATGAGCTGGCGCTGTTCGCGTACGGCAACGAGGAACTCGGCCGACCGCTGATCTCGCAATGGCGCGGCGGCGAGTACATGTGGGACGTCCGGGACGCAATGCGCCGGATCGCCACCCGCTTCGGGCCGGACGCACTCGCGCCGGTACTGGCCGCCGCGCTGCCGCAGCCCGCCACGCACGCGTCCCTGTTGCTTCCGTACCTCGACGTCCGGGTGGCCGAGACCATGGCGGACTGGCTGGTGCGCCTCAGGTCGGCCGGGAACACCGCGCGTTCATGGTTCACCCGGCACGGCGTGGACGCGGCGCGGCTGCTGGTGCCCGCCGCGCTCGGGAAGGCCGGGGCGGCCCGGCACGGCGCCGAGCAGGCCCTGCGGGTGATCGCCGGGGCGCACGGCGCGGCGGCGGTGCGCACGGTGGCCGGCGAGTACGGGCCGGAGGCGGAGGAGGCCGTGGGCGCACTGCTGGCGGCCGACCCGCTGGTGACCGCGCTCCCGGCGAAGCTGCCCCCGCCCTGCGGCTGGACGGAGCCGGTGATGCTGCCGCAGCTGCTGCTGCGCGGCGGCGAGGGTGCCCTGCCTGCCGAGGCGGTGCGGCACGTGCTCACCATGCTCGCGCTGTCCGCGCCCGGGGCGTTCTACCCGGGCCTCGACGAGGTGGTCCGGCTGTGCGAGCCGAGGTCGTTGACGGAGTTCTGCTGGGCGGTGTTCGAGCAGTGGCGGCTGGCCGGCATGCCGGCCCAGGACGGGTGGGCGCTGCACGTACTCGGCCGGTTCGGTGATGACGAGACGGTCCGCCGACTGACGCCGGTGCTCCGCGCGTGGCCGGGAGAGGGGGCACACCACCGGGCGGTGGACGGCCTGGAGGTGCTGGCCGCCATCGGCACCGATACGGCCCTGCTGCACTTGCACAGCATCGCGCAGCGGGTGAAGTTCAAGGCGCTCAAGACCCGCGCCCAGGAGAAGATCTCCGAGGTGGCGGCCGGTCTTGGCCTGACCGGGGAGCAGCTGTCCGACCGCCTGGTCCCGGACTTCGGGCTGGACGCCGACGGGACCACCGTCATCGACTACGGCACCCGGACGTTCACGGTCGGCTTCGACGAGCAGCTCAAGCCGTACGTGCTGGACGCGACCGGCGCCCGCCGTAAGGACCTGCCCGCCCCGGGGGCACGGGACGACGCCGAGCTGGCGCCCGCCGAGCGCAAGCGCTTTGCCACGCTCAAGAAGGACGTCCGTACGGTCGCGGGGGACCAGCTCCGCCGCCTGGAGGAGGCGATGGTCACCCAACGCTCGTGGACGGCGCAGGAGTTCGACCAGCTCTTCGTCGGGCATCCGCTGCTGTGGCACCTGGCTCGCCGCCTGGTGTGGCTGTCCGAGACGGACGGCACGGTGACGGCGTTCCGCGTCGCCGAGGACCGCACCCTGGCGGACGTCCGGGACGAGGCGTTTGCGCTGCCGGCCACGGCCTCCGTCCGGCTGGCACATCCGCTCCTGCTCGGCGACGGCCTCGCCGACTGGTCGGAGCTGTTCGCCGACTACGAGATCCTGCAGCCGTTCCGCCAGCTCGGCCGCCCGGTGTACGCGCTGACCGACGAGGAGCGGGCCGGCCACCGCCTCACCCGCTTCGAGAACGGTCCGGTGCTGCCCACTACCCGGCTGGTCGGCATGGAACGGCGCGGCTGGCGGCGCGGCGAGCCTCAGGACAACGGCGTCGAGCAGTGGCTCTCCCGCCGGGTCGGGCCCGACCTCTACGTGGTGATCGCCCCGGAGGAGGGTATCGCCGTCGGCATGTTCGACTCCTACCCCGAGCAGCGGGTGGAAACGGTGTGGCTCGACAGGCACCCGGGAGACTATTGGCCCCGCAACCGCACCTTCCCGACGTTCGCCGAGCTCGACCCGGTGATCGCCTCCGAGGTGATCGCCGACCTCACCGAGCTGACCACGCTGTGACCCCTCGCCACGACCCTGTGGTTCCCTTCCGCTCAATGCGCCACGTCCGCGCGGTACTTCGCCGAGCGAAACGCCCGGTCCGCCTTCGCCCACACCAACGCGTCCCACTCACCCTGCCACTCGGTCAGCGGTGCTCCAGCTCCTTCGAAATGACGTCGTTCCGCTGGAAGGGCAAATCGACCTAACGCCAGGATCGGGAGGCCCAAGGCTATGGTGCGCTCATCGCTTTCCGCCGTGAGCCGCGAAAGGCCCCTGGCCGTTTTCCGAGATCCTCATCAGCCCTGGCGGTAGTGCTGGACGGTGCGCTGCGAGACACCCAGGCGGGCGCCAGAGCCCGCGTGCCGCCCTTCAGCAGCCCGAGCAGGAACCCAACCTGCTTTTGGGCCTCTTGTGGCGGGTCCTCGGTGAACTGGTCGCGTTCCGCGCGCTCCAGGCCGTCCTCGGTCTGCCCGCGCTCGCGCCGCTCTTCACCCGATATGTCGTCAATGCCCGTGATGTCGCGGTCGCTTGCCATGAGGCGACAATGTCGCCGCTGACCTGTGGATAAAGCGTCGATCGGGCGCCTGGTTTCTTAGCCGCGGCGCCCGACCTGAGGGTCCCTGTCAGGCTGGCCGGACGTCGAGCACCTGGCGCAGGCGCGCGGCAATCTCCCGGTGCGGCCGGACGAAGTCCGGGCTGCCCAGCTGCTCCGGCGTGGGGAGTCTACCGCGGGGCCTGAGGGGCAGGGGTTCGGTGGTGGCCCAGCCGAGGGTGCGGAGGCCGACCCGGGCCATGTCGCGGTCGACGCGCTGGAGGTAGGCGTCGTCGACGGGAGCCTTGCCGTGCAGTTGCCAGATCAGCCCGTCCGGCTCGATGGGCAGCGCGGCGAGGCCGAAGCCGTAGAGGAAGGACAGGTGGCGCTCGCGCAGCACCGCGGCGCACTGTTCCGGGGACAGCGGGGCCCCGCGATGCTCGTAGGTGCCGGGCAGCGCAACGCGGCAGTCCGTGTTCGGGAAGTCGTTCAGGTCGACGGCCGCGATGCTGGCGGTGGCCAGCTCCCGCTCGGGGGAGGTCCAGGAGCCGTCGGGCAGGAGGACGACGATGTCGTAGGCGTCGCGGGCCGCTGCGAGGGCCGTGCGTAGCGGTGTGCGGTCGCGTGCCGGCATCCCTCGGTCGCCCGGCCCCCAGACGTCCCACACGCAGGTGTGGTGCACCAGCGTGCCGGGCCCGGTCGGCTGCTCCCACAGCACGGCGGTTACCGGCTCCGGCGCGGTGGGCGTGACCGGTTGCTGGCGGCGGCCGCTGGGCAGTGTCCATCGCCAGCTCCTGTCGGTCTCCTGGAGCAGCAGGACGCGCAGTCCGGTGTCGGCCCAGGCCGCTGCGATGCCGGCGATCAGCTCGTGGAGGTAGCCGGATTCCTGGGCGAGGAACCGCACGACCGCTGTGCGGGCCGGGGCGGCGGCGCGGCGGGCGCGCAGGGCGGTGGTGTACTTGGCGCCGATGGTGGCGTCCTGGCGGGCGGCCTGGGCGGCCGTGGTCTGGTGCTTCGGCATGACGTAGTCTCCCGCCGGCCGGGCCACGCCCCCGGTGCCGGCTCGTACGACTGCCGCTTGAACATGGGTGAGGGAACCCGCGGGTCTCGGAAGACCTTGACCACGGTCCCGGACCGCGTGGAGCCCTGGGACGGCGGTGAGCGGCAGTACGCGTCTAGCCGTGAACTGGACCGTACTGTGGCCCCGCAGCACTCCGGAACCGCCACACGCCGTTCCTCACCTGATCGAGCGATCGCCCATGCAGAAGCCGCTTCTGGCGCGCCGGTACCAGTGTGTCGACCCGGCAGCGGTAGGAAGCGGGCCACAGACGACGGTTCAGCAGAAAAGACCGATGCGTCGGCGGCCGGGGACGAGGAGGATAGCGGCTCTGCAGAGCATGAGAGGACCCCGTCGGTGATCATCTTCGACACGAACGTCATCAACCGCGTGAATCCGAGAAGTCCCCGAGCGGATGTTGTGCGCGCCCTGCGGGCCTCGGGGAAGCACAAGGTCGGCGTCACCGCGACAGTGTTGGAGGAGCTCGCCGCGCACCAGGCGAAGGACTACATGGCGCAGCGGCAGGCTGCGGTGACCGCGCTCAACGCGCTGCGCAAGCAGATGCCATGGCAGCCGGCTGTGGCCTTCGAGGAGCCGCGGCTGGAGCTGGAGGAGTGCTTGGGGCACTGGCGGTCGGTGTACTCGGAGCTGTTCGAGGTGCTTCCCTGCTCGGAGGACGTGGCGTTGAAAGCGCTCGCCAGGGAGGCGCTCGCCCTGCCGCCGGCCAAGCAGGGGCCCAAGCGAGGGGAGGGAGCGCGGGACGCGGCGATCTGCTTCGCGATCCTCGACTACCTGCACCGGTTCCCGGACGAGGAGATCCACTTCGTCACCGATAACTCCACGGACTTCGGGGACGGCATCACCTACCGGTTCCCCATGGACGAGGACCTCGGGCCCTACGCTGCCAGGTTGAAGCGCCTGACGACGTTCGACGATGTCGTGACCGCCTTCACCGAGCCGGTCGACAGCGACTCCGCCTTCGCGGAGACGGAGCGTCACCTGAGCTCAGAAGCCGTGACCACCGAAATCGGCAAGCTCGCACTCGCCCAGCGCGCCGTGGTGGGCTTTCCCGGCGTCGATTCCGCAGGCAGCTCCGTGGAGTGGAAGGGCTGGATCGCACCGCCGAGCGTCATGCTGCTGCGCACCGGAAACGTCGTTGGCCACCGCATCGAGGAGCAGGTCTGGTACACCGCCGAGCCGACCTGGCTGCTGTTCGGCACTGCCGGGATCGGCGAAGGCAGGCTGGAGAACGTCTCCTGCACGTGGAAGATCAAGCTTCTGTTCCCCATCGGCGACGGCGAGAACGGTGTCACCCTGTTGTCTACTGACGATCCGAACGCGCCCGATCTGCAGGACGGGCCGACTGCCGATGCCGTGGAAGCGTTCCGCGCAAAGATCATCAAGGAGATGATCACCTCCACCCGGAGGCCGGTCGGCGAGGCCAGCTCGGCGGGTGCCCCAGGGGTGCACCGGGCGCTGGTTCCCAACTTGCCCGTCCGGCTGGACAACGCCCTGGACGTCTCCGCTGTTTCGCAGGCTGCCGCCGCCATGGCGTCCCAGCGCGGGCTTGTGGATCTTGCCGAAGCCGTGCGCGCAGGGTTGGAACCCCTGGTGGCGTCGGGTCTCCTCGACTCCATGCGGACAACGATGGCCTCGCCGATGCTGGCCGACGCGCTCCGTACGGCAGCAGCGCTGGTTCCGCAGTACGACTTTTCGTTGCCGCCCTTCACTCAGGTCCTGGAGGCGGTGTCTCAGATCGACATCGCCTCCACCATGCCCACCTACTCACTCACCCCAGTCATTTCTGCAACCGCCTCCGGCTGGCCGCACGCAGCCAGCGGAGACGCGGTCGAGGAGGAGTCGAACGGCGAAGAGGCGGGCTCGGACGACGTCCAGAACGGGAACTGACAGGCATCAAGGTCCCCGCGGGCAGACCCTGTTCCAGCTCCCATGCCGGGACCAGGCCCTCGCGCGCGGTGCGGCTACGGCTCGATGTAGTCGGCCAGGTCGCGCAGGCCGTCGACGGCGCCATCCCATCCCCTGCCGTACCAAACCGGCACCACGAGCGCGTCGGACCGTGCGGGGTGGCAGCCAGCCACCGGCCTCCCGGGTTGATCGCCTACTCAGGACTATTTCGAGGACTTGCCGCCAGCTCCGGCCATGGCCCTCCGCAGCGAATCCGGGCGTAGCGGTGGAGGTGCGAGGTGACCGCGGAGCGGACTTTCGGCGAGAGCGTGGTGTCACTGCCGAGGTCCTGGTACCAAGACGGGGGCTGCGCGCTGGTACCGGCGAGCATGGAGAAGGCGGTGATGGCGGCAAGGCCTGTTGCCGGCTCGGCGTGGGCGAGGTCGAGGACGAGCTGTTGGCGCGCGCCTGCGTCCAGGTGTGCCAGGAGCGTGCCGAGGATCGGGGGGATGATCTTTGCGAAGTGTTCGGTGACGCTGTTGCGCCACGAGCCCAGCCGGCGTCCAGCTTTGGCCAGCCCGTATGCGGCCTCGTCGGGGTTGCAAACGGCGAGGCGGCCGAGCAGATCGGTGGCCAACCGCGCGTATGAGGCGTCGATCGTGGCCAGGGCGTCTCCTGCCGGGAGGGTGAGGGCGAGCACTGTGTCCACCACGGTCCGGGCCTCCACGGCGGGCAGGGGATGCTGGCGTACGAGCAGCGCGGCGAGGGCACGGTGCGGCGACGATGCGCCAGCCTTCCGCTCAGGCCGTGTCTCGACGTCCTTGTGGAGCTGCTTGATCAGCTCCCCGAGGTGGCGCCACTCCCAGGTCGGGTGCTGGGTGGAGTCCTCGATCAGGAGAAGAAGGCTGGTGTAGGTGCTATCGCCATCTGCTAGGGCCTTGGCCACCTCGTCGGGGGCTGGCGGTGTCCAGGCCCAGTGTCGGATCAGGGCCCGCCACAGCTGGATCTGCCGGGAGGCGGTAAGGGGCTGGGCCAGGTCCTTCAACTGGGAGACGCCGAGGGTATGTGTGAGGTTCTTGAGCCGAGGGACTGCCTGGACGGGCGGGGAGAGACTGGCGGCGCCCGCGGCCTCAATGAGGATGGTGAGCTCGCCCCATTGCCCTTGGTTGAGCCCTTCGGTGACCAGGGACGCCAGCACGTCGTCGGTCAGGTGGGCACGAAGGCTTTTGCGGACGTCCTCGGCCGACCAGCCCGCCTTCTCGCGGGTGGTGGCAGTGGAGGCGGCCCAGGTCTTCACCGCGGCCAGCGCCGGGGCGTGGCCAGCGGCTGCTGCAGGGCCGAGAAGCCCTGTCAGGCCACCCGGGGTGAGCCACACCGCGGGGTCTGTGTCGGAAGGGAGGAGCGCGGGGAGGCGGTCCGAGGCGAGATTCTTTTCGATGGCCTTGTCGACAGCCTCCGCCAGCCATCTGGCCCGGTTCCGGCTGCCGTCCGGGTCCTTGCTCGGGCGGGGAAGGCGGGCCAGTTCGGACCGGCACGTCGCGGCGAGGACGTCCCGGAAGGCCGTAGCCCGCCCGAGAAGGACCGGCACGAGTACGTGCGTCAGTACGGCAGCCTGGACGCTGGCGGAGCCCACGTCCAGAAGTTGGGCGACGGCCTGCCGGGCTCGCTCCTCGGTGAGGGAGGCGGTGAGCAGACCGGCACCGTGGAGCCTGGCTCTGCCCGCTCCTTGGTCGCCATCCTTCAAGGCCTCGGTGAGGCACTTGGCTGCGGCCTCCTCGGTCTCCGGCTGGGCGCCGGCCCACAGCCGGCCGACCGACTGCTCCAGGTCCGCGATGTCACCCCGGACCTTAGCGGGACGGTCATCCAGCAAGGTCTCGAAAGTCTGTAGCGCAAGTAGCCGCAGACTCGCCCGACGCCTCGCGGGGGAGCGGTTCACGCTGCGCTCGGCCTGGGCGGCAGCCTCGGCGACGATGCCATAGGCGCCGGCTCCGGCCAGGGCCCGGGAGAGGTGGTCCAACCAGGTGAGGGTCTGGCGCGCATCGTGCGGGAACAGAGCCGTGAAGAGGGAGAGCCAGTCCAGCTTGTGGGCTTTGAGGAACTGCGGTCCCTGTTCCACCCACCAGGCCAGCCGGTGCTGGTTCGCGTCCGGCCGCGCGGCCTGGTCGTCGCACTGCCGTGTGCAGAACCGCATGGCCTCGTCGGGGTGCTGGCTGGCCAGTCGGCCCACGGCGGCGAACAGCGTGCGCCTGAGCGCCGGTTGTTGTTCACTTCGTTCCCACACGATCGTCAGGTCGTCGACCCAGCGCCGGGCCGACGTGTGCCTGTGACCGGGAAGCCGTTCCGTGAACCGCTTCAGGGCGTGCGTCGAGGCCTGGCGCAGCGCGTCGTGGGCCGAAGCCGCGTCGTCGGCGCCGGGGTCGCCCATATCGGCGTACCACTCCAGGGCGCGATCGGCCAGCACCTCGTGCTCCAGCAGGGGGCGCAGCAGGGCGCTGCCGGTTCCCGCATCCGCGCGCCGGATCAGCTGGCCGGCGACCGCGGCTAGGACGAGGTCCTGAGGGTGGAGGATCATGCGGGCAACGAGTTCGTCCCCACGCCCGCTGGTCCGCAGGTACTCGGCGGCCATGAACTCGAAGAAGGTCTGGTGGAAGAACCGCAGCCCGCCCGCGGGTGCGTCCACAAGCAGTCCCCTTCGGCGCAGCTCGGTGAGTTCGGCGTCGATACGCTGGCGGGGAACGCCGGGCAGAAGACGCTCCAGTGCGTCCGCTGCCTCCCGGGGCCGATACTCGATGTTGTTCGCGCTGAGCATGTACCGGGCCAGGGCATGGGAGATCGCGGTCAGGTTCCAGTCGGACCGCTCGTCGCGCTCCCCACCGCCGGCCCTTTCGTCGCAGAGCACCCGCTTGACGCGCACCCGGTCGAACAGCCCGCCGGCGTCGATCTGCTGCAACGGCGGGTCGGGCGCGTAAAGGTCGAACAGCAGGCGCAGGTAGAGCGGGTTGCCGCACACCTCCTTGACGGGAAGGCCCTGGTACACGGCATCCAGGATGTCCTTCGCCAGACGCTTGGCGGCGCCTGCTCCGTTCTGGGAGTCCGGGCAGAACACGGCGGCGTGCCGGCGGACGGCTTGGTTGCGTTCGTCGTCCGAGTACAGGCCGAGGGAGAGCTGCGGTCGGCGGAAGGCCACCGCTTCGGCCACTGAGGTGTCTGTCTCCGCTGTGTCATCGTCCTCGGGTTGAGGCGGGAACTGCAGCTCGACGGCCTCCTCGGGGCGGCAGGTAAGCACCACGGGGACGTTGCGCTCGTCCATGGCCGCCAGCACCTTCTGGACTGCCGCGACGCCTTGGGGATGCGCCACAAGCAGGTCCAAGGTGTCGATCAGTACGACCGGGCGGTGCTTGAGCTGCAGGGAGCAGGCCACCGCGCTCTCGAGGGCCTCGGCGGTCACCGCGGTCGGGTCCGCGGGCCGGGTGAGCCCGTCGACGAGGTAGCTGGCCCGTACGAACAACGGCTTGACGCCGTCGGTTCCCTCCAGCTGCCGGTACAGGCTCCACAGCAGCGATGTCTTCCCGCATCCCGGCTCGCCGGTGACAAGCTGGGCGCTCACCGACGCCCTCGACATGGCGGTCTCGAGGATGGACTGCTCGATGGACCGCCGCACGTACAGCTTCTCCAGCGCGACGCTGCCGAGGGCCTTCACACCCTCCTGGGAGACCACCGAGGCGTCCTCGTGCGCCTTCTCGCTCAGCTCCAACAACCGCTGGTACTCGCCGAACCCGGTGACGTTGTCGGTGTGGATTGCGCTGATCAGCATCAGCTGCCGGGCGATGCTCTCGCAACGGTCCTGCTCAGGGCGTAGCCAGTACTGGAAGCGGAACGACGGGTCCTTCTTCAGCCCGTCCAGAACCGCTTTCAGCACCTCGGGAGGAGGCACCGACTCGCCGGTAAACCACGCGGAGACGGCCGACGAGCCCCGCCCTGACAGCCTCATCAGCAACTTTTGCGATGGCTTCGCCTGGCGGGCCCTCACCGGAAGGACGAACACGAGCTCCTTCAACAGGTCCGCGAACTCGGCCTTGGTCGCCTTGATCACGCGCCGAACCCCTCCCACCCACGCGCCGTCCCTATGGAGTTCTACCGCACACGTTCCCTCCGTCGCCTCCGCGTCCCGCTGCGCTGGCGCCACCGGATCCGGCCGGACACCGTCTTCATGCCTCCTGATCAGGGGCTTTCCGCGCGGGAGGCCCACCGGATTCCCCCGGACAAGGCTGAACACGGGCAGGTTCGAGGTCGACGCCAAACGGCGCCAACAACTCAACCACCCGATCGGGGGAGCACGTTGAACACCATCCACCTGGCTGTTTCCGCCACCGCCTGCACTGCACCCAGCCTCGCCAGCCTCGCGCTGAGCTTCCTGCCGTGGGCCCTGCTCGTCATCCTTGCTGGAGTGATCATGGGCGGCGTCATCGGATGGATCAGCCACCGTGCCGGCGACACACCCTGGGAGGCACTGCGGCAGGGGCTGATGGCCTCCGTGTCCTGGGTCGGCCCTCTGCTGGCTGTACTGCTCTTCGTCATCAACTTGGTCAGCCAGTGCCGATAGCGCGGACGAGTCGTCCGCGGACCAGCCGGGGTCCGCGGACGACTCATGTGACTGAGCGTTTCACTTGGCCAGTTGAGCGTTGACCGGGCAGGGTATAGCCGGCGTTGGGCCTATGGGGCCGGTTTGGGCGATTTCGTCCGCTCGTTCGCGACGTGCGGTGTCCTGGCACTGTGGACGGCGTACTTGATGAAAGCGCTGGTACGGGGCCGGTCTGGTCACATGCCTGCTCGCTGGATGATCTTCTGGTTCCGTACGGAATTCCCGCCCGGGCGGTCGGTCGCCTGGATCCGGACCCGACGTGGTCCAGGTCGTGGACGGCAACGTGGAGGGTCGGGAAGGCCGAGGTCGTCAGCCCGGTACGGGCTCTGGCCGAGGTGCCCGCGATGGCGTCGGCACCGGTGCGGCGCTTCGCCTGGCGGACCGGCCAGCGGCACCGTCCCGGGCTGGAGTGCCTGGTCTCCACCGGTCGGCAACACGGCTTCGAGAGCCTGGCCGAGCGGTGGCTGCTGCTGGTTCTGGACTTCGTGGGCGGGTTCGACGAGGTGCTGGCCCAGCCGTTCCGGTTGCGGTTCACCTGGTCGCAGGGGAAGGGCTCGCACATCCCGGACTTCCTCGTGCTGGCTGCTGGTGCGTCCTGGCTGCTGGACGTGCGCCCGGCGGGCCTGATCGCGGAGGAGGACGAGGTGCGGTTCGCCGCAGCCGCCAAGGCGGCGGCTGCGGTGGGCTGGCGCTACGCCGTGGTGACCGGCTGGCGGGACCGGGTGCTCGCGGGGATCGACGCCCTGTCGGTGCGGCGCCGGCCGATGACCGATCCGCTCGGGCTGGAGAGCCAGTTGCTGGCCGCGGTGCGCCGGCATCCGCTGCAGTTCGGGGAGCTGGTGGATCGGACGAGGGTGCCCGCGGTGGCGCGGACGCACGCGGTGCGGCTGCTCTGGCAGCGGCGGCTGGCGGTCGATCTCGCCCAGCCGTTCGGGGACGGGACCTGGGTCTATCCGGCGGGGACGGTGTGATGGACGGCGAGCGGCAGCCGACGCGGTTCGAGGACCTGGCACGCGAGGACCAGCAGCGCCTCCTCCTACGGGTTGCTCACCTGCTGGAGGCCGAGACCGGTTTCCGCGGCGGCAGCCGGCACTGGGCCCAGGACGGAGAACCGCGGCCCGAGTTCGATCCGGAGGCGACGACCCTGACCCAGCGCCGACTCGCGAAAGTGGCCGAGCTGAAGGCTCTGCATCCCGACGACGCACGCCAGTTGGGGCTGCGCCAGGTCAGCGAGCGAACGCTTCGACGGTGGTCCGCCGGCTGGCACGAGCACGGGCTTATGGGCCTGGCCGACGGGCGCCTGACGCCGGTGCTGCGCGGGCATCGCTCGATCGGCCCGCAGATCGCGGAGGCGATCCACGCGGTCCACGCGGAGTGCCTGCACCGCTCCCGGGTCGGGATGAAGACCAAGGAGCGGATGATCCATCAGTTCGTCCGGGAGAAGCACGGCGAGACGGCCGAGGGGGCGATCCCGCACTACACGACGTTGTCGAAGGTCTGGAAGGAGTGGTTCGGCCCCGAGGGCGGGCGCCAGCGCTACCTGCGGTCGGCGGCGGCGGTGGAGACCGGCGCGTCCAGGGTGACGATCACCCGGCCGGGGCAGGTCGTGGTGCTGGACACCACGCCGTTCCCGGTGAAACTGCTCGACGACGTCTTCGGGGAGCCGATCACCGCGGACCTCACCCTCGGATTGGACGCCTTCACGCACTCCCTGGTCGCGTTCCGGCTCACCCCGGGCTCGGACTCCTCGATCGAGGTGGCGATGCTGCTGCGGGATGTGATGCTCCCGCTGCCGATGCGCCCGGACTGGACGCCGGACATGGCTTGGCACTATCCGGGGGTTCCCGCTGCCCTGGTCGCCGAGTTCGCCGGCCACCCGGTCGCAGGGCGCCCGTTCTTCGCGCCGGAGACGGTGACCAGCGACCACGGGAGTGTCTACAAGAACCACCACCTGGTCCAGGTCGCCCGCACTCTCGGCGTCGTGGTGCTGCCGGCCCGCGCGATGCGCCCGCAGGACAAGGCCGCCTGCGAGCGGGCGTTCTCCGGGATCCAGTCGCTGCTGCTGGAACTGCTGCTCGGCTACCGCGGCAGGGACACCGCGGACCGCGGCGCCGACCCGGAAGGCGACGCCACCTGGACGGTCGAGGAGGCAGAGCACCTGCTGGCGACCTGGATCGTGAAGGTCTGGCAGAACCGGCGCCTGGACCAGTACGCGCCCACCTGGGATCCGGGCGGGCGCCACAGCCCGAACACCCTGTTCGCCGCCGCGGCCGCCCGGGACGGCATCGCCCTGCAGATCCCCGACGCGAACCTCTACCACCACCTCCTCCCGGCCCACTTCGTCAAGATCCACGGACGGCGCGGGGTCAAGATCGGCGGACTTTGGTACGGCGCCAGCCACCCCGTCCTCGCCGACCTCGGCACTTCCCAGCGCGGCGGACGCCACCACGGCAAGTGGGCGGTCAACCGCGATCCGCGCGACTGCCGACAGGTCTACTTCGAACGCGCCGGCACCTGGCACACCCTGCCCTGGAACGGCCTGCCGGCCGACGGCGACGTTCCCGCGTTCGGGGACGCGCGGGTGCAGCAGGTCCTGCGTGAGGCGGCCCGCGCCGGCCTCAAGCCGCGCGAGGACCACGAACTCCTGCCGGTGCTGCTGGACCTGATCTCCGCTCACACCCCGGTCACCGCCTGGCCGAGCCAGATGACGAAGGCCGAGCGGACCGAGCGGGCCCGGGAGCTGACCCGGGCCCGGGCCGCCGAGCGCGATCGTAACGGCCTGAGTGCCGTCCGCTCGCTGCCAGCCGCGCCCCGCCCGGTCGAGCTCGTCCGGCAGAACCGGCAGGCGATCGACAGCGAGCGCCGCCGACGCCGGGAGGCTGCGGTTCCCGAACTGCCCTCACCGCCGACACTCCTCGGCGACGACCTGCGCCGCCACAGCCTGTTCGCGCTGCCCGGCACCGACGACACCGACGAAGGCGAACCGGTTGAGGGAGGGACGCGATGACCGCCAACGGCCCGGTGCCGTTCATCCTGCCCGGCCCGATCCCGGCCCGTGAGAGCCTGGCCGGCTGGCAGCAATGGCGCCTGACCCGCCACTCGTTCACCCCGGCGCCCGTGATGGACCTGACCGCCTGGCGGCTGCTCAGCCCGAGGAAGAGGACGCTCCACGATCTGCACCGCGCCGCGACCCACGCGAACCTTCCCCTGCTGGCCACCCCGATGAGCCGGGCGGTCGAGAAACTCCTCAACGGCCGTATCGAGAGCAACGCGCTCAAGTTCAAGCCCTCCACCCGCGCCGGTGTGATGGTCTCCGGCGGCGGCTACCAGGGCAAGACCGAGAGCGTCTGCGAGGTCGCCGCCGCGTTCGAGGACCGCTGGCTCGCCCTGCACCAGCACCTCAACCCCGACGCCGCCCCCGGCTGCCGGGACCTGCACGTCCCCGTCGCCTACGTCCAGACCCCGGTGACCGCGAAACCGAAGAGCACCTGCAAGGCCATCCTGAACTTCTACAGCTCTCCCGTCGTCACGCGCATGGACCTGCCCGAGCTGATCCACCAGGTCTCCGCCTCCCTGCGCGACCACGGCACGAAGGTGCTGATCCTGGACTTTACCGACTGCGGGTAGTGCCGCCCGTGATGTCCGTCTGGGCCTGTGACCAGGGCGTCGCGGGCTCGTTTACCGACCGTGTCCGGAGCGCCCGTCATGTTCCGGAGTCGGTACGGGAGGACGAGTGGCACGGCGAGTGGTGGTCGGGGACCTGAGGGTCCAGCAGATCGAGCGGAAGGACGGGCGGCGGTCGTGGACGATCGTGTGGCCCGAGGGCAGTATCCACACGGAGGCGGACCGGTTCCTGCGCCTGCACGACGGGTCTGGGACGCAGAAGACCTACGCGTACTACCTGGTGGACCACCTGCGGTGGCTGGAGCGCGAGTGCCTGGCCTTCGACAAGGTCGTGCTGCGTGACCTTGAGCGCTACATGGGCATCGTCGGCGCGGAGGTCCTGATGCCGCTCGGTGAGCCGTGGCGGATCGGCAAGCGCCCCTACGGCCGCTCCGCGCTGTCGACTGCGGCGGCCTGCCTGAAGGGCTTCTACCTGCACCAAGCCTCGCTCGGCGTCAACGGTGAGCTCGGCAAGAAGCTCGACACCTCCCGGCTGCCCACGCGGGCGGACCGCCGCCGCGCGTTCCTGGGCCACGTGAAGAACACGCTGCCCACCAACCCGCTCGCGCCGACGGGGCCGCACCGCCGGCACCCGAAGATGCTCCCCGACGGCGCGCGAGAGAAGCTCCTGGCGGCGGTGAACTCGGCCCGGGACCGGCTGCTGGTGACCTGGCTGGCCGACGGCGGGCTGCGGATCGGCGAGCTCTGCGGGCTGCACCTGGTGGACCTGCACCTGCGCGAGGACGCGGCCTGCGGCGAGTGCCGCTCCCCGCACGTCCACGTCTGCCACCGCCCCGGCAACCCGAACCGGGCGGAGGCGAAGACCAAGCATCCCTGGCGGATCGAGCACGGCACGGTGACGGGCGGGCTGATCAAGCGGGTCAGCCCGGCGATGGTGCACACCTACTTCGAGTACCTCACCGGTGGTGAGTATCCGCGCGGCACCGCCGGGCACGGCATGCTCCTGGTCCAGCTGCACGGCCCCGGGACCAGGCAGCCGTGGGCGCCGGTGGGGGCCCGCCGGATGCTGGGCCGGGCCGGGAAACGCGCTGGTCTGGGGCTCGTGAAACCCCACGCATTTCGGCACACGTTCACCTCGGCGGTGCTCGATGCCTCGGACGGGAACCTGCTGATCGCCCGCGGTGCCGGAGGGTGGGCCTCGGCCACGATGGTCGACGAGGTCTACGGGCATGTCGACGTCCACGACCCGGCCTTCGACGCAGCGCTCCGCTCGGTCTGGGGTGAGACGAAGTGACCGTGAAATCGTTGCTGCCGCTCTACAGTGACCGCCCCGACCGCGAGGGGCGGGACCGGCTGGAGATCCTCACCGCGCTGATCGGCGCCCCGGCCTTCGACCCGATCTTCCGCGACGTCATCATCCGTGTCCCGCAGGGCCACCGTGTCTACCAGTGGGCCTGCGTGGTCGAAGCGTGCGAGCGGGCCCGGCACAGCGGGTTGGACCTGTGCTCGACGCACTTCCAGGAGTGGGGAACGGCCCGGGAGTCCGGGACGACCCGGGCGGAGTTCCTCACCGCCGCCGGGCCGCTACCGCGCGCCGAGTACGACCGGGAAGGGTCCTGCCTGATCTGCCCCGACCGACCCACCTCGCCGCGCACCGAGCTGCGGTTGTGCATCCGTCACTACGGCGCGTGGAAGTATTCGGTCTCCGTCCGGGACGCGTCGGTGGACTTCGACCAGTGGGTGGCAGATCAGGAGCCGTGCGAGGGCTACGGGGACTGCCAGGTCACCGTCTGTCCCGGGCTGGCGTTGTCCCCGCTGGGGCTTTGCTGCTGGCACCGGCACCGCTATATGCGCGACCGCCGTCCGGGAGGGGCGGCCCTTCCGTCGAGCTGGTGGCAGCGCTACGAGAAGCTGGGGCAGCCGGTTCGTGTCTCCTACGCGGACCAGAACGCGTTCCGCACCTGGTGCGCGGCCGTTGACCCGGCACCGCGGCCGGAGCAGGTCAACCTGCGCGGCCTGCGGCCCCTGCTGCGGGCTGAGATCCAGTGGGCGCTGTTCGCCCACACCCAGGAGGACCGGCACAGCATCTGGAAGCTGGACTGGATCCAGAAGCTCGTCAACCTTGCTCGCGCGCGCGACGCCGGCTCACTGACCGACCTGGACCTGGACGGCTTTCCCCGCTTCCACACCGCGATCGTGAAGAAGATGCTCCACTACCTGCGGTTGGTCTACTTCACCCCGCAGCAGGCGCGGGAGGCCGGGTTCATCGAGACCGACCACTTCGGCGTCCGCTTCCCGGCCCGGGCCAGCCATATCGACCTCACGGCCATCTCCCAGCGCTGGCTTCGGGACCTGCTCTGGGACTACACCGCCGACCTGATCACCTCTCCCCGGCGCCCGCGCACGGCAGCGCCGATCGACGGCATCCGCCGGGCCTGCACCGAGCTCAGCGCGTTCCTGGAGGTCGACGCCACCAGCGGTGGCCACGACCCGTCCGCCCTGCGGGTGGAGCACATGACCCGGTTCATCGCCGACCAGCGGCACCGTGAACAGAACAGCCTGCCGTCGCTGGTGATGAAAGGACTGGCCGGGGAGCCCTCGACGGTCACCCAGGTCACCCGAACCGATGTCTTCAACGGGGTGCGCAAGCTGTTGCGCGACGCGCTGGAGCACGGGACCGCCGAACGGCTCGCGCTGGACCGGGAGTTCATCATCGCGATGCCCTATGCCGGGAACGAGACGCTGCGGGCCCGCCGGCCGTTCCCCGACGAGGTCGCCCGCGCCCTGGCCGACAGGGACAACCTCACCCGGCTCGCCGAGGCGCACGATCCTGACGACCTGGGGTTGAGGGACGTCTGGGAGACGATCGTGGTGACCGGTCGGCGCGTCGGCGAGGTCGTGAAACTGCGCTGGGACTGCATCGGCCGCTACGGCGGGCTGGCGATGTTCTGGCACGACCAGACCAAAGTCGGGAACTACGACGTGGCAATCCGCATCCCGGACCGCCTCTACGACCTGCTCGCCGAGCGCCAGCGCAAGACGTTGGACCGCTTTGTCGCCAGGCACGGCCGCCGACCGACGGGAAGCGAACGGGCCCGGCTGGCCCTGTTCGTCACCAACGTCCGCAACCCGGCCGGCACCACCGCTCTGTCCTACACGTGGTTCAACCGCGGCTTCCGTGACTGGGTGAACGAGCTCGACCTGGGCCAGCTCGTCCCCCATCAGGCTCGCCATACTCTGGCCACCAATTTGCTGCGGGCCGGTGCCTCGCTGACGCACATCCGCCGTTACCTCGGCCAGGTTTCAGACCGCATGGCCGAGCATTACGTGCATCTGACCAGCACTGATCTGGAGGATGTGCTCCAGCACATCTGGGTCGCCGGCCCCGGCACCGCCCATCCGGGCGAACTCCTGGCCGGAGACGCCACCCCGCTCACCCGCGCGCAGGCCCAGGCCCTGGCGATCGACCTGTCACGCCGCAGCACCCCGGCCGAGGGCGGCTTCTGCACGTTCCAGCCCGTCGTCGAGGGCGGCGCCTGCCCGTGGAACCTGGACTGCCACAACTGCGACAAGTTCGTGCTGTCCGGCGCTGACCTCCTCTACTGGCGGCGCAAGCGCGAACAGTGGCGGCTCTTGGCCGAGGGCGCCCCCGACGATGCCACCGCCGACTACCTTCACCGCTACTTCGCACCCACCGCCCGCGCCATCGACGGCCTGGAGAGCGCCCTGGTCGGCCTCGGCCTCCTCGACGACGCCCTCGCCCTGGACCTGCGCAAACCCCAGGACTACTTCCACCGCGTCTGGTCCACCGCCTTCCGCGCCGCCGACCTCGCCCAGGTCGCCGACGACGAGCAAGACGAGTACGACGACACCACCGACGAACAGGAGCGATGCGCGTGATCACCACCGTCCCCGACCCGCGCACGTCCGCCGCCCTGGCCGCGCGCCACCGTAGCACCGACGCCGCCCTCGAACGGGTCCGCGACGCCATCGCCCGGCTCCGCCGCGAGAAGACCCGGGTCAGCGTCGCCGCCGTCGCCCGCCGCGCGAATGTCTCCCGCACGTTCCTCTACGACCACCCCGACGCCAGAGCCACGGTCGCCACCGCGATGGCCGAAGCCGGCGAACGCCGGACCCAGATGCTCGCCGACCAGGACGAGGCACGCGAGGCGACCTGGCGAGAGCGGGCCCTGAACGCCGAGGACGCACTCAAGGCCGCCCACGCCGAGATCCTCACCCAGCGCAACCGAATCGGCGAACTCCTCGGCCAGGTCCGCGACTTGGAAGCCGAGTGGACCCAGGAGGCCATCCAGCGGATCACCACCGAGAACACCACCCTCAAACAGCGCGTCCGCCAGCTCACCAGCGACAACCGAACCCTGGACGAACGCCTCAAGGCCGCCCGCTCCAACCTCCGCTTCCAAGACCGCCGCGTCGCCGACCTCGAAGCCCAGATCGCCGCCCCGCCGGGATGATCCGCAATCTCTCCGGACGTGACGCGGACGCTGCCAAGGTCAGGGCCATGCCCAGGCGCGGGCCCCCTTCAGCGGCCAAGTGGGCACCCACTACCTTCACTGACCAGTAGGTCCATGAGGATCTTGGCTTCCAGGAGGAAACGATGAGCGACGATCCGCAGCTGCCCGTCCAGGGCCCCGGCTCCATCTCACGCTTGACGATCCGAGCCGATGAGCAGGACGTCTGGCTCTGCTTCGAACCCTGGGCGACTGAGCACACCGTTCCAGCAGGCACGAGCGTGGTCGTCGAATTCCACGGCGTTCGCAGCGTCCTGGAGATGCAGCACCACCGCGAGGGCATCACCTTCTTCAGCAACGGCCTGCATCCGGATCTGCGCGGCGAGGACGGCTCCGACGTGCTGATCCTCAGCGATGTGATGCCGCCCACGCCGGACGTCTCCGACCAGGCATTCCGCAACATCATGTCCATAATGCCGCCGGTTCGCCCCAGTTCTGGAGCGCCTTCCTAAAGCCCGTCCCGAACTGCGGAGCTACGCGGGACGAAGAACGGGGTCGATCTCGGCCAGGATTTCGTGCAGCTGACGGGCCCCCAGGGCAACGCGGTCATCAGCATCCCGCAACATCTCCTCGCACAGCCGCATCGCGTTGTCCCGGTCCTCGGAGAAGATGCTGAACACATCGACGATCGCCGTGTGGATCCAATCGCTGTGATTCGGGCTGGCGACCGCCATCGCGGAGGCGACTATCGTGAGCCCGATCCTGTCCTTTCGCCGAAGCACGGCTTCCGCGGTCACCCGGGTGACGAAGGTGTCACCCGGGTCGAGCACGAGCTCCAACAGTGGCCCGAGGGCTTCCTGCATGTCGGCGAAGCCTGCCAGGCCGTGACCGGCATCCGCCCGGTCACGGTAGTCGTGGCTTCGCCCGAGCTCGCGGAGCGCCACGAAAGCGGCATGCCTCCGGTCACTGTCCCCTTGCAGCATGGCGCGCAATCGCCTCACCTCAGCGATCAGGCGGGGCATGTCCTGTCGCGCGGAAGCGATGAAGTCGAGATCGGCATCCAGTTGCAAGTCCGGACTGACCTGGACCTGTTCTCCGTTGGTGAACCGACTGAGATAGATCTCATCGTCCTGCACGGCAGTGTCTGGGGCGATCTGGATGCAGCTCGCCCCGCCGGTCGCACCGCGAGTCTCCAGCACGGGAATCCACGCACCCATGGATGCGGCCGCGATGCGCACCTCCATGGAATCGAGCTCTTCTTCAGTCGGCATGACCGGATCATCCACCCCAACCGGGCAGACCGTCCACGGGATGCTCGGCAAACCAGTCGGCACCCGTGACCCCATCACCGCCGGGCTCTACTGCGGCACCACTCAAACGAGCTACAGAGAACGGCATCCGTCACCCTGACGGACATGTAGTCTATGAATCGTCGCAGTTCAGAGTCGGTTTCCGAGCTCCTGCGGTCGGTAAACTGGACGACATCACCCGCCTGCGCATGCACCGCGCGGACGACCAAGACACCCTCGACCTGATCCGGGCCTTCATGAGCATGCACGTCACCCTGGTCCTGATCGGCGTCGACATCCCCGGCTCCGGGCTGCTGCGCGAAGGCCGCCACGACCCGGCCACCGGCCAGTGGCACCTGCCCGCCTCCCGGCACGCCAAGATCCACGGCCTGGAACCGACCCAGACCGAGCGACGCTTCGACCTGGTCGAGCTCGACCGCTTCCGCTACGACACCGACGAGCAGATCAGCGCCTGGATCCGGCACCTTCGCGGAGTCCAAACCAGTCTGCGGCTGCTCGACGCACCCGAGGACATGCTCACCGCCGGCACCATGCCCGAATACCTGTTCCAGCGCACGAACGGAGTCGTCGGCCTGCTGGAACGGCTCATCGAGGACGGCTGCCGCGAAGCCGTCGACACCGGCCTGGAACGCCTGACCGAAGACCTCTTCGACGGCCTGTCGATCGACCTGAGCCACGCTCAGCACCGCGACCCGGCAGCCGGCGAAGTCCCCGCCGTCCCCGCGAAACGAACCACGCGACGAGGACGCAACACCGTCTTCGACGACCGCGGCCCCGCCGCAGGAGGCGCCAGATGAGCCGGACCCCAAACAGCGGCCCGCCCCGCCTCCTGGCCTGCGCGCCGCTGCCCCGAAGCCTGGACCCCCTCGACGACGAGTCCCTGAGCGGCTACGTGCTCCGCCTCGCCCACCGCCTGGGCGTCCCACCCGACCGCGTCATCCGCCGCACCGGCCTGGCCGAGATCCAGGACAACACCCAGGCCCTGGCCAAGGCCGTCCGGTCGACCGTCCTACCCCCGGCCATGGCCACCGAGTTCGCCACCGCGACCAGGCTCGCCCGCGCCGAGGTCACCGCCCTGACCCTGGCCGGCTGGGCCCCCTACTACCCGCCGATCGCCTACGTCCTGGACTCGCTCCGGCACGGCCGACGCCCACCCCACATGGACGGGCTGTTCGCCACCTCCGTCCGCTACTGCCCGGCCTGCCTGGCCGGCGACGGAACTCCCGTCCAGAACCAGCACGGCGGCCCCTGGCAACGCGTGTGGCGACTGCCCGTCTCCTTCGCCTGCCTTCGGCACCAGCGGTTCCTCGAACACCTCTGCCCTGCTTGCCAGCGTCCCTTCATCGGCCGATCGAGCCACCTGGTCGCCCTGCCCAGCATCGGCGGGCTGCACCCTGCCCAATGCCGCCAGCGCCTGCCCGGCTTCACCCGCACACCCCGCACCCGTGAGAACGTCTGCTCAGGTCGGCTCGACCGCGTCCCGACCCGGCCGCAGGACCATCCCGGTCCGGAAATCCTCGCACTTCAGGGGAAGATCCTCTCGATGCTGGCGCCGCAACGCTCCGCAGTCACGTCGAGCCAGTACTTCGCCGAACTGCAGCTCGTCGCCGCGCTGGTCATCATCACCTGGCCCAAGGCCCGCCCCGACACACCGACCGCGGCGACCGAGGCCGCCGACCGGTACATCGCCGAGAACCACGGCCCCGACGAGAAGCACTACTCCAACGCCCTGCCCACCGATGCCCGCGCCAGCGCCGCCTTCCTCCAGGCCGCCGACAGCATCCTGACCGCAGACGACTTCCGCGCCGCGATGCTTCCCCTGGCACCGGTGGAGAACCGCACCCGCACCGGCATCGTCCCCACCCGCCACCAGAGCTGGGACCACGCCTTCAAGCGGCAACGCGAGTCGTGCTCCTGGCGGTTCCGCGCGGTTGCCGAGACCCTCGTCCCCACCCACCGCCGCACCGGGCCGGGCGGCCGGCGCATCCCCATGAGCCAGGTCGGCTACCGGCCGGAGCACATCCCGGCGTTTCTCCCCCAGGAATGGGCCGACCGGCACCTGGGCTCCTTCACCGGCCTCAGCAGCCTCATCCTGCGCCGCAACGCGGCCACCCACCTCGTCCGCCGCGCCCGCGGCGGCAGCCTGCACGAAGCAGCCCAGTTCCTGGGCATCAAAGCCGGCGAGCACGGCATCGGGTTCGGCACCAAACTCGGCAGATGGGCCCGCGCCCAGGACAACCTCCATGCCTTCGAACTCGCCCTGGACGCCATCGCCGCCGACCTCGAGACCTCGCCCCGCATCGATTACCAGCACCGCCGCCAAAGCCTCGCCGACTGGACGCTGACCCCCGCGATCTGGAACCACATGGTCGCCCAGCTCCAGGAATGGCCCGGAAACCGGGCCATCACCGACGACCGGAAGCGACTCGCCGTCTCCGCCTACACCTGGGCCCGCGTCACCCAAGGCGAGTACTTCTTCTCCCCCTGCCCCTCCCACATCGCAGCCGACCCGGAAGCCTGCCGCCTCTGGAAGTACCACCGACGATTCACCTGCACCTGGCTCAGGCAGACGGACGACCACCCCCACTACCGCGAGCTGAAGGTGCTGCTCGACGCCCACGCCGACCAACTCGCCGCCGCCATCGACGCGGTGCGATCACGACCGGTCCTCGCCACCAGCCAGCCGGAGTAACGACAGCCCGCTGCCAAGAATGCGGAAGACGCCTTCGAACAGATCTGGCACGATTCCCACCAGCACAGTGAGGCGATCGACGGCCTGGCGGAAAGCGAAGAAGCACTTTGATCTCTGACTACCAGCAGCGACTGCGCGAACGGTTCCTGTCCGTCCCCGTGGTTGCACCGCCTGCCCCCTGGCGCCCCGTCCTGGACCGGTACATCCCCATCAGCGGGCTGCTCGGGATCGGCTTTGCTCCCGATCCCGACGACGGCCGCGACCTGGTCATGGTGGTCTCCACCGGCGGCCACGGGCTATTCGACGCCGTCACCGGGGAAAAGATCGCCCGGGACCGTGATCCTGACCCCGACGGCAGCACCCCAGACGCAGTGCCGGACCTCTCCTGCCCCGGATTCGGCCCCATCTCCGCGACCCGAGTACGCATCGCGGGACTCTTCGGAGGCGGGCTGCACAGCACTACCCAGGACGGCTGGACCCTGGAAGTCGTCAGCCCCGAGTGGCCGCACGACCGTGTCCTTCTATCCGCAGACGGAGGGATGCACAACGGGCCGCACGGCGAAAGCTGGTGGCACATCTTCGACTCCAACTACTCAGAACTGCGAGCCGCCGGCTTCTCGCCGTCCGGATGCACTCTCGCCGTCGCCACCAGCAGCGACCTCACGCTCTGGACCCGTCCGACCCCCGACACAGCATCCCCGGGCGAGGCCAGCGCATGACATCCGACGACCTCGCCGCGATGCTCGCCGAGCAGACGCCGGCATGCGGCCCCGCACGCGACGCCCTGCTCACCGGAGGCACCTTCGTCGTCTGGGACGGCCTCGTCCCCGCCAACCAGCTCTTCCACACCTACCGCACCCGGCTCCGGCTCACCCAGAAGCGCGGGCAGCCGACACTCGCACTCGCCGAGACCGTCGAGATCCTCAAAGGCACAGGAGACGAACTCCTCCGCATCGGCCGGATCGACACGGCAGATCGAACATGGACGTTCATGCTCTTCCTCAACGCCACAGCCACCACGGTGCTGGCCTGCACCGGTGTCTGCGCCACCCGAGACAAAACGGACTGATAGCAAGCCGAGCGCTCAACTGGCCAACTCGACCGCTCACTGGCCAAGTGAAGCGCTCAGTCACAAATTCTGTGACTGAGCGCTTCACTTGGCCAGTTGAGCGATGCCCGTTGACCAGCGACGATGCTCCAAGGGCACTCCCCCGAGGAACGGCCCTTGGAGCTTCGCAACCCGCTGATGAGCCGGGACACGATAGGTGGAACTAGGCCGTGTCCTGCCGATCAGTTGAGTCGTTGATACGACTATGGGGAGTAGGGGTGATCTGACTGACGGCCAGTGGGAGCGGCTTCGGCCGC
>NZ_JBFBFA010000064.1:0-28278 GCF_040683915.1 Kitasatospora sp. NPDC093102 | reverse complement strand
GGCCCGTCGGGCACCGGTTCATCACGGTGCCCGACGGGCCGCGGGCTCAGCACGCCGCAGGCTCGGCGCGCGACGCCGTCGGCGCGCGGTGCGGTCCACGCGCGCCGGCGGCGAACGGATCGTGTCAGGAGGCCCCGGCGGAAGCCCCGGCCCTCCGCGCCACGCCCGTCACGAGGCGCTCCTCGCGCGGGACTTGACGTCGGCGAGGACGCCGCTCAGGTCCGCCAGCAGCGCGGCCTCCTCCGGCCTGAGGTAGAAGTGCCCGCCGGGCAGCACCAGGATCCTGAAGGCGCCCCGGGTCAGTTCCGCCCAGCGGCGCATCTGGTCCGGGGTCACCTGGGTGTCCTGGTCCCCGGCGTAGCCGTACACCGGGCAGTCGAGCAGCGGCCGCGGGCCCCCATCGAAGCCGTCCACCAGGCGGTAGTCGGCGCGGACGGCGGGGAGGACGATCTCCCGCAGGCCGGCGTCCTCGAAGATCTCGGCACTGCGCGCGTCGAAGCTCACGACGTGCGCGATGATCTCCTCGTCCGTGCCGAAGATCACCGGTCGGCCGGCCAGCGCGTGCGTCGGCCGGCGGCCGGAGACGCACAGGGCGGCCGGCGGGCACCCCCGTTCCTGGAGGCGCAGCGCCACCTCGTGCGCCACCGTGGCCCCCATGCTGTGACCGAAGAACACCAGCCGGTGCCGCGTCAGATCGGCGAGCGCGTCGGCGATGTCGTCCACGAGGTCTTCCAGCCGGGACGGGATCGGGTCGCCGAACCGGTCCTCCCGGCCCGGGTACCGGACGGCCAGCACCCCGACGTCCGAAGGCAGTCGGGGGGCCCAGGTGCGGAACGTGCTCGCCCCCGCGCCGGCGGGAGCGAAGCAGACGAGCTTCGTGTCGCAGCTGTCGTCGTCCCGGTAGCGCCGTATCCACAGCTCATCCGCCGAGGTCACCCGAGCTCGCCTCCGGCCTTGGCGAGGACGGGGCTCCCGGCGTCCCGCGGGACGCGCCGGGCGACGATCGAGTCGAGGATCTCCCCGCTTCTCATCGCGAGGTTGGACAGCAGCGAGGAGGTCAGGCCGTGGGTGTGCTCGGTGCCGCCCTGGAGGTAGATGCCGCACCGCAGTTCGGGGGCGGTGGCGATGCGGTAGTCCCGTTCCACTCGGTACCGGCCGGCCTCGCCGCGCAGGCAGAACCGGTCGAGGTCGCCGAGCAGGCCGGTGGGCTCCATCGCGTCGTAGCCGGTCGCGCAGACCAACGCGTCGACGGCGAGTTCGCGCACCTCGGCGTCGGGCCCCTTGTGCAGGATGACGCGGGTCTCGGCGCCGAGCCGCTTGACGTCGGCGACCCGGGTCAGGTTGAGGAACTCCAGACGCCTGACGCCCCGCACCTCGTCGTCGTACCACCTGCGGTACAGACCTCTGATCACGTCGTCGTCGACGACCGAGTAGTTCGTGTTGCTGTGGTACCGCCAGAACGCGTCCCGGGTCTGCTCGGTGCCGAAGTAGTAGTCGTCCACGGCACTCGGGTCGAAGATCTGGTTGGCGAACGGGGAGTCGTCCGCGATGGAGTAGCCGTAGGACGGGACGACCGCGTACACCTCGGCGTGCGGCAGCTCGTCGTACAGGAACCTGGCGATCTCGGCGGCGCTCTGGCCGGCTCCGGCCACCGCCACCCGGCACAGTTCCCGGGGGTCCGTCCGGCGGAACCTCTCCAGGAACTCGGAGCTGTGCCACACCCGTTCGTCCCGCTCGACGCCCTCGGGCATGCTCGGGACGAGCCCCGTGGAGATCACCACGTTGCGGGCCTCGATCGTCCGGACGCCCCGGCCGGTGGCGTCCACCACCTCCACCCGCAGGTGGTCCGCCCGCTCCGGCTCGGCGTCCGACGGCAGCCGGATCGACCGGACCTCCGAGCCGTACGCGACGCGCTCGGCCACCCTCGCCTGCGCCCATTCAAGGTACTGGTGGAACTCCTGGCGCGTGGGGAAGAAGTCCTGGTTGTTCACGAACTGCGGGAGCCGGCCCACCGCGTGCAGGTACGCGATGAAACTGAAGCTCGACGTCGGGTTGCGGAAGGTGGCCAGGTCCTTGAGAAAGGAAATCTGCATGGTCGCCGACGGCAGCAGCATGTTGCGGTGCCATCCGAAGGAGGCCTGCCGCTCCAGGAAGAGGCTGCTGATCTGGTTTTCCGTACCGTTCGCCCGGTGTTCCTCCAGGGCGACGGCGAGTGACAGGTTGGACGGGCCGAATCCGATTCCGACCACGTCATAGGTGCCGCTTTCACGATCACTCATAGAGATTCCCTCCGCTCGTCGGCCAATGATTTCCGCCTCAAAAGGCTCAGGTCCAAGCGGACTTAATTTCCACGGCCGCGCCGCCAATGTAGACCCGATTTGCTGCACCGCTCAAGGAACCGGCCCCGGTCGACGCGGCACCGTGAATTCAACGCGGCCGTGGGCGCTCGGGCCTCGGTGTCCCGCCGACGGGACAGGGCCTGCCGGGCTTCAGAGGACCCGGCCCTCCCGCGTCCTCCTGCGCAGGGCCGGCCGGTTCGACTGCTCCAGCCGTTCCAGCGTGTCGGACAGACCGGTGACGGTCCGGGTGGCGAACAGCGTGCGGATGGACACCTCCAGGTTCAGCTCCGCCCGGATCAGACCGACCAGCCGGATCGCCCGCAGCGAGTTGCCCCCGAGGTCGAAGAAGTCCGCGTCGATGCCGACCTGGTCCATTTCGAGCACGTCCGCGAACGCCTCGGCCAGCACCCGCTCGGTGGGGTTGCGCGGTGCCCGGTAGACCCCGCCGCCGAACTCGGGCTCCGGCAGCGCCGACCGGTCCAGCCTCCCGTCGGCCGTCACCGGCAGGCGGTCCATCATGGTGACCACCGACGGCACCATGAACTCCGGAAGCCGGTCGGCGACGAACCGGCGCAGTTCCTCCTGCCCGGGGCCGGTCCGGCGGCCGGGGTCCGCGCCGTCGGCGCCCTCCTCGCCCGCCGAGACGGCGTAGGCCACCAGTCGCCGCTGCCCGGAGGGGTCCTCCGCGCCGACGACCACCGACCGGGCCAGCCCGGGATGCTCGGACAGCACCTCCTCGACCTCGGCCGGCTCGACCGGGACGCCGTGGACGCGGATCCGGGCGCCGGCCCGGCCCACGTGGTGGAGCCGCCCGTCGGCGTCCCGGCGCACCCGCTCGCCGGTGCGGTACATGAGCCCGCCGGCCGGACCGAACGGACAGGGCACGAACCGCTCCGCGGTCCGCCGGGCCCGCCCGGGATGGCCACGCGTCACTCCGGGCCCGGCCACGTACAGCTCCCCGACCACGCCGGCGGGGACCGGCGCCAGGCCGGGCCCCAGCACGTACAGGGCGGTGCCGTCCGCCGGGCGGCCGATCACGCCGGCCCGCACCGGCTCGCCCGGTGCCAGGCTGTGGCAGGCGGCGAACACGGCCGCTTCCGTCGGGCCGTGACCGCTGACGATCGTCAGGTCGGGGCACGCCGCCCGCACCCGCCGCAACGCGGCCGCCGGCACCTGGTCGCCACCGGTCCACACCTCGCGCAGCCCGGCCAGGCGCTCGGGGCGGTCCGCCGCGATCGCCGAGAACCGGTCCGCCGACAACCACACCGAGCGGACCCCGTCCGCCGCGGGCCTCCCGCTCGGGGCGTCGGCGTCCGGCACGCCCGCGGCGGCCACGACCACCCGACCCCCGTTCAGCAGCGGCACCCACAGTTCCAGGGCGAGCGCGGCGGAGCCGTGCGGCGAGTGCCACAGCACGGTGCCGCGGCCGCCCTCGCTCCAGTGGCGGTCCGTGACGAGCCGCTGCAGGTTCCGGTGCGTCACGGCGACGGCCGCGCCCGCTCCGGAGCCGTACATCACGGCCACCAGGCCGTCCGGGTGCGCCGGGACCGGCCGCGCACCGGCGCCGTCTCCGTCCGCGGGCTCCGACCGGAGTTCGTCGAACAGGAGCGTGGGAACGTCCAGGTCCGCGATGGGCGTCGCGGCCGTCACCGCGTCGGTGAGCAGCGCGCGCACCGACGCGTCGTCCACCGCCGGCCTGATCCGCTCCACGGGCACCGCCGGGTCGACCGGCAGACAGGCCCCGCCCGCCTTCACCACGCCCAGCAGGGCGACGGCCAGGTCGACCGATCGGGGCAGGGCCACCGCCACGACCGTCTCCGGCCCGATGCCCCGGCGCCGCAGCGCCCCGGCGAGGCGGTCCGACCGTTCGTCCAGTTCCCGGTACGAGAGCGCGAGGTCCCCGGACACCACCGCCACGGCGTCGGGGTCCGCCGCCACCTGACGGGCGAACAGCTCCGGCACCGGGACGCCGCTCGCGTCCGGCGCCGCCGGTACCCGCTCCCGCTCGACTCCGTCCGACAGGTCCAGCGTCCCGACCGGCCGCGCACCGGCGGCCACCAGCGCGTGGACGGTCGCGATCAGCTCCGTACCGATGAAGCGCAGTTCCGCGCCGGAGTACAGGCTCGCGGGGGCGTCGAGGCGCAGGAACAGGTCGCTGTCCGCGCTCCCGTCCCGGTAGAGGCCGATCGACAGTTCGTCGAAGGCCCCCACCGTCGCGCCGAGGTGGCGCGCGGGACTGTCGGCGAAGTGGAGTTCCTCGGCGAACTCGACGATGTTGACGACGGTGCCGAAACCGCCGCGGCCGGTCGGGTCGATCCCGCTCACCCGCTGGATGTCCGAGTAGTGGCAGGCGGTGTGGCCGGCGATCTCGTACGTCTCGTCGACGATCGCGTCGGCGATCTCGGCGAAGGTCGCCCCGAGCGGGACCCGCACCCGCACCGGCACCACGTTCACCGCCAGGCCCGGCGTCCTGCTCGCCTCCCCGACCCGGTTGCCCACGGCCAGCGAGAGGACGAACTCCGGCAGGTCGCAGCGGTGCCGCAGGTACACGGCCGCGGCCGCGGTCAGCAGCGAGGACGTCCAGACGCCCATGGACTCGGCGGCCTCGGTCCACGCGGCCGCCTCGGCGTGCGGGATGGTCAGGGTCCGGCTCACCATGCCGATGGACCCGGCCAGCTGCGACCAGCGGTCGGCCTCGCTCACCGGTTGCGCGAGCTCGGAACGCGCCGCGTCGGACAGGACCACGCGCGGCACCTGCGCGGGCTCCGGCGCGTCCGCCAGGTAGTCGCGCCAGAACTCCGTGTCGCCGGTGAACTCCGGGGAGGCCTCGTAGTCCGTCACCGCCGTTGCGTAGGACTCGGCGTCCCACGGGTGCGGCGGCTGCGGTACGTCCGCGCCGCGGCGCAGCGCCGTGTACACCTCGGCCAGACGCCGCGACAGCAGCCCGCCGGCGCCGAAGCCGTCCGAGATGAGGTGGTGGTAGGCGATCACCACGAGGGAGCGGGCCGCCGCGAGTCGGACCACGCCCAGTCGGAACAGCAGGTCCCGCTCCAGGTCGAACGGTTGCCGCAGCATTTCGGCGAGCACTTCGCGTGCCGCGCGCCCGGGGTCGGCCTCGGCGCTGAGGTCCAGGAAGAACGGCCGCCAGTCCCCCAGTTCCCGGGGAACCAGCCGCAACCCGTCTCCGTCGTCGACGAAGGTGACGCGCAGCACCTCCGCCTCCGTCATGACGCGCAGGAATGCCGATTCCATGACCGCCGCATCCAGCTCGCCGTTCACGTCCCACATGGTCAGCGCATGGTTCAGCGTTTCGGGGGAAACTTTCTGGGCCAGCCACATCCCTTTGTGCGCGGCCGACGCACCAAATGAACGCATACGAATCAACCCTTCGGTGAACGGGCCGGAGAATTGGCGGAATTAATGGATCTCCCCACTTTCACAGAGGCCGATCCGCCGGGTCAAGGATGTCCCGGCGGCGGGACGGCCAACGCGGAGACGAGGTACCCGGCGAGCAGTCGCGGTGACGGATTGCGCAGCACCACGGTCGGTTTCAGTTCGAGCCCCGTCGACGCGGCGAGCCGTTTGCTCAGCTCCATCGACAGCACCGAGTTGAATCCGGTCTCCTTGAACTCCCGGTCGGGGTCGAGGTCCTCGCCGGAGCGGTGCCCGAGCACGGCGGCCACCTTCTCCAGGACGTGTTCCAGCGCGAGCGCCTGCGCGTCGTCGTCGGGGCGGGCCGAGAGCAGCTCCGGCAGCGTGCGGGGCTGTTCATCGGCCGCGGACGGCTCGGTCGAGGACGGTCGTGCCGTGACCTCCGCGCGCGCGGAGTCCAGCCAGTACCGCCGCCGCTGGAAGGCGTACGTCGGGAGGTCCACGCGACGGCGCGCCCCGACCAGGGCCTCCCAGTCCACGGCCCCTCCCCGCACGTGCAGTTGGGCCAGCGATCCGACCAGGGCCTGCGCCTCTCCCCGGTCCCTTCGCGACGACGACAGCACCACCGCGTCTTCCGTGCCCTCGACGATCTCCTGCACCGGGACGGTCAGCACGGGGTGCGGGCTCATCTCGATGAACACCCGGAAGCCGTCGTCCACCAGCCGCCGGGCGGAGGACTCGAAGAGGACCTTCTCGCGCAGGTTGTCGTACCAGTACTCGCCCGTCAGCTCCGCGGTGTCGACGACTGCGCCGTGCAGGGTCGAGTAGAAGGGCAGCGTCGACGTCCTCGGCTCCACCGCGGAGAGCGAGCCGATCACCTGGTCCCGGACCCGCGCCACCTGGTGCGAATGGGAGGCGTAGTCGACCGAGATCCTCCGGGCCTGCACTCCTTCGGCCGTCATCTTCGCGACGAACTCGTCGAGCGCGTCCGGTTCCCCGGAAACCACGACCGAGCGGGGCCCGTTCACCACGGCGAGGCTCAACCGGTCCTGCCACGGGGCCAGGCACTGCGCCACGTGGTCCGCCGACTCGGCGACCGACGCCATCCCGCCGTACCCGATCAGGCCGACCAGGGCCTTGCTGCGCAGCGCCACGGCCCTGGCGGCGTCCCGCAGCGACAGCGCACCGCACACGTAGGCCGCGGCGATCTCGCCCTGGCTGTGTCCCACCACCGCGCCCGGTTCCACGCCCCAGGAGCGCCACAGGTCGGCCAGGGACACCATCACCGCGAACAACGCCGGCTGGACCACATCCACCCGGTCCAGGCCCGGCGCGCCCGCCACGCCGCGCACCACGTCGAGCAGGGACCAGTCGACCCACTCGGACAGCGCGGCCGCGCACGCGTCCAGGGACCGCGCGAAGACCGGGAAGGCGTCGTACAGCTCCCGGCCCATGCCGGCCCACTGCGAGCCCTGGCCCGGGAACAGGAAGACCGTGCCGCCGAGGTCGCCCGCGACGCCGCGGACCACCCCGGCGGGCTCCGCGCCTGCGCTCAACGACGCGAGCGCGCCGAGCAGTTCGTCCCGGTCCCGGCCCAGCACCACCGCGCGGTGCGCGAACCGCGAGCGGCTCGACGCCAACGACCAGGCGACGTCGGCGACGTCCAGGTCAGGATCGGCGGCGGCAAGCGCACGCAGCTTCTCCGCCTGCCGTTCCACCGCCGCCGCGCTCCGGCCCGACACGACCCACGGAACGAGTCCGCCGGCGACCGTGCCCGGTGCACGCCCGTCCGCCGGCTCCGGCGCCGCCTCCTCCAGGATCACGTGCGCGTTCGTGCCGCTGACTCCGAACGACGACACCCCGGCCCGCCGCGGACCGTGCGCCCGGGGCCACTCCCGCCCTTCCAGCAGCAGTCGGAGCGCACCGGAGGACCAGTCCACGTGCCGTGACGGCGTGTCGACGTGCAGGGTCTTCGGGAGGAACCCCCGCCGCATGGCCATCACCGTCTTGATCACGCCGCCGACCGCCGCAGCGGCCTGGGCGTGGCCGATGTTCGACTTCAGGGACCCCAGCCACAGCGGCCGGCCCGGATTTCGGCCCTGGCCGTAGGCCGCCAGCAGGGCGCCCGCCTCGATGGGGTCCCCCAGCACGGTCCCGGTGCCGTGGGCCTCGACCACGTCCACCTCGGCGGCCGTGACCCCCGCGTTCGCCAGTGCCCGCCGGATCACCTTCTCCTGCGCGAGGCCGTTGGGTGCGGTCAGTCCGTTGCTGGCCCCGTCCTGGTTCACCGCGGAACCACGGACGACGGCCAGCACGGGGTGGCCGTTGCGGCGGGCGTCGGACAGCCGTTCCAGCAGCAGCACGCCCGCCCCCTCGGCCCAGCCGGTCCCGTCGGCGCCGTCCGCGAAGGACCGGCACCGGCCGTCGGCCGACAGGCCCCGCTGCCGGGAGAACTCCAGGAAAATCGCGTTCGTCGACATCACCGAGACGCCGCCGGCCAGCGCGAGCGAACACTCCCCCGCGCGCAGCGACCGCAGCGCCAGGTGCAGGGCCACCAGCGACGAGGAGCACGCGGTGTCCACGGTCACCGCCGGCCCGGTCAGACCCAGTTGGTACGCCACCCGGCCGGACGCGACGCTCCCCGCGCTGCCCTGCAGCAGGTAGCCCTCCAGCTCGCCCTGGCCCCCTTCGAGGAAGCGCGACCCGTACTCGGACGAGCTCACCCCGGCGAAGACGCCCACGTCGGTCCCGCGCACGTCGGCGGGGACGATGCCGGCCCGTTCGAAGGCCTCCCAGGAGGTCTCCAGCAGCAGCCGCTGCTGCGGGTCGACGGCGAGCGCCTCGCGCGGGCTGATGCCGAAGAAGTCCGCGTCGAAGTCGGCCACGTCGGCCAGGAACCCGCCCTGGCGCACGTACGAGCCGCCGACGGCGTCGGGGTCCGGGTCGTACACGTCCCGCCAGCCGCGGTCCTGCGGGAACTCCCCGATCACGTCGCGTCCGTCGCGGACCAGGTCCCACAGCTCTTCGGGCGAGGACACGCCTCCCGGGTAGCGGCACGCCATCGCCACCACGGCGACCGGCTCGCCGCGGCCGGATCTCAGGGCGTCGTTCTCCTGCCGCAGGCGGTCGCGCTCCTCCAGCAGGGTGCGCAGTGCCTGCTCGACCCGGTCCGCGCCCTCCGCCCTGCGGTCCGCGGGATTGCTCACGTCAGTTACCCCTCTCGTCCAGGGCCAGGTCGACCAGTGCTTGTAGGTCCATGGCCGCCAGTGCGCCGGTACCGGTGTCGGCGCCGGCGTCCGTGTCCGCCTCCGCGCCGGTCCCCCGTTCCCCGGCGGTCGGGCCGGGCGAGTCGGCGCACGCCAGGAGCTGCTCCAGGATGCCCGCGGCGCGCAGCCTGTCGATCGGAATGTTCCGCAGCGCCTCCCGGACCTCCTCGTCGTCGGCCGGGCTCGCGTCCGGTTCCGGCCGGAGCCGGTCGAGGAGGTGTTCGCCCAGCTCACGGGGGGTCGGGTAGCTGAAGACGAGGGTGGACGACAGCCGCAGTCCGGTCTGGGCGGCCAGGCGGTTGCACAGTTCGACGGAGGTCAGCGAGTCGAATCCGAGCTGGGTGAACGCCTGGCCGGCGTCGACGGCCTCGCCGGCGGGGTGCCCGAGCACGACGGCGACCTGGTCGCGGACCCAGTCCAGGACGGCCGCCCCGGCCTTGTCCGGCGGCAGGGCGGCCAGCCTGCCGGGCAGGCCGAGCGGGCCGAGCGGGCCGCTGCCGGCGCCGGCGCCCGCCCCGGTCGCACGCGGACGGCCGCCGCCGGCGAGCTCGCGCAGGAGGTACGGCAGTTCGTCACCGGTCCGGTCGCGCAGCGCGGACAGGTCCACCCGGGCCGGGATCACGACCGGGTTGTCGATCGCGTACGCCGCGTCGAACGCGGCCAACGCACGGGGTGTCGGCATCGGGGCGACGCCCAGCCGCCGCACCCGCGCGAGATCGGCCTCGTCGAGGTCCCTGGTCATGCCGCTGGACTCCTCCCACCACCCCCAGCACATCGATGTGCCGGGCAGGCCGGACGCCCTTCGCTGGGCCGCCAGGCCGTCCAGGAACCCGTTCGCCGCGGCGTAGTTCGCCTGGCCCGCCGTGCCGAGCGTGCCGGCCAGCGCGGAGAACAGGATGAACGCCGACAGGGGCCGTCCCGCGGTCAGCTCGTGCAGGTTGACCGCACCGCCGGCCTTGGCGCGCAGCACGTGGTCCAGGCTCTCGGCGGTCAGCGACTCGACGGTGCCGTCCGCCAGCGCGCCCGCCGCGTGCACGACCGCTGTCAGCGGGTGGGCGGGAGGCAGGTCCGCGAGCAGGCCGGCCACGGCGTCGCGGTCCGCGACGTCGCACCGCACGACCCTGACGAGCGCGCCCGCCGCCTCCAGGTCCGCGACCAGCTCGGCGGCCCCCTCGGCCGCCGCGCCGCGACGGCTCGCCAGCACGAGGCTGCGCACACCGTGTTCGGCGACGAGGTGCCGCGCCACGAGCGAGCCCACTCCCCCGGTTCCGCCCGTGACCAGGACGGTCCCGCCGCCGAGGCCGTCGCCCAGTTCGAGGACCAGCTTCCCGGTGTGGCGGCCCTGGCTCATCTCGCGGAACACCTTGCGCACGTCGCGGATGCTGCGGACGGAGACCGGGTTGGGACGTGTCCGTCCGTCGGCGAACAGCTCCATGACGACGCGGAACATCTCCTGGATCGTCTCCGGGCCCGCCTCGTAGAGGTCGAAGGCCCGGTAGTCGACGCCGGGGTGGTCCGCCGCCACCTGTCGCGGGTCGCGGATGTCGGTCTTCCCCATCTCGACGAAGGCGCCGCCCTCGGGAAGGAGCCGTAGCGAGGCGTCGACGAAGTCGTGCGCGAGGGAGTTCAGGACGACGCCCATGCCGCGGCCGCCCGAGGAGTCCAGGAACCTGTCGGCGAACTCCAGGTCCCGGGACGACGCCAGGTGCGCGTCGTCCAGTCCCATGCTGCGCAGGACGGGCCACTTGGCCGGGCTCGCGGTCGCGAAGACCTCGGCGCCGACGTGCCGCGCGAGCTGGACGGCGGCCATCCCCACCCCGCCCGCCGCGGCGTGGATGAGGATCCGTTGGCCCTTCTCCAGGTTCGTCACGTGGAAGAGGGCGTAGTAGGCGGTGAGGAAGGCGCCCGGCACGGACGCCGCCTCGGCGTAGCTCCACCCGTCGGGGACGGGCACGAGCATCCGGTGGTCCGCCACGGCCACCCGGCCGAAGGCGCCGGAGAAGATGCCCGTCACCCGGTCGCCGGGAGCGAATCCGGTGACGTCGTGCGCCACCTCCAGGACGGTTCCGGCGCCCTCGCTGCCGAGCCCGTCGTCGATGGCCGTCCGCTCCACCAGCCCCAGGGCGATCGTGACGTCGCGGAAGTTGAGGCCCGCGGTGTGCACGGCGATGCGGACCTGTCCGCTGGTGAGGGGCGCCTCCACCTCGGGGCAGGCGATCCAGGTGAGGTTCTCCAGCGTCCCCCGGTCCAGGATGCCCAGCCGGTGGGCGCCGGCCGCCGGTGGTTCGAGCTGGTGCCGGGCGGGTGGCAGCGGCGCCATGCGGGGGGCGAGCAGGGCCCCGCGGCGCAGCGCCAGCTGGTCCTCGGCGAGGTCGAGCGCGTCGGGCAGCTGCGCCCAGGAGCTTTCCTCGTCGTCGATGTCCACCAGCCGGAACCTGCCGGGGTGCTCCGTCTGGGCGGACCTGACCAGGCCCCACACGGACGCACCGGGGAGGCTCTCCACCCCCTCCCCTCCGCCGGTACCGAGGGCCAGGCGGGTGAGCACCACCAGGGTGGATCCGGCCAGCGAATCCTCGGCGAGGAACCGTTGGACCCAGCCCAGGACGCGCGTGCCGGTGTCGCCGACCGCGTCGAGCGGGCCGGTCCCGGTGCCGGCGAAGTCCTCCGGGCAGACGACGAGGTACCGGGGTGATGCCGCCGCGAGGACGGCGTCCATGGACGGGTGGAACCGGGCGGTGTCGTCCGTCCTGAGGGCCCGCGAGGCCAGGCCGTCCTCGGTGCCGATGACGGCCCACGGCGCGCGGCCGGCCTCGCGCCCGCCGGGCCGGACCGGCCGCCACTGCAGTTCGTACAGGGACTGCTGGTGCCCGCCGCGTGCCGAGCGCAGCTGTTCGGCGCCGGCCGGGCGGAACGTCAGCGCCTCGACGTGGGCGACCCGGTGGCCGTTCCCGTCGGCGATGGCCACGGACACGGTGTGCCCGCCCGTCCGGGAGATCCGGATCCGCACGGTCGGGCCGCACTGCCCGGTCCGGGTCGCCCCGGACCACGAGAAGGGCATCCATCCCCGGCCCGGCCCGATCTCGATGATGCTTCCGGCCACCACGGCGTGCAGCGCGGCGTCCAGCAGCGCCGGGTGCAGGGCGAAGCCGTGACCGGCCGGGCCGCCGGCGGCCGCCGGCAGCGTGGCCGTCGCGAAGAGGTCGTCGCCGCGCCGCCACACCTCGTGCAGCCCGCGGAACGCCGGCCCGTAGTCGAAGCCCGCGGCCGCGAAGGAGTCGTACAGGGCGCCGGTGTCGAGCCGCTCGGCCCCGGCCGGCGGCCAGGTGGCGAGTGCTCGCGCGTCCTCGGCCGGGGCGGGCGCCGGCGCCGTGCCCGGGGTCAGGTCTCCGGTCGCGTGGCGGGTCCAGCCGCCCGCCGTCCGGTCGTCCGTGCCGGGACGCGAGTACACGTCCACGTGGCGGCGCCCGGTCGGGTCGGCGGCGCCGACGACGATCCGCACCCGTACGTCACCCGACTCGGGCAGGACCAGGGGGGTCTCCAACGAGAGCTCCCCGACCGCCGCGCACCCGACGAAGCCGCCCGCCGACAGCACCAGGTCCAGGTGGGCCGTCGCCGGTACGACGGCCATGCCGAACACGCTGTGGTCGGCCAGCCAGCCGTGGGTCCGCAGGGACCACAGCCCGGTGAACACCACCTCGCCGGTGCCGGGGTGGTCGACCACGGCGCCCAGCAGCGAGTGCCCGGGGTCCGCCAGCCCGGCCGAGGAGACGTCCGCCGTACCCGCTCCGGCCTGGAAGTCCAGCCAGTACCGCTGCCGCTGGAAGGCGTACGTCGGAAGGTCCACCCGCGAACGGGCCCCGAACAGGGCGTCCCAGTCCACGGACCGGCCCCGGACGTGCAGTCGGGCCAACGCGCCGGCCAGCGTGTCCGCCGCCCCGTGGCCGCGCCGCGACATCGACAGGACCAGCGCGTCGTCCGCCCCGGTTGCGGCGAACGCCTCCTTGGTGATGCCCGCCAGGGCCGCTCCCGGCCCGACTTCGAGGAAGAGGTCGGCACCGGCCGCACGGGCGCACTCCACCGCGGCGAGGAAGCGGACGGGCTCGCGGACGTGGTTCACCCAGTGCTCGGCGGACGTCAGCTCCTCCGGCGTGGCCGGCCGGCCCAGTCGGGTGGAGACGACCGGGACGGTCATCCGGCCCGCGGGGAGCTCGCCGATCGCCGCCGCGAACCCGTCCAGGACCGGGTCCATGAGCGGGGAGTGGAACGCGTGGTCGACGTCGAGCGGCTTCGCCGAGGTACCGCGGGCGAGGAGCAGTTCCCGCAGCTCGGCGATCGCGTCCCGGTCGCCCGAGAGCACCACCGAGTCCGGGCCGTTGACGGCGGCCACGCCGACGCGGTCGTACGGGTCGAGCAGGGCGTCCACCTCGGCCTGCGAGGCGCGTACGGCCAGCATGGCACCGCGCTCGGTGATCGTCTGCATGACCCTGCCCCGTGCGGCCACCAGCCCGGCCGCGCCATCCAGGTCGAGGGCGCCGGAGACGTGGGCGGCGGCGATCTCGCCGACCGAGTGGCCGATCAGCTGGTCCGGCTGCCCGCAGTAGTGCGTGACGAGCCGGTACAGGGCGACCTGCAGGGCGAACAGCGCGGGCTGGGCGACGTCGGTGCGCCGCACCCGGTCCGGCGCGGGCGCGTCGGCGAGGAGGAGGGGCTTCAGTGCGAAGGGCAGATGGGCGTCGAAGCGTTCGCAGACCTCGTCGAGGCTCCGCGCGAAGACGGGGAAGGCGTCGTACCACCGCCGTGCCTCCCCGGCCCAGGGCGAGCCCTGGCCCGGGAACAGGAAGACCGTGCCACCGAGGTCGCCCGCGACCCCGCGCACCACCCCGGCGCCTTCCGTGCCGTCACTCAACGACGCCAGCGCGCCCAGCAGTTCGTCCCGATCGCGGCCCAGCACCACCGCGCGGTGCGCGAACCGCGAGCGGCTCGACGCCAGCGACCAGGCGACGTCGGCGAGGTCCAGCTCGGGATCGGCGGCGGTGAAGTCGCGCAGCTTCCGCGCCTGCGCCCGGAGCGCCCCCTGCGAGCGGGCCGACAGGACCCAGGGCACCGGGGCGCCGGCAGCGCCCGGCAGCCGGTCCGCAGCGGGCGCCGGCTCCTCCTCGGGCGCCTCCTCCAGGATCACGTGCGCGTTCGTGCCGCTGGCCCCGAAGGCGGACACGCCGGCGCGCCGCGGCCGGCCCGGAGCGGCGGGCCACCGCCTGGCCTCGGTCAGCAGTTCCACCGCCCCGGTCGACCAGTCCACGTGGGTGCTCGGACGGTCCACGTGCAGGGTCCGGGGCATGGTCCCGTGGCGCAGCGCCATGATCATCTTGATCATGGCGCCGACGCCCGCGGCCGCCTGCGCGTGGCCGATGTTCGACTTCAGTGACCCGAGCCACAACGGCCGGCCCCGGTTCCGGCCCTGGCCGTAGGTGGCGAGCAGGGCCTGCGCCTCGACCGGATCGCCCAGCGTCGTACCGGTCCCGTGCGCCTCCACCGCGTCCACGTCCTCCGGCTGCAGCCGGGAGTCCGCCAACGCCGCGCGGATCACCCGCTGCTGGGCCGGTCCGTTCGGTGCGGTCAGCCCGTTGGACGCCCCGTCCTGGTTGACCGCCGAGCCCCGGATCACCGCCCAGATCCGCCGTCCGTGGCGGCGCGCGTCCGAGAGCCGCTCCAGCACCAGCACACCCGCACCCTCGGAGAAGCCGGTGCCGTCGGCCGCGTCGGCGAAGGCCTTGCATCGGCCGTCCGCCGCCAGGCCCCGTTGCCGCGACATCTCCCGGAACACCTGGGTCGTCGCCATCACGGTGGCACCGCCGGCCAGGGCCAGCGTGCACTCGCCCTGCCGCAGCGACCGCACCGCCTGGTGCACCGCCACCAGTGACGACGAGCACGCCGTGTCGATCGACAGCGCCGGCCCCTGCAGACCCAGCGCGTACGCCACCCGCCCGGACGCCATGCTCAGCAGGGAACCGGTCTGCCCGTAGCCCGCGATGGCCTCGGGGGTGGAGAAGTGGTTCCCGTACCCGAAGTACGCGACACCGGCGAAGACCCCGGTGTCGCTGCCGTCCAGGGTCTGCGGGTCGATACCGGCCCGTTCCAGGGACTCCCAGGAGGTCTCCAGCAGCAGCCGCTGCTGCGGGTCGGCGGCCAGCGCCTCGCGCGGGCTGATGCCGAAGAACTCGGCGTCGAAGTCGCCCGCCCCGCGCAGGAACCCACCCGATCGCGTGGAGCACGAGTCCGGCCGGTCGCCGTCCGGGTCGTAGAGGCCTTCCAGATCCCAGGCGCGGTCCTCGGGGAAGTCCGTCACCGCGTCCCGGCCCGCCCGCACCAGCTCCCACAGCTCCTCCGGGGACGCCACGTCGCCCGGGAAGCGGCAGGCCGCGCCGACGACGGCGATGGGCTCGGATGCGGCCTCCGTCAGCTCCTGGAGCCGTCGGCGGGTGTCCATCAGTTCGATCGACGCCCGCTTGAGGTAGTCGAGGACCTGGGCGTTGTCGTTGTCTGCCATCGTTCTCCCCTAGAGCTCTTCGTCCAGCAGCGAGAGAAGCTCTCCGGCTGAAGCCGAACCGATCCGGTCGGCGATGTCGTCCATCGGTCGGTTCCCCGGTGCCGGGCGCAGTCGGCCCTGCAGCCCGCCGAGCAGGGTGGAGATGGCGGACCTGTCCTCGTCGGCGAGATCGACGAGCGCGCCCTCCAGCCGGGCGCCCAGTTCCGCGATCTCCCGGGTCAGGCGCTCGGCCGGGGACCGGCGGTCACCGTCGGAACCGGGGTTGATGCGCGAGTTCAGGAACTGCGCGAGGGTCCGCGGGTTCGGGTAGTCGAAGGCGAGCGTGACCGGCAACTTCAGGCCGGTCACCGCCGCGAGCTTGTTCCGCAGCTCCACCGCCATCAGCGAATCGATCCCGAGGTCCTTGAACGCCACGGCGGGACCGACGCGTCCGGTCCCGGTATGGCCCAGGACCACCGCGGTCTGCGCCCGAACCGCGTCGAGCAGGGCCTCCTGCGCGTCGTCCGGCGGCAGCGACCTGAGCCGCCGGGCGATCGCCGCATCGGTGTCCTCCCGGCCCTGCGGACCGCCGGGGCCGGGAGGCAGGGCGGTGTGACCGCGCAGCAGCGGTGAGGGCGCCGGGCCGGCGTGCGGTGCGCCGGGCACCGGAGGGTTCAGCCGGGCCGGCACCAGGACCGGCTCCGCGCGCGCGATCGCCGCGTCGAAGAGCGCAAGCCCCTCGTGCGGGGCCATCGGCCGCACGCCCTGCCGTTGCAGGCGCGCGATGTCCGCGTCGCCGAGGTCGGCGCCGAGCTCGCTGTGCTGCGCCCAGTACCCCCAGCACAGCGAGCCGGCGGCCAGTCCCTCGGCGTGGCGGGCCTCCGCCAGCCCGTTGAGGAATCCGTTGGCCGCGGCGTAGTTGGCCTGTCCGGCCGTCCCCAGCACGCTGGCGATCGAGGAGAACAGCACGAACGCGGTCAGGTCCAGGTCCCTGGTCAGCTCGTGCAGGTGCCAGGCGCCGCGGGTCTTCGGCGCCAGCACCGCGTCCAGACGGTCCGCGGTCTGCGCCGCCACGACGCCGTCGTCCAGCGCGGCCGCGCAGTGGATCACCGCCGTCAGCGGGTGCTCCTTCGGCACCGCGGCGATCAGGTCGGCGACCGCCGTTCGGCTGGTGACGTCGCAGGCGACCGTCTCGACGTGGGCTCCCGCCGCGGTCAGCTCCTCCCGCAGCGCTGCCGCCGCGGGAGCGGCCGGCCCCCGCCTGCTGGCCAGCAGCAGCCGGCGCACCCCGTACCGGTCCACGAGGTGACGGGCCAGCGTCGCCCCCAGGCCGCCCGTGCCGCCCGTGATCAGCACCGTTCCGGAGCCGAGGGCGGGGACGTGCTCCCCCTGGCCGGGAGACCCGGGGGCGGGCGCCAGCCGCGGTGTCGACACGACGCCGGCCCGGATCTTGAGCTGGGGCTCCCCGGTCGCGGCGGCCGCCGGGACGAGGGCCCACGAGGCCGCCCGCTCGTCGGTGTCCACGAGGACGAACCGGTCCGGGTTCTCGGTCTGCGCAGTGCGCACGAACCCCCAGATCGCGGCCGCCACCGGGTCGGGCCGGGGCACCTGCTCGTCCTGGACCGCGTCCCGCGTCACGACGAGCAGCCGCGCGTCAGCGAATCGGTCGTCGGCGAGCCACTCCCGCGTCCACCCCAGCACCTGGTGGAGGGTCCGCTCGGCGACGGCCGGCAGGTCGTCGCCGCCCGCGTCCGCCCGGCCCACGAAGACGATGACGACGGGCGGGACGGCCCGGCCGCCGGCCGCGAGTTCCGCGAGGTCGGAGACGGCCGTCGCGCCCGCTCCGAGCGAGGCGACGAGCCCGGCGGGCGCTCCCACCACCGCGTACCGGGCCGGGGCCGTGCCGGGCGGGACCGGGTGCGCGGCCCACGCGACCCGGAAGAGCGCGTCCCGCGGGTCGAAGCCGGGGTCGGCCGACAGGCGTCGGCCGGCCACCGCCGCCGCGCGCCCGGTGTCGTCGGGGAGGTCCGGCACGGTGCCGGGCAGCGGGTGGTCCGACGTGCTCCCTCCGGTGTTCTCGCGGGGCGCGTCCAGCCAGTAGCGCCGCCGCTGGAAGGCGTAGGTCGGCAGTTCCACCCATCGGCCGTCCCACTCCGGGAACGCCGCCCGCCACGACACCGGGACGCCGTTCACGAAGGCCTCGGCCGCCGAGCGGTACAGCCGCGCGGGGCTGCCGTCGCCGCGGCGCAGCGTGCCCACCACCACGCCGTCGGTGCCCGGGGTGCCGTCGACCGTCTCCTGGATGTTGATCGTGAGCAGCGGGTGGGCGCTGATCTCGATGAACGCGGTGTGCCCCGGTTCGAGCAGGCGCCGCAGGGTGCTGTCGAAGCGGACCGGTTCCCGCAGGTTGCGGAACCAGTAGGCGGCGTCCAGCCGCGCGGTGTCGATCGGCTCGCCGGTCACCGTCGAGTAGAACGTCACCGATGAGGACACCGGGGTGACCGGGGCCAGTTCCTCCTGGAGCCGGTGCTCGAACCTGTCCAGCAGCGGCGAGTGCCCGGGAACGCTCGCCGGGATCCACCGGGCGCGGACGCCCTGTGCCTCGCAGGCCGCGAGCAGTTCCCTGACCGCCGTGGTCTCACCCGAGACCGCGGTGGAGAAGGGGCCGTTGACCGAGGCGATGACGGCCCGTGACCCGAGCCGGTCCAGCAGCTCGCGCACCCGGTCCTCGGGCGCCACGATCCCGGCCATGCCGCCCTCGGCGGCCGTCGTGGCCAGCAGCCGGGAGCGCAGGGCCACCACCCGGGCCGCGTCCGGCAGGGTCAGGGCGCCGGCCACGCAGGCCGCGGCGATCTCCCCCTGGGAGTGGCCGATCACCGCGTCCGGCGTCACGCCCAGCGCACGCCACACCCGGGCCAGTGCCACCATCACGGCGAACATCACCGGCTGGACGACGTCGACGCGGTCCAGGTCCGCCGCCTCCGGCCCTCCGCACACGGTGTCGATCAACGACCAGGACACCCACGGCTCCAGGGCACGCGCGCACGCGCGCAGCTCCTCGGCGAACTCCGGTGACGAGAGCCAGAGTTCGCGCCCCATGCCGGCCCACTGCCAGCCCTGGCCGGGGAACACGAACACCGTCCTGCCCACGGGCTTCGCGACGCCGCAGACCACGCCGGCGGCGCTGCGGTCGCCTTCGGCGGCGGCGGTCAGGCCGGCGAGCAACCCGTCCCGGCCGGTGCCGACCACCACCTGACGGTGCTCGAACAGCGCTCGCGTCGTCACGAGCGAGTTCCCCACCCCCGCGAGCGGCAGGTCCGGGTCGGCGGCCACCCGGTCCCGCAGCCGGGCCGCCTGCCGGCGCAGTGCCTCCTCCGAGCGGGCCGAGAGCACCCACGGCACCGCTCCCGGGGCTCCGGTGGGCACCCGGGTGTCGACGGGGTCCGCGGCCGCGGGGGGCGGGGTGGAGTCCTCGTCGGGGGCCTGCTCGATGATGAGGTGCGCGTTCGTTCCGCTGACCCCGAAGGCGGACACGCCGGCGCGCCGCGGCCGGCCCGGGGCGGCGGGCCACCGCCTGGCCTCGGTCAGCAGTTCCACCGCTCCCGACGACCAGTCGACATGCGGGGTCGGGCGGTCCACGTGCAGGGTCCGGGGCAGCACTCCGTGACGCATGGCCATGATCATCTTGATCATGCCGCCGACGCCCGCGGCCGCCTGGGTGTGGCCGATGTTCGACTTCAGCGAGCCCAGCCACAGCGGGCCGCCGGGGCCCCGGTCCTGCCCGTAGGTGGCCAGCAGAGCCTCCGCCTCGATGGGGTCGCCCAGCCGCGTGCCGGTCCCGTGCGCCTCCACCGCGTCCACGTCCGCGGGCGACAGCCGGGCATCGGCCAGGGCCGCCCGGATGACCCGCTGCTGGGCCGGTTCGCTCGGTGCGGTCAGCCCGTTGGACGCCCCGTCCTGGTTGACCGCCGAGCCCCGGATCACCGCCCAGATCCGCCGTCCGTGGCGCCGCGCGTCCGAGAGCCGCTCCAGTACCAGCACGCCCGCGCCCTCGCCCCAGACAGTCCCGTCGGCCGCCTGGGCGAACGGCTTGACCCGCCCGTCGCCGGACAGGCCGCGCTGCCGGGCCCCCTCCACGAACAGTCCCGGGGTGGACAGTGCCGTCACCCCTCCGGCCAGCGCCAGCGTGCACTCCCCGGAACGCAGCGAGCGCACGGCCTGGTGGACGGCGACCAGCGACGACGAGCACGCGGTGTCGAAGGACAGCGCCGGGCCCTGAAGGTCCAGCACGTACGCCACCCGGCCCGAGGCCACGCTGGTGTGCGTCCCCGCGATCCTCAGGCCCTCCACCTCACCGGCGGCCCCGCCGCCCATCCTCGGGCCGTAGTCGACCCCGTAGATCCCGGTGAACACCCCGGTCGCCGAGCCGCGCAGCCCCGCCGGGTCGATGCCCGCCCGTTCCAGCGCCTCCCACGACGTCTCCAGCATCAGCCGCTGCTGCGGGTCCATGGCCAGCGCCTCGCGCGGGCTGATCCCGAAGAACCCCGCGTCGAACTCCGTGAGGTCGGGCAGGAACCCGCCGGTTCGCAGATACGTCCTTCCGCGCGCCCCGGGGTCCGGGTCGTAGATCCCCGGGTCCCATCCGCGGTCCGCAGGGAAGGCCCCGATCGCGTCCACACCACCGGAAACGACGGACCACAGCCCTTCGGGCGAGGTCGCTCCCCCGGGGAAGCGGCACCCCACGCCCACCACCGCGACGGGCTCGCGAGCGGACTCCTCCAGCTCGCGCACCCGCTCGCGCAGGGCCTGCGCGTCACTGACGGCGCGTCGAAGATAGGACCGGAGCTTGTCGGTGTCCCCCACCAGGGCCTCCCTGAACGGTCGCTCGGACGAAGACGCGGTGCTACGCGTATCCGCGCTCGATCAATTCGTACAATTCGTCATCGCTACGGCCTTCCTGATCCGCGTCCCCCGCCGTCGCCGGGAGGTCGGCAGCCTCCGGGGGGTCGGCCGCCTCCGGGCTGTCGGCCGCCTGCGGGGCGAGGAGGGAGAAGATGTGGCGGCTGAGCTTGCGCGGAGTGGGGCGGGAGAACGCGACGGTGGCCGGGAGGCGCACGCCGGCCGCCGCGGTGAGCCGGTTGCGCAGCCGCACGGCCGTCGACGAGTCGAGCCCCAGGTCCTTGAAGGACACGTCCGGCCGCGCCGCGAGGTCCGCGCCCGTCGGATCCGCACCGGCCCTGCCCAGCACCGCCGCCGTTTCGGCGCACACCAGGTGGAGGACCGACCGTTCCGAGTCCAGTTCCGTCGCCGTGGTGCCGGTCTCGTCGGGCGCCGTCAGCCAGTACCGCTGCCGCTGGAACGCGTAGAGCGGAAGGGCGGTCCGGCGCGGCCGGTGTGCGTCGAACACCGGCTCCCAGTCCACCGGCACACCCCGCACGTGGAGTTCGGCCAGCGACGCCAGGACATCGCCCGTGCCGCCGTCGTCCTTGTGCAGGGTGCCCACCACCGTCGGCGAGGCCGCCAGCGCGTCGGCGGTCTCCGCCATCGCCACCTCGAGCAGCGGATGCGGACTGACCTCCACGAACACGCCGCCGCGGTCACGCATCAGCTTCTCGACGGCCTCCCCGAAGAGCACGGTGGAGCGCAGGTTGTCGTACCAGTACGAGCCGTCGAGCGCACGGGTGTCGAGCGGTCCGCCGGTGACCGTGGAATGGAACTCCACCGTCGAACTCCGTGGCGTCAGGGCCGCGGTGGCCTCCTGCACACGCTCGCGGACGCGTTCGACGTGGTGGGAGTGCGACGCGTAGTCCACCCTGACCCGTCGCACCCGGACGCCCTCGGCGTCCGCCATCGCGGCGAACTGCTCCAGTGCCTCGCCGTCCCCGGAGACCACCACCGACGCCGGCCCGTTGACCGCCGCCATGGAGAGCCGCCCGGACCACCGCCCCAGCCGGTCCCGGACCCACCGCGGTGACGCGGACACGGCGCTCATCCCGCCGCCCAGGCCGGACAGCCCGGTCAGCGCCCGGCTGCGCAGGGCGACCAGCCGCGCCGCGTCCGCGAGCGGGAGCGCGCCCGACACGCACGCCGCAGCGATCTCGCCCTGCGAGTGCCCCACCACCGCGTCGGGGACCACTCCCAGCGACCGCCACACCTGCGCCAGCGACACCATCACCGCGAACAGCGCCGGCTGGACCACGTCCACCCGGTCCAGCGACGGGGCCGTCGGAGCGCCGGTCACCACGTCCACCAGCGACCAGCCCACCCACGGCGCCAGGGCCCGCGCGCACTCGTCGATCCGGTGCGCGAACACCTCCGACTCCGCGTACAGCCGCCTGCCCATGCCCGCCCACTGGGCCCCCTGGCCCGGGAACACGAAGACGACCGGACCCGTCGGCCCCGCGGCCCTGCCGCGCGCCACCCGCGCCGGGTCCCCGCCCGCCGCCACCGCGTCCAGGGCGGCCAGCGACTCATCACGACCGCCTCCCAGCACCACCGCCCGGTGCTCGAACGACGACCGCGTCGACACCAGCGAGTGCGCCACGTCGGCCGCCGTCAGCGACGGGTCCGCGGCCACGAAGTCCCGCAGCCGCGCCGCCTGTTCCCGCAGCGCCGGCTCCGAGCGCGCCGACAGCACCCACGGCAGCACCGCGGAGCCGCCGGTGGCGGCCGTGCCCGCCGTGGGACGGGCAGCCACCCGCTCCTCGGGCGCCTGTTCGAGGATCACGTGCGCATGGGTGCCGCCCATCCCGAACGCCGACACCCCGGCCCGCCGCGGTCGGCCGGGCGCACCCGGCCAGGGCCGCGCGGCGCGCAGGACCTCGAAGTCCTCGTGGAAGTCCGCGACGGCGGGGTTGGGCGAGCGGTGGTTCAGGCTCGGAACCAGCTGCGCGCGGTCCACGCAGAGGGCCGCCTTCACGAAGCCGGCGATCCCCGCGGCCGGCTCCAGGTGCCCGATGTTGGTCTTCACCGACCCGATCACCAGGGGACGGCTTCGGCCGCTCTCCCGGGCCACCTCGCGCAAGCCGGACAGCTCGGCCGGGTCGCCGAGCCGGGTCCCGGTGCCGTGGGCCTCGACGTAGTCGACACCGTCGAACGGGACGCCCGCGCCGCGCAGGGCGGACAGCACGGTCGCCGCCTGCGCACCGGGGCTGGGATCGGGCATCCGCGTGGACGCGCCGCCGCTGTCGACGCTCCAGCCGCGCACCACCGCGTAGACGTGGTCACCGTCGCGCACGGCGAGGTCGCACCGCTTCAGCAGGACGAAGGCCCCGCCCTCGCCCCGGACGAAGCCGTTGGCCCGTTCGTCGAAGGAGTAGCAGCGACCGTCGGGCGACAGGACGCCCAGGTTCGCCAGGCCGAGCCCCGTCCGCGGATCGGCGATCAGGTGCACGCCGCCCACGATCGCCATGTCGACCGCGCCGCCGCGGATCCGGTCGCACGCCAGCGCCAGCGACACCAGCGAGGAGGACTGGCCGGAGTCCGCGCAGAAGCTCATGCCCCTGACGTCGAACAGGGCCGAGATCCGGTTGGCGATCAGCGCGCCGCTCGAACCGAGCGCGGCGTAGTGGTCGTCACGGTCTGCGCCGGACAGCCTGCGCAGCGCCTCGTACCCGGAGGGCGCGGCGCCGACCACGACGTCGACCACGCGGCCCGCGAGCGCGGTCGCCGGGACGCGGGCATCCTCGACGGCCTCCCAGGCGAGCTCCAACCCCAGCCGCTGGACCGGGTCCATCGCGGCCGCCTCCGCCGCGGACGTGCCGAAGAACTCCGCGTCGAACCCGTCGACGGAGTCGAAGAACGACCCCGAGTCCAGCACGGCCGCGTCCGCATGGGACGGGGACCGCGGGTCGGTCGCCCGGCTCCCGGGGAACCCCGCGACGGTCGACCTGCCCTCGTGCAGCAACCGCCAGAACTCCCCGGGGTCGTGCACTCCGGGAAAGCGGCAGGACATCCCGATCACGGCGATGTCGGTGGCTGCGCTGCTCATGCGCCCCCCTTCCGGTCTCCTCGGCGCACGACTGGTGCCGGCTCCGCTGCGCTCACCGCCAAGAGGTCAACGCCTCCCGCAGGTCGGCGGGGGCGGTCGTGAAGTCGTGCTGCCCGCCGCCGACCACCCGGAAGTCGACCGAGTCCGAGTACCGCCGCCACCCCTGGAGCCGGTCGAGGCCGACCTCGGGGTCGTCCCGCCAGTGCAGCACCACGACGGGGCAGTCCACGGCAACCGGCTCCACCCGCCGGTACGCCCGCGCGGCGGCGAGATCGCGCAGCAGCAGGGCCAGGCCCATCTCGACCATGTCCGGCCGTGGTTCGATCCCCCGGCCGCGGAGCACCGATTCCAGCTCCTCGCGCAGCTCGGCCTCGGTCATGGCGAGCATCCGGTCGGACGCGGCCTCGTGCGGCGCCACCTGGCCCGACACGAAGAGGCACACCGGCCGGGGCAGTCCCCGTTCGGCGAGCCGCAGCACGGTCTCGAAGGCGGGCAGCGCGCCCGCGCAGTGCCCAAAGAACGCGAACGGCCGGTCGAGCCGCGGCTCCAGTGCTTCGACCAGGCTCTCGGCGAGGTTCTCGTAGGTGCCGTAGTGGGGCTCGGTCATCCGGTTCTCGCGGTCGGGGAACTGCACCGGGCAGACCTCGGCGTCGCCGACAGCGACCGGCCAGCCGCTGAAGGCCGAAGCCCCGGCCCCGGCGTAGGGGAAGCAGAAGATCCGGGCGGGATGCCCGGTGGACGGCGGCCGGACGAACCACGGGGAGCGGACGTCGGCGGAGCCGGGGGTCATGGCGTCCTCCGTTTCCGGGCGACGAGGGGCAGATGGGTCATCCCGGCGATGAAGTACGACCGCAGGTGCTGCGGTTCGCCGGCGAGCTCGATCGATCCGAACCGCTGGAGCATTTCCTCGAAGAAGATCCGCAGGGTCATCCGGGCCAGCGGAGCCCCGATGCAGTAGTGCGGCCCGAACCCGAAGGCGACGTGGCGGTTCCGGCTTCGCGTGACGTCGAACCCGTGCGGATCGGTGAACTGGGACTCGTCCCGGTTGGCCGACCCGATCCATGCGACGACCGCACCCCCGGCCGGGACGGTGCCCCCGCCGATCCGGGTCGCGCCCGTCGCGTACCGCATGAAGTTGCACGCGGGCGACGTCCAGCGCAGCCCCTCCTCGACCAGGCCCGCCACCAGCGACGGGTCGGCCTGCGCCTTCGCGAACTGCTCGGGCCGCTCCACGAGCGCGAGCACCGTGCCCGAAACGGTGTGCGGCGTCGTGACGTTGGCGCCCAGGAGGATGCTGTATCCGTCGTAGGCGATCTCCTCATCGGTCAGCGGCGCGCCTCCCACGCGGACGTTCATGAGGTGGTCGAGCAGGCTCCCGTCCGCGCCTCCGGCCGACCGCCGTCGCCGGACCCACGCGGTGACGTAGGCGAGGAGTTCGTGGTGCGCGATGGCGAGCGTCGCGGCCTGGCTGCCGTGCTGGAAGTGCGGGTCGCTCGGGGCCGTCACCATCGCCGTCAGCTGCACGAGCTCGGCCCAGTCCCGCTCCGGGATCCCCAGCAGCGGCCCCGTGACCATCGCCGGGAGGAGCAGCGCCTGCTCGGCCAGGTCCCAGTCGCCGCCGCCGAGCGCCGGTTCGAGGAATCGCACGACCGCCTGCCGGATCCGGTCCTGCCAGCCGGCCACGGCCCGCGCGGTGAGCCTGGCGCCGATCGCCCGGCGGACCTCGGTGTGCCGCGGCGGGTCGGTGGACGTCATCAGCAGGCCCGCGGCGACGTCGTCCGTCCCGAGGTGGGTGACCACCGTGCCTCGCTCCGAGGTGAACTCCCGGTGGTCGCCCAGGACCCGGCAGACGTCCTCGTAGCGGGTCACCGACCAGAACTCCCGGCCGTCGGGCAGGACCTGGTGGTGCAGGGGCGCCCGCGCCCGCATCGCGTCCCAGATCGGGTGCGGATCGCCCGAGGTGTAGAGGTCCAGGTCGAACAGGTCCACCCGGCCGAGGTCGAGGTCGGGGTCCGGCCCGGCGCCCGGCGTCAACCTCACGTCCTCGCCCTCTCACGCTCGATCAGCTCGGCGACCCCAGCCGGGGTCTGCGCCAGGTAGAAGCCGCGCACGGACAGCTGGACGCCGTACTCCTGGGCCACCCGGTCGATGATCTTTATCCCGATCAGCGAATAGCCGCCCAGCTCGAAAAAGTCGTCGTCCGCCGAGACCACGCCGCCGTTGAGGTACTCCCCCCACAGCGCCGAGATCTCCTGCACGAGGGCCGCCGGCGCACCGGAAGTCGCGGCCTGTGGTTCTGACGCCTCGTCCTGACCGTCGCGCCGGTCGACCTGGGGCCCGAGTTCCATTGCCCGCCTTTCCCCTTTTCCACTGTCCCGGCAGCGGGACGGTACGGACCGCCTGCCGGCCACCGGTTGTCCCGCCGACAGGACAGGAGTGACTCCGTCGATCCTGTACCGGCCCCGACGCCGGTGTCACCGTCCCGCGACGGCGGTGTCCCGGCGGTCGGCGGGCGCGGGCCCGCCGACCGGCCTGGTGCGCAATCACACCATTGCCACGGATTTACCCGACGAATTACGGTGACGGCTCGGAGTGACGTCCGGCGGCGTCCGGGCGCTTCAGACAATCATGCGCCGAAGGGGATTTCGTTGCTCAATTCGCAACGGCTTGCGGTACTGCCCATCGACTCGTACGACCTGGATTCCGAGTTATCGGTCGTGGACGGCCACGAATACAAGGGCGAGTACGACGCCCTCACCTTCGGGGAGTGGTCGTGCCACGTGCTGGCGAACGGCAGCGGCACCGCTTCCGACATCGCCTTCCGGCCCCACGGCGACCGGCTCGCGCTCACCGAACTGGGCCGGCGACTGCCCGGGATCATGTCGTTGGTGACCAATCACTTCTCCCTCGACCGGCTGCAGTGGGTGCGCATCTTCAGCCTGCGCGACGGGCTCATGGCTCCCCATGTGGACTTCCTGGAATTCTCCGAGGCGGGCACCAGGCTGCAGATTCCGCTGCGCACCACCGAGGAGTCCCTGCATTCCGAGAACGACATCGTCTACCACCTCCGTCGCGGTGAGGTGTGGAAGATCCACGCGACCGTTCCGCATTCGGCGGGCAGCACCGCCCGGACCGCCCGGCTCAACCTGTGCCTCGACTTCGCGGACGCCGACGAGCCGGTCGCGATCCACGGCGACGTTCCCGCGACCGAGCCGATCCGCATCATGGATCGGCCCGAGCCGACCGAAGCCGAGCTCGAGGAGCTGCTGGACTCCTGCCGGAACCTGACCCCCGCGACCATGCGGTCGGGCTTCCGCCGGTTCGCCGAGCTGCACTTCACGCGGAACGTGCACGCCACCGCGGTCTTCGACCGGTACGTGGAGGCCGCGCGGCGCTCCGGGGACGAGGAGATGGTCGCGAAGGCCCGGGCCTACCGCACGTACTGCATCGAGAAGCGGAGCGACGGGGAGACGTTTGAGTGGTGAAGGGCCACGGGCCTCCTGCCCCTCCTCTCACTGTTCGTGCACCGTGCGGCACCGCGGGAGCCGACAGGCGGCAGCCGTGGCGCTCCGTTGGAACCCGTTCGCACGGGAAGCACCTGACACCTGAGAAGGAGCTGACACATGAACACCCTTGGCGATGGCGTCCTGGAGCAGGCCGCGGCGGAGTACGCCGAACAGGGCTTCTCCGTCATCCGCGACGTCGTACCGCCGGAGGTCCTGGAGGAGGTGCGGGCCCACGTCGAATGGCTCACCCGCAAGTACCCCGACCTGCGGCCCGAACACTTCCACCACCCGCTGATCCGCAATGACGCCTTCTGGGCACGGCTGGTCTCGGACCCCCGCCTGGTGGACATCGCGGAGTTCTTCCTCGGCCCGGACCTGGCCTGCTTCACCGCCCACTACATCTGCAAGCCCCCGCACGACGGCCAGCCGGTGCTGTGGCACCAGGACGGTGCGTACTGGGCACTGGAGCCGATGGAGGCGCTGACGGTCTGGCTGGCCGTGGACGAGAGCACCACCGAGAACGGCTGTCTGCGGATGATCCCCGGCAGTCACCGGCTGCCGCTGCACAAGCCGTCGTCCCGCACGGACAAGCCCAACATGCTGTTCTCCACTTCCGACGAGGACCTGGTGGAGGAGTGGGTGCGCAAGGCCGGCGTCGTGGACATCGAACTCCGGCCGGGTGACGTCTCGATCCACCACCCCCACCTGCTGCACTGCTCGGAGGCGAACACCTCCCCCAAGCGACGCTGCGGCCTCGACATCGGTTACATCTCCACGACCACGCGGATCCGCAGCGAGGGGATCTACCTCGACCCCCTGCTCGTGCGCGGAGCCGACACCGACGGCCTCAACGGCTACCGCCGGTTCCCCGCCTACCAGGAGAACGAGACGATCCCGTTCGCCGGGCAGGACGGGTGGAACGAGAAGGTGGCCCGGCTCAACGGGGCCCTGGCGCCGCGTTCCGGCGGCTTCCCCGAGGAGAGCCCGATCGAGACGACCCGGCACATGATCGACCGGCTGCGCGAGGGCACCGTGAAGAACTGATCCGCACGACGGCGTGGACGCGCCGGCGGGTCGCCTCCGGGCGGCACCGCCGGCGCGTCCGTCTGCATCCCCACCGGCTTCTCCAGCGGCTTCTCCGCCGGTGGCGAAACCCCGCGGAACCGCGCGGAACACCTGAGGCGGGGGGCGCAAACACCGAGTTCGGCAAGGGGCGCTAGGGGGTTTTCGGACGGGGCGCAAACACGCAAACCGAAACAGGGTTGCAAACGGGCAACAC
>NZ_JBFBFA010000063.1:15823-29309 GCF_040683915.1 Kitasatospora sp. NPDC093102 | reverse complement strand
GGCAGCGCGTACATCGTCATCAGCCGGGCACGGCCCGTCGACCAGTCGATCTTGCCGGCGAGCCAGTTCCCCGAGGCGTCCTGACCCTCCCAGGAGCCGTCCGGCCTGAATGTCGCCCGGTCCAGCGCATGGCACGTGCTCTCCCAGACGACCTTCCAGCTCAGGCCCGTCGGGAAGAAGGTGTTGCCGAGCTTCAGGTGCAGGCGGCCGCTCCCGTCCCGGTAGTACAGCGTGCCCTGGTAGACACCGTTACCCAGCGCAGTGGTCACCGTGCGCTCGTCCAGCTTGATCGGGCTGGTGTCCTTCGGACGGACGTGGCAGCCGGAGATCATGTGCCCGGCCCCCAGACGCCTGGTGCCCCCGAGATCCGGATCGTGCAGGTATCCGTTCATCACGTGATTGCGCAGGTAGAAGACCGGCTGGACGACCCGGGGCTCCTCCTCGCGCGGAGGTGCCACGGGCTCCGCCGCCGACGTGGCCGGGGTTCCCTCCGTACGGGTGCCGGGCACGGCCGGACCTGCTTCGGTCTGCGCCTGCGGCTCCGAGACCGAGGTCTGCCGCTTCTGCCCTCCCCGCTTCTTCTTGACTCCGCCGAACAGCCCCTCCACGGGCGAACCGCCCGCGCGCAGCCGGGCCGCCAGCTCACCGGCCTCCGGGCTGCCGTGCGCGAGCAGGTGGGCCACCTGCACGACCTGCGACTCCCACGCCTCGCCCAGGGCCTCGCGCTCCGCCAGGCCGATGCCGAGCAGCTTCTCCGCCTCGCCCAGGTACCGGGCGCGGTCCTCGGCCGTGAAGCCGCGTTCCAGGGTGTCGGTCAGGTGCCCGATCGTGATGCCCTCCGCGTCGGAGAACAGCACCGGCTCGGCGCCGATCCGGTCGTCGCTGAGCATCGGGTAACGCCGCTCCGGCTCCGCCGACACGTACCCGCGACCGTTCGCCAGCTCACCCGGCACATCCAGGCTCAGACCCGCCACGAAGGCATCAACACCCTCGGGCTCGGTGTGCAGCCGGTACGCGACCTCCTCCACCGCCTCCCGCCACAGACGCTGCGCCGTCGAAGCCGTCGACCCGTCGGACAGATAGGCGTCACGCACGCCGGGCAGAGCAGTGTCACCCAGCAGCCGCTCCGCCTCCGCCCGCCGTCGCCCGATCGTCAGGACCGAGGTCTTCCCCGACCACTTGCCGCCACCGACGGTCTCCTCGCCGCTGACGCCGCTCTCGCCCGACTCGACCCGGACCGGGGCCTGACGGCCACGGCTGCTCTCCCCGAACGTCCGGAGCTCCTCCGCCACCGGCCCCTCGCCACCCACGGCGAACCGGCGCTCCGCCACACCGCGGTCCCTGCGCAGTTGGTCGGCGAGGTCGATCGCCGCCCGCAGCGCGTCCTGGTCGTTGCCGGTGGTCTCCCTGACGGCCAGCCACTCGGCGGCCACCCGGTCGACGGCGTCCTCCCGGCGGCTCCTGAGCTCCTTGTAGTGCCCGCCCTCCAGCTGGCCCTCGATGACCATCGGGAAGGGGTTGTACTGGCTGACGATCGCCTCGGCGTGTCCACGGGCCGTCGCGACGAGCTGCGGGTCGCGCGTGCTCAGGATGTGGTCGACCAGTTCCTTGGCCCGGACGTCCATCCGGTCCTCCAGCTCGATCCTCACGGTCGGCTGCTGGGACATCGTGGGCACCGGCGCCTCGAACTCGTGGAGGACCTCGAACCGCAGGCGCTCCGGCACCAGCGGAGCCCCGCCGTCCGGGTAGCGGTCGTGGAGCTCGGCCCGCACGCCCGCGAGGACCGACTCCTGAACGAACTTCGCCTGCTCGGTGAGCACCGGCCCCGAGTCCGTGGTCCCGTACATCCGCAGCCGGATCACGGGCAGGCCCGCGCCATTGGACTGGTACCGGAGCGCGGCCTTCGCGAACTGGCGGCCGTACGCCACGGCGTCCTCGTACGGCCCCGTGGCCGCGGGGTCGAGCCGGATGACGGTCCTGCCCTCCGGCATCAGGTCGGGGGCGACCCGGACGGCCAGCGGGTCACTGACGTGGGGAGTCTGCCGGCCCTCGTCGTCGTGGTGCCGGACGGTGCGCTCGAAGAAGGTGTCCTTCGCCTGACCTCGGCCGTACATCCGCAGGTGCGGCTGCCCGGCGCCGAGGCTACCGGTGGCGGCCTCGGAGATCGTCCAGTAGAGGTCGACGGCCTTGCGGTGGCTCGCGTTGACCCGTCGCCAGACGGCCTCCACCGAGGGCACGTCGGGCAGCTCGGCCAGTCGGTTCCGGGCCGCGGTGGAGCGCTGCCTCGCCGCTTCGAGCCGCTGCTCCTTCTCCTGCAGTCCCGCCGGTCCGGACGGACGCGCCGGCTCGGCACCCTCGCCCCGCCCGAACAGGTGCCGGTGTGAGGCCTTGCGGGAGTTCACCCGGGAGGTGGCCTCCCGCTCCGCGAGAGCCTCCACCTCGGGAGCCAGGCTGGTGATCTCCTGTTCGGCCTGACGGAGCTCCTCCTCCAGTTGCGCGCGGACCGCGCTGAGCTGCTCGTCATCGGCGAGCGCCTTACCGAGGGTCGCGGACAGGCCGTACCGGGGGTCCTCGGGAGGCAGATTCTTCATGAAACGCTCGACCGTGGCCGACAAGTCGGCCCTCCCGCTCTCGTGGGACGCCCGGAGCATCTCGAAGGCCAGCTTCCTCAGCTGCTGACCACTGGGCTTCAGCTGTCCCTCGGGCCAGTCCGCCAGCAGCGTCCGGGTGAATTCGTGCACGGCGTCGCCGGTCGCCTGGACCTCCGAGGCCAGGTCCAACGAGCGGGTCACGGAGTCGATCCTGGCCTGCGTCCGAGCGACCCGCTCCGGCTGGGCGGCGGTCCTTCCCTTGGCCAACTTCAGCATCGCGAGCCTCTCGCCGAAGTCCTCGTGCACGGTGTCGAGCCGCTCCCACGTCGGCGGAGCGTCCTCGGTGTGGGTGCCGTACTCCTCCACCAGGGTCGCGATCTCCCGGCCGCCGAGGTCGCGCTTCAGGCTCAGCTGGTCGTCGTAGGACTCCAGGGCGATGTGCGCGAATCCGCTCTTGTCCGACGCGATGACCGTGGACCGGTACGACGACGCCCCGGCGGCCTCCTTGCTCTGTCCCTCGGGTCCCGGGTGGCTCGGATGGAGCGGATGCCGGCCCTCACCGGCCGACCCGGTCATCGATTGCACGACGTAGCTCTCGCCGGGCTGCGGCCAGACGTACTGGTTGACGCCGAGTCGCTCGATCAGCCGGTCGACGAGTATCCGCTTCTCCGCGTCCTCCATGGTCAGCCCGGCGCCGAACGGCTCCTCCTTCCCCTGAGGCTTCGCGGCCCGCTCCTCGGAACGCCGGAGCAGGTCCCCGTACGCCTGCTCGTGGCCGGGAAACGCCTCTTGGCCGCGCTGCTCGGCGGCCACCGCATGGGCGACCTGCAAGGAGTCGGTCTGGGCCTGGCCCGGCTCCGTCCCGTGCACGAGGGCCTTGGCCACCGTGCCCGCACCGCGGGCCGCCCCACCGTTGCCTGCCAGCCTGACGGAGATGTCACCCGCTCCCGCCCCATGACCGCCCGTCCCCAGCAGCAGGGTGCCGGAGCGGTTGGCGTGTGCCGTCGGCGCGGTGAGAATGTCGGTCTTCATGGAGTCGGCATCGGGGAACACCAGCCGGACCTTGTACAGGACCTGGTCCGGGTGGTCCCGCAGCACCACCTTGGGGGCGTCGACCTCCACCGTGGCACGTGAGTCGAGCTCGGTCAGCAGCTTCTTGGTCTCCTCCATGACCTCCTTGCTGGCGTAGAACTCGCCGATCTCACCTTGTTCGGCGCTGATCGCGATCGTGCCGTCCTGCGAGACCAGCAGGGCCGGCTTCTCGTCGTGCTGCACCGGGATCCGGACGACCCGGGGCGGGAACGCCTCACCGTAGCCGGGGTCCTCGACCGGCTCGAACACCGCTGCATGGGAGTCCCGGCGGGTGAACGCGGACGGCTTCTCCTGCTCCGAACCCAGGATGACGACGTTGTAGCGCCCCGGCTCGACGGTCTTCAGGCCCGGGCCGTGCAGCCCCAGGGGCTCCGAAAGGAGACCGCCCACCGGGTGGAAGACGTCCCAGGCGGATTCCAGCACCTGGCCGGTCACGTGGTCGAGCACCTCGACGACGTGACCCTCGCCCTCCGAGGCCGTGCCCGCCGCGGTCGCCGCCGCGAGGATCTTGATGTCCCCGTGCGTGGCGATGACCGGGTGCACCCCCAGCTCGTCGGCCAGGTTCTGGGCGAGCGAGCGGACCGTCCGGCCGTCCTTGGTGAGCACGCCCTGCGCCGCGCGGTCGATCATCAGCACGACCGGCGTGCCGGGCCGCTTGGCCAGGTCGGACTTGATGCGCGCGGCCAGCGCCGTGACGGTCGAGGAACTCGCGGTCTCAACCGCGACGAAGGCCGTGCCGACCTCCGCCAGCGTCGGTACCCGCACGGCGGCCTTGCCCGTGCCGCCTCCCACCACTGCCTGCAGCGCGCCCTTGATACCGCCGACCCGATGGTGGTGCCGATCCCGTACCTCGGAGCTCTCCGGGGCGGGTTCCGTCTGCTTGGGGCCGAACAGCCGACCGAGCCTGGTGCGGCTCTTCGACCGGGTCGGTGCCGGTGCCTCCGGCAGGCCGTGAACGGCCTCGGCTGCGGGGTTCGTCGTCGATCCGGGTTCCAGGGGCAGGGTGAGGGCGAGCTCGTGCCGTATCTCCTCCGGCCGGTCCGAGATCGGCGCCGCGTCGACGACGAACGCCTTCGCCTCCTTGCCGGAGAGTTCGACCAGCGCGCGGAGCTCTCCCGAAAGCCTGACCGGCTCGCTGACCGGGAAGCTGTCGACGTCCCCTCGGAGGTTCAACGAGCCCCCGTCGTCCAGGAACCGCACGACCGGCCGCTTGAACGCGGGAACGTGCTCCGCGTGCCACAGCCTGCCGTTCTTGTCCGGGCTCACGTGCAGCTCAAGGCCACCGGTCGCGTCCACGTGCCGGAGCACCGCGTGCGCGGCATGGAAGACCGTGACCTTGACGTCCGACAGGCCCCGGGCGTACAGCTCGTACGCGAGGCTCTGCTTCAGCGTCTCGACCGCCTTGTTGACGGACTTCGTCCTGGACTCGGGGCGCAGAACCGCGACGTGGATCTCACGGCTGCCCTTGAAGCGGTCGATCACCTGCGTCGCCAGGTGCCGGGCGTGCTCCTTGCTCAGCGGACCGTCCGTGAGAACCACGAAGCTGCTGTCCTCCCGCCAGAGCACGGGGGCCGGCCCGCCCATGGCCTCGCCGCCGAAGAGGTGGAGGTAGGTCTTCTGCTCCCCCTTGGCGGTGTCGAGCCATTCGGCCAGGGCTCGGGCCTCCTCCCCCGATCTTCCGACGTACGCGCCGCGCTTGTCGGAGTCCGTGCTCGGGAACAGCTCGGCCGGTGCCTTCCGCCCGCCCGGGGTCCGGGGTGACAACAGGTCGTGGTCCGATCCCGGGCTGAACGGAGCCGACGTCAGATCCTGTGCAGAGTCTCCGAGTTGCCGTACCGCGTCCGAATTGAGTCCGCTGAGGTAGCCGGCGACCTCGGCGACGAAGTCGTTCAGCGACCTGGTGTCCTCCGGCCGCACCTGCATGGCCGTGGAGACCAGCCGGCGCAGGTCCTGGTCCTCCGCCATGATCCGTTCGTTCACCAGGTGCTGGGCGGAGCCCCGCAGGCCGGCCAAGGAGTCCGGCCGGTCACCGAAGCCCGGGAACAGATCGACGGCCCCCTCCGTATGACCGGCGTAGCCGAGGATCTCCAGGGCGACGGCGCGCTGGGGGAGGTCGCGCCCGAGGAGCCTGTCGATGCCACGCTGCTGGGCGAAGGCCACATCGATGGTTCCCGGCCGGGGGCGCCGGGGGCGCGCGGGCGGCTGGTGGGCCGCACCGGCCGAATCAACCGCGGTGGCTTCGGCCGAAGCCCCGGACGTGGACGCGGCGGACGGTCGCCGGGTGGAGAAGTGCTCCGAATGCCGGGACGGGCGCGACGGCCCGGCCTCCGTGCTCTCGAAGCGCGTGCTCGGCCGACGAGGGCCGGCGGCCGGCAGGGCGCCCTCCAGGGCCCGGCCCCTGGACTCGGCGAACTTCCGCGCCCCGTCCCGCCACGCCGCGAGCTCCTCGCCGAACAGCTCCCTCCGCCCCACGGCCACCAGCTTCGCCTTGCCCTTGCCCCCCGACACGGGGGCCGCCTCGCCCCGGTGCTCCGCCAGCGCCATCTCCCCCGCCAGCGCCACCTGCTGCACGAACAACCGGTCACCGGCCGTGTCCGTCAACGACAGCCGACTCACACCGGAGACCAGGCCGGCCAGCTCCTCATGCCGCTCATCGGGCAGCTGCGCGAACCACCCCTCCACGTCGTCGCGCGACCAGGCATCCACCCGCGCCACCACTTCCCCCGAGACCCCGGCCACCCCGACGGCCTCAGGCCCGGCCACCAGCGGCACGGCATCCGACGGCAGCGCCTCGGAGGGCGCCACGGCCGCCTCGTGAACCTCCGTGCCCTCCGGTCGGCCCGTCGCCTCGGCTACCACGCCGGGGGCGTGGGCCACCGCCTCCTGCCGGGCCTCCGCCCGGCTCTCCGCAGGCCTCGCCGGGGCCGTGACCTCGGCACCTCCGGTACCGTGGGCCGCCTTCGCCACCGGGGCCTGGGTGTCACGGTGGGTCGCCTCCGCCGTCGGAACGCCGTCCGCAGCGCCCTTCTGCGTGCCGGCCGGTACGGACGCGTCGGCATCGTGGCGGGCACCGGCGGCCGACGACTTGGCCGTCTCCGGCACGGGCGCCGTCGGGACGTCGTCCCGCGTGCTGGTCACGTCGCCGTCCGCGGGCGCACCGGATCGCAGGACACCCGTGTCCTCCGCCGCCTTCTCCGTGGGGAGAACGCCGGCGGGCTCGGTCGCCGTCTCCGTCTCTGCGTGCGTCGGGGCGGGATCGTGCTTCGCCGCCGCCACGGCCCCCGGCTCCGGGTGTTCGGCAACGACCTGGGTCGGCTCAGCGACAGGGGTTTCGGGCTGGTACTCGACGGCCGGCGGCACGGGCTTCTCGTCGCCCACGTGCGCGCCGAGGTCCTCGCCGTGAGGACCCGACTCCCACGGCGCCACACCCCCAGGCAACCCCGACTTGTGCATCACCGCGCGGTGCGCCAGGTCCACACCCCCGCCCACCACACCCAGCACAGCGCCCGAGGCGATCGCCTCCGCCAACACCTTGGGATCGATCTCCCCGCCCTCGAACCCCGCCAGCGCCCCCACCGACGCCACACCACCCGCGACCCCCGCCACCGGATGCGCCAGCAACCGCCCCGCATCCCCCACCGGCAGATGACCCCACCCGATCCGCACCCCACCACCCGCGGCACCGGCCGCCGCACCCACCGCAGCAGCCTCGGCCGACGCCCAGTCCCACCCCTTGCGGTACTCCGCGAACTGGATCAACTGCGTCGCCGCGTCCTGCCCCACCCCCTGCACCACCCCCGCACGCAACTCCCCCACCAGCGCCCACACGATCTCCCGCACCGTCTGCCGCGCCCCCGCCAGCACCTCGGGAATCAGCAGCGCCGCGATCCCACCCGCAGCCGCCACCGCCGTCATCAGCTGGTAGACCATCCACGCCGCCATCGCCACCGCGAACCGCACCGACCACTGCGCGTAATCCGCCTGCAACGCGGAAGCCTCCAACTGCCCCGCACCCTCCTCCAACGTCGCCTGGGTGTCCCGCACCCGCGCCCCCGCATCCGCCACGGAATCCTTCATCACCCGCGCCGTCTCCCCCCCGACCAGCGCGGTGACCCCCACCCCATCCCGTGCGATCGACTGCCCCGCCTCACCCACCGACGCCGACAACGCCCGCAAACCCGCAGCCGCCTCCACCAGATCCCCGGGCGCCACCGCCGGCCAGTCGTTCCCCGACAACCCCACCACCGCGAACGACGACCCCGACGGAACCTCCTTGCCCGAACCACCGAAATTCAGAAAACGCGCAAGCGACCTGAGGAAATCCGGCATGACCACAACCACCCAACGGGACAAAGGAAGAACAGGAACTGACGACGGATCAAGGCCTGCCGCAAGGCCCGCGCGGTCGGCATCGCCGAGCGCGGAGCGGAAGCGGAGGAAGAGGCCGCCGGAGAAAAGAACGGTGAACGCCGTACGGCCAGTTCAGACACGAGCCGACGTGGTGGAGATCTCAGCCCCGACCGGAACCTCCACGGCCGCCGCCCCGTCCGCGGGCGCAGCGGAGGGCCGGTAGCGGCCGTCCTCGCCCTGGACCAGGTACACCCGCCCCTCCTCCCTCTCCGGCCCCAGACGGATGACTTGACTGTCCGGCAGCACCATCGTGAGCGGTTGCGCGAACTCGGCGGCGTACGCCCGGACCAACGCGAGCCCGTCGGTCGCCTCGGGCGCCTCACGATCGGCCGGGTCGAGCCTGCGCCGCAGCGCCCGTCGACCCGAGCCCTGGGGGTCGGACCGCTGCAACTCCCGCCGGCGGAAGGCCGGTAGGGCCGCGAACAGCGCGCCGAGCAGGTCCGTCGACGGGGTGTCGACCGCAGGCAGGACCCCTCCATGAGCGCCGGGCCAGCCGGAAGGCTCCGCGTACCCCGGGACCCGCTCGTCAGCGGCCGGCGACCAGGACAGGCCGACCGCGGCAGGGAGAACGCCCGCCCGGGCCGCCTCGCGGTGGCTGCTCACGGCGGTGATGCCGGCGTCCCCGGTGTGGTGGACCGTGCCGGTCTCGTGCCAGTCGGCCGACCCGGCAGCCGGACCGAACGCCACCGGCTGATGCTGAACGGTCACCACAGGCAGCGACACCATGGGCAGGGCCGCGGCCGGGGAGGAGCCGACGGCCAAGAAGGAGCCGACGGCCGGGGAAGAGCCGACGGCCGAGGAGGGCGAGGCTGTCAGGTGCGCCGCGACTGTCGCCTGGGGCGCGACGGCCACGTGTGCCGCCGTGCTCACGGGCTCGGCGGTGTGCTGGACCGGCTCGACGCCCAGGTGCCCGGCGCCGGGCACGGCGGCACCGTGGTCCTGCCCGTGCACCACCGCGGGCATCGCCTGCGGCACGTCCGGCGGCCCCCCGCCCACGGTGGCCGACACGTCGGCCACCCCGCCGCTCGGCGGAGGGGGAAGCGGGCCGCCGCCCGTCGCGTCGCCGACGGCCCACTGCCGCACCGAGGCGTCCGCCGACCAGGAACTCACCAGCTGCCAGCCCTTGGTGGGATCGTCCACGACGTCGACCTGGACCCGGCCGGCGGCCCACAGCTCCTCCGCGAACGTGCCGTCGCCGAACCGGATGCCGCCGAAGCCGGGCCGGTCGGTGAGGCTGCCGACCACCGGCCCGGTGGCGCTGCCGAGCCGGCCGGACAGGAACGGCGCGCCTCCCACCGCCGGGCCCAACGCCCCGCCCTTCGCCGCGACCTCACCGGTACCGGCCGCCACCACCGCGGAGTTGAAGCCCAGCCGGCCCAGGTTCCGTTCCCCCTGGGCCCCGATCCGCGCGCCGTCCTCGGCGAGGGCGATCGAGCCGACCGCCTGCCGCAGGGCGGTGGACAGGTCGATGGCGGCCTGCCGCGCGGCCGCCAGCACGGCGGGGACCAGCAGCAGCGAGGCCCCACCCGACATCTGGGCGGCCCAGAGCAGTTGCAGCACCAGCCAGAGGGCGAGCGCGGCCGTCACCCACAGGTCGAGCTGGGTGGCGTCGATCCGCTGCGCGGCGTTGCGCAGGTAGAGGCTGAACCCGTGCAGGCTGTCCGCCGCCTTGAGCAGCTCGGCGGCAGTGCGGTCGAAGGTGGCGCCCATGTGACGGCCGTGGTTCGGCATCGCCTCCGACACCTGGGCCGCGAGCCGCTCCAGGCCCCCGCCCGACTCCACGGAGGAACTCAGGGCCTCGCGCAGCCGCTGCGCCGCCGCGATCAGGGCGATCGGGTCGACCGCCGGCCAGCACTCCGCCGCGAGCCGGTCGAGGACCGCCGTCACCTCCCACGGAGGTCGCGGGCCGATCGGAGGGACGGGCACGGCAGCCTCCCGGGGGCAGGGTCACGTACGGGTCGAGCGCGGGGCCGTGGCCCCGGAGGGGGACGCGGGCCCGCCCGGCCCGGTCGTCGGACCGGGATCGGGCGGGCCCGCGGTGTGCGGCACCAGGGCCTCAGGCGCTCACGAGCCTCGGCTCCGGGGCGGCGGGCCCGCGCGGGGGCAGGCCCTCGCCGGGAGTGCCGTCGAACCAGGCGTTCTCCGGCAGGAACATCGCCTGCGACGTCTTCAGTGCCGCGGCGAAGTCGGACGGCCCGCCGAAGTAGCTCCGGCCGCCCGGCGCCTCCTTCCCGGTGATGTACTCGACGGCCTGGCGGACGAAGGTGACCCCCTTGTCCGTGGGGAGCACCGAGGCCTGCCGGCCCGTCAGGTACTGGACCGCCCGCTCCAGCTGGGCGGCGGTGATCCTGACCGGGTAGCTGACGGCGGGCCGTTCGATGCCGCTGGGCCGGACGTACACCGAGCCCTTGCCCGTGAAGTTCCGCGCCGCCCCGCCCTCACCGCCCGACTGCTCGAAGAACGCCGAGGTGCTGCCCTGGCCGGGGATCTCCCACCGCAGGCCGACACTGCTGCCGACGCCGGGCCCCTTGCCGGGCCTGCGGCCCGGGGCGACGTCGATGTACATCTCGACGTGCGAGCGGGTGAGGTCCGCGCCGGTCTCCCGGAGGTCCTTCAGATACCGCATCACGCCGGAGTCCTCAAGGCCCTGTGGGATCGCATCGCCCCCGGTCGGCTGGGGCATGGGACGCCACTCGGACGGCCGGTAGTCGACGCCCGGCTGCCGGTCCAGCGGTCCGGGATTCCGGTCGTGGCCCTTGAGGACGAGCTTGCGCCCCTCCTCCGGCAGCGGCTCCGGCCTGGTCACCTCCCAGGCGAGCAGGTGCAGCAGGTGGTCCGGGGTGGTGGCGAGCCTGGCGTACGCGATCATGTTCAGTGCCGCCTGCGTGGGAAACCCGTCGTGGCCGTGCTCGGCCGCGATGGACCTCGCCGAGGCCATGAGCCGCCCGTAGCTGCCCGGGTGGTCCTCGGACAGGGACCGGAGCGTGTCGTTGATCTCGCCGCCGATCTCCTCGTGCAGGTCCGTCGGGTGAAGCCCGCCGCCGCGCACGGTGACGGTGACGTTGGACTCCTCCGGCCGGGCCGCCTCGGGGCCGTCCTGCCCGCGCTCCGCCCCCGCGGACCGCGGACCGAAGACGGACCGGGACTGCACCTCGATCTCCGCGGTGCCGGGTTCGGTGTCGCCGAGCAGCTTCTCCACCTGGATCGCCCCCGACAGGGCCTCCTTGACCGACTCCGCCCGGCGCTCCGTCATCGTCGTGGATCCCCACGACTCGTGCTTCGCTCCGAACAGGTGGCCCTCCACGGAGACCGAGGGCGCCGTTAGGCCGAACTTCGCGCGCAGTTCACCGATCTGGACGAGGTGCTTGCCCAGCTCACCCACCTGCGCGTTGGCCTCCGCCCGAGGAGTCGCGCTGCTCCGGGGGAACGCACCCAGCTCGTGGTCCTGGTCGAGGACGTGCGCGCGCTCGCGGACCGGCGGCCGGACGGCCGTGTCCGCAGCGGTCGCGGCCACCTCGTTGGGCCGGCCGCCCTCGGACCGCACGAAGGTGTTCGACCTCCCGCCGTACGTGTCGGGCTTGGAGATCCGCGGGCCCTCCGTGCCACCGGCGCCGCCCGTCCCCTCGTACCGGATCTCGCCGCGCACGGAGTAGGTCGGGTGCTCGCTGGACTCCGCGAACCGCTGCGCGAACGACCGGGGGGTGTCCCCCTTGCCCATCGCGTACGGCTCGGCCGCGTGGGGGATCGCCAGGACCACCGGCAGCCCCTGCGGGACCTCGTTCAGGCCGGCCGAGTCGCGGAGGTAGCGCACCAGGCTTTCGGGGCCCATCGTCTCCGAGCGCCCGTCGACCTCGACCCGCACCAGCCCCGGCTTGCCCGGGACGGGCTCGGCCACGACGACGTACGGCTCCTGGCGCCCCTGTTGCCGCGTTTCCTCGCTCCACAGCGCGTACGCCTCGTCGACCTGCCGGAACCCGGCGTCCTGGCCCCGCTGACTCGTCGGCAGGTGCGACCGCTCGGCACCCGTCAGACCGTCCCGGGTCAGGTCGACCCCGACGTGCCTCGGCCCGCCCTCGCCGTGCGTGAGGATCGGGGTCGAGCGGACGTCCGAGAACGGGACCTGGTGGCGTCCGGACTTGAGCCCGCTGCCGAAGACACCCGGGGTGACGACGCCGTGGGAGGCGAAGGTCCGGAAGCCCTGCGGCTCGGCTTCGCGGGCCGGGCGCGGGCCGCGATCGGGGGCTCCGCTCACCATGACCTCGGATCCGCCGCCGAGGGTCACCCGGATCGGTCGGCCGGTCAGCGTGCTGATGGCGCTGCCCCACGCCTTGAGCCGGCTGTCCGGCAGGGCCGGCGCACGGTCGAGGCTGATGACGGCATCCGGTTCGACGCCCGGACGGAGGATCGCCTCGGCCACCGCCACGGGCGACCGGAACTGCCCCCCGAGGTCGACGCGCACGACGGCCGGTTGGGGCGCGGCGGGCTCGGTACCGACGGAGAGCAAATCGTCGTGCGGGAACCCGTTCGCCAACACATCCCTGGACAACAGCTCATCCCAGCCCTGCGACGAGGTCAGGCCGGTTTCGTCCTCTAGATCGAGGGACTCGTCGTAGCGGCCCCCCAGCCCCGCCAGCGTGTCCTCCGTGCCGATCAGATCGGCGGGTGCGACCGTCACCTCGGCCCGGATCGCTCCCACGGCTTCCTCGGGGGGGACACCCTCTACAGCCAGCACCTCGGAACCGAGCGTCTCATCATGGGGCGTCTCCGGGAGAGGTTGCTCCGTATCCAGCACCTCGGAACCGGGCGTCTCACCACGGGGCGTCTCACCACGGGGCGTCTCCGGCAGAGGCTTCTCCACACCCAGCACCTCGGAACCGGGCGTCTCACCACGGGGCGTCTCCGGCAGAGGCTTCTCGGGAAGAGGCTTGTTCACGTCGAACCCGGAAGCGCGCCCCTCCTCGGCGGCGGGCGCAGCCCGACGGTCAAGGGTCTCCCTCAACAGGTCGGCAACCGTCCCGCCGAATCCTGACGGGGCCTCGCCCAGCTCGGGCCAAACCGGCGCCTCCCTCAGGTCCAGCGATGCCTCGGAGTCAGTGGAGTCTTCTCTGGGCCTGGGCGGCCGAAAGTCCCGCTCCGGAATGATGTCCGAGTCGTCCGTGCTCCAGGACGCCCTCGGCGCCCCGCTACCGGCCGAAGAGTCGGCCGCGTTCTCAGGTTCCTCCTCGATCGTGGACAGCCTGGGCTGCGGGCGTTCCTCCGGGACGGCGGAATCCGTTGACCCCTCCTCGATCACCGTCTCCTCCGGGACGGCGGAATCCGTTGACCCCTCCTCGATCACCGTCTCCTCCGGGACGGCGGAATCCGTTGACCGCTCCTCGATCACCGTCTCCTCC
>NZ_JBFBFA010000063.1:15587-15725 GCF_040683915.1 Kitasatospora sp. NPDC093102 | reverse complement strand
CCGGGACGGCGGAATCCGTTGACCGCCGCTCGATCACCGTCTCCTCCGGGACGGCGGAATCCGTTGACCGCTCCTCGGTCGTCGTCACCTCCGGGACGGCGGAATCCGTTGACCGCTCCTCGGTCGTCGTCACCTCCG
>NZ_JBFBFA010000063.1:14721-15489 GCF_040683915.1 Kitasatospora sp. NPDC093102 | reverse complement strand
ACCTCCGGGACGGCGGAATCCGTTGACCGCTCCTCGGTCGTCGTCACCTCCGGGACGGCGGAATCCGTTGACCGCTCCTCGGTCGTCGTCACCTCCCGCTCGACACGAATCTTCAGCTCCTGCGCCGGAGTGTGCGAATCACTGGTCGAGGGCACCAGCCACCGGCTGAGCCAGCCACGGGCCTCCTCCAGCCCACGCGCGGCATCGCTCACGGACGGGAGCTTCGGCAGGTAGCGCAGCAATGAGGGGCCGTGCGACACCGGCTCACCGAGGGAGTTCACGCCTCCGGCACCCGGTGCCCGGCGAGGCATGGTGCCACGGCCCACCGCATTGCGGCGCAGGAGTTCGCCCGGCTCCCGCACGAGAGGAGAGCCCCCCCGAGCCCCGAGCCCCGTACGGCCCGGTTGCGGCGCCGGCGTCCGCGGATCCACCTCACGCCCGGTCCGACCGTGCGGGCCCGCCACGGTCGCCTGCCGGATGGGGTCCTGCCTCAGAAGCCGGTCGACCAGGGTTCCCCTCCCGCGCCCACGCGCCGACGGCGCGGAGGCCGACCTCGACACAGATACATCACCGGCGGGCCGTCCATGCCCGCCCGGCCTGTTCACGCGCCTGGAGGTGTCCTCCGTCAGGTTCCCAACCTCCTCACCCAGCCGATTCACCCTGGTCACAGTGCGGGAACGATTCGGCGCCAGACCGCCACCAAGGACCTCCCCCGACCCGCCACCACCCGGCGGCCGAACAGGCGTCGACCTCGACGGAGCCGGGGCG
>NZ_JBFBFA010000063.1:0-14623 GCF_040683915.1 Kitasatospora sp. NPDC093102 | reverse complement strand
CAAGAACCTCCCGACCCTGCCGGTTCACCTCCGTCACCCTGTCGGAACGATTCGGCCCCAGACCGCCACCAAGGACCTCCCCCGACCCGCCACCACCCGGCGGCCGAACAGGCGTCGACCTCGACGGAGCCGGGGCAAGAACCTCCCGACCCTGCCGGTTCACCTCCGTCACCCTGTCGGAACGATTCGGCCCCAGACCGCCACCAAGGACCTCCCCCGACCCGCCACCACGCTGCGTCCGAGCGGACGTAGACCTCGACAGGGTCGGCGGGCTCACCGGCTCCCTGACGCCGTTGGCGGCGAACGGCGACCTGTCCTGACGCGTCGTCCCCGGGTGCTGGTTCCTGTGTTGGGCGGCAGCGGGGGCCGGCCGGGTGGGCCCGGGGTTCCCGGGCTGGCCTCCGCGGGTCGGAGACGGCTGCGGGCCCTCCGTGATGTTCGGACGGGCCTCGGCCACCCGCCGATAGCCATCGTCGTACTCCGGCCCGCCGGGAACCCGCTCCCGCTCCCTGAGGGCCCGTCGCGGGGCGCGGGGCACAGGCGCTGCGGTCTTCCCTTCCAGCGTCAGGAGCGCTCCGAGTTGGCGTCGGTCCAATCCCGGTAGTGGGAGCAGCTTCCGCTCGAACGCCAGGGCCACAGCGGGGTGATGGGGCGGGAGCCTGAAGGTCGCCTCCGCCTGCGCGTAGAGGAGGGCGCCACGTCGGACAGTCCCTTCGTCGGCGTACTGGCCGGCGGCGGAACGCGCTTGCTCCCGGAAGGCGGTCAACTTCGCACGGTCAGGGAACCCTTGGTGCCACTGATCGACCTGCGCACTGATCGGACTCATGGCCGGGTCGGACAGCGTGTCCGCGACGAGGCTTCGCTCGTTGCCGTAGCGCTTCACCAGATCGGCCACCAGGTGGTCGCCGACCTCGCCGCTCATTCCCCGGTGAGGGGACGCCCCCTGCCCTGCCTGCAGATCGAGGAATCCGAGGCTGTTGGCCAGCCGGGGCCCGATGACCGCCCTGGCGTCAGGGGTGACAGGGACTCCCCCCTTGGCATTCCAGTCGTCGAGCATGCGGTTGGCGCGTGCCACCAGGTCCCGTGAGTGCAGGGTGGATTGCCCCGCCATCCAGCTGAACTCGCGGTCGGCCATGGGCGACGGCGTGCCGGTCGCCACCGCGTGGGCGAAGCGGAGCTGGGCCTCGTATTCCGCATCGCCCGCGGCGGCCCGTGTCAGCGGATCGTCGTAGTGCGGGGTCAGCGTCACGCCGTCCGCCTCGCTCGCCAGGTGCCGGCGGAGGAGGAGCTCGCCGGCCCCGCGGGTGCTGGGGTGCTGGCGAAATGCCGGGCCGGGCGTGGCGAGCTCGATGCCCGACATCCCGGCGTGGCCGAACAGGACGATGGCCCGGTCCAGGAGCGGATCGCCACCCTCGGCCCGCGGCTCGTACCCGAGATCCCGCAACAGGTTGGTCGCCTCGGCCCGGTACTGGGAGCCGACCGCGGGATCGCGCATGATCTCCCCGATCTGCTCGGCGATCCTGTGCGGGGTGTCCCCGCCGACCCGGTCGGCGAGGTAGCGGATGTCCGCCGGATTCGCCACCCGCGACTCGATGACGGCGTCGGCCGGCCAGCCTGCCGCAGCAGCCGCCTGCTGGTCGGCCTTCCGTTCCGCGTCGGTCATGGCCTCCGCGATGGCGGTGTACTCGTCCTTCGGCTCGCCCAGTCGGCCGGTGGCGACAACGGTCCCCGCGAGGGCTTCCAGGGTCTGGAGGTCCTCAGCCGAGGCGTGTTCCGCGCCCTGGCCGGCCTCGCCGCTCCCCGCACCGTGGTCCGCCTCCTGGCGCATCGCCGCGGCGTGCTGCGCCATGTCGGCCGCCAGGCGCTCCTTCTGTGTACGGGTGCCGCGGAAGCCGTAGTCGTCGAGCACCCTGGCCGCGGCGTCGACCCGCCGGACGGGTTCGGCGGAAGGCTGTGGGGCGGTGACCGTCGGGCCGAGCAGGTCGGGCACGCCGTCGGGCTGGGGAGCGTCCCCGGCCGGGTGCGCCTCCGCGCCCGCCAGTCCGTCCACCGGTGCCGGTGCCGGTGCGTCAACCGGAAGCTCCCTCGGCTCGAACACGAAGGCCGTGTTCTCGGCACCGCCCTCCGTGACGACCGGCAAGGACGGAGTCTCCCCGCCACCGGCCTCCACGGGCCGCGACTCCGGGGACGCCACCGCGCCCGGCGCCGCCTCCGACGGCACGACGCTCTCGTGAACGTCGCTCAGGATCCGCTGCTTGCCCGCCTCTGACGTGTCGGCCTCCCCGGGTTCGGAATGCGCGACGGTCGGCTGCCGCTCCGTCTCGGTACCCTCGGGCCGCACCTCCTCCTCGTTCGCACGCTCCTCCGGCAACGCCTCCGTGTACGTGTCCTCCGCAGCCTCCTGGTTCACCGACAGACGGGCATCGTCGTGCTCGACCGGAGCCTCTGTCGACAAGGTCTCGGCGGCGGAGACCGGACGCTCAACAACCGGACCGCCCTCAGCCGACGGGACCAGATGCTCGTACAGCCCTTGCAGGACCTCCACCTGCCCGCCGACCGGCAGTTCACCCAGAACATCCAGATTCTGGAACGCACTCACCAACCGCCGCTCGGCAGCCACATCCGCCGGCCACGACGTCGGGCTCCCCGTGTCACCGAGTCCCAGCGCCTTCGCATAGGCAACCCGCGCCTCCGCCACCTCGTACGGCAGCCGCGCCTCACCGTCCGTATCCGCCCACTCCAGCAGCAGCCGCACCCGAGGATCCTCCGGCAGCGGATCAAACGGAACGGGCACCTCGACCACCGGCGATTCATCCGACGGCACCGAGCCGACAGAGACCGGACGCTCAACAAGTGCCTCGCCCTCGGCAGGCAGCGGCGCCGTCTCGCCGCCGACCGGAGCCGGTCCCTCAGCCGGAAGCCCCTCCGGCTCGAACACGAAGGTCGTGCCCTCTGCACCGCCCTCCGCACCGGCCGACACAGGCCGCGGCTCCGGGGACGCCGCCGCGCCCGGCGCTGCCTTCGGCCCCATGAAGGTCTCGTGAACGCCCCTCAGGATCTGCTGCTTGACCGCCTCCCTCAGCTCGCCGTCCGCCCGGAGTTCGAGATGGGCGATGGTCAGCCGCCGCGCCTTCTCGGCATCGTCGGGCCACGCCACCCCCTCGCCCGCACGGCTCTTCGAGAACGCCTCCGCGTACGCGGCTCTCGCAGCCTCCTGGTTCTCCGGCAGATGGGCATTTTCACCCTGGGCCATGTCGACGTAGTAGCTCACCGTCTCGCCCAGCATCTCCGGGCCGAGCAGGCCGCCGCCCTCGACCGGCGACTCAGCCGACGGCACCGAGCCGACGGAAAGCGGGCGCTCGGCAACCGGACCGCCCTCGGCAGGCAGCGGCGCCTCTTCACCCCTGCCCGTCCATGCGAGGGCCTGCTTCACCCACTGGTCCACGTCCGTCGGATTCTCCGGAGCAGGAACGTCGTTCTCCGAGGTCGCGGTCCACGGCACCGGCTCGGCAGGGACCTCGTGCTCCCCTACCGTCCGCGGGACGACGCCCTCCGCAGCGACCGGCTCGGCAGGGGCCTCGTGCTCCCCTACCGTCCCCGGGACGACGCCCTCCGCAGCGACCGGCTCGGCAGGGACCTCGTGATCCCCTACCGTCCCCGGGACGACGCCCTCCGCAGCGACCGGCTCGGCCGCCGGCGGCGCCAGGACCCGCTGGTACGCCTCGCGGAGGAGCTGCTGACGACTGCTCGGGTCAGCGGTCGTCCGCACGATCCTCTTGTACTCGGCCTCCAGCACATTCTCGTGGTGATCGAAGACGTCCAAGTCGAACGTCTGCTGACTGCCCTCCAGGGCCCCGACATAAGACTGCCACACGAACTCTTCCGGTCCGGTACCGATCCCGGAACTGCTTGCGGCCCCGGGGGGAACCGCCGCCTCCGGCTGCGTGGCCGAGGAAGCGCGGGAGGACTCGCCCGGGTGCCTCGTGAACAAGCCGCGCAAGAACTTCCCGGGCCCCGCGCCGTACAGTCCGCCCGCCAGGCGGTCGGCCGCGGTGGCCGGGAGGCCGGCGGCGTGGCGGAATGCCGCCATGGCATCGTCGTCCCCGGCGATCGGGTGGTCCGCCGGGTGGGAGCGTTCGCCGTTGAGCACCTGGTCCGCGCGAGTCGTACTGTCGGCCAGGCGGTGCACGGCCAGTTCCCCGGCGAACGCGGACCGGAGCTTGACCACGGCAGCCGGCTCGGGGGTCTCGGCCAGCGGCGCGGGGCGGTCGGGGGCGGCCACGACCGAGTTCAGCGCGAGGTCCAGCTGGTCCCGGTGCCCCTTGGGCAGTGCGTCCCACCAGGTCTGCAGCTTCTCGTGCGACAGTTCCCCGACCTCCCGCACCAGCGGATGGTTCTGGGCGTTCTCCACGGCCTGGCGCCAGTTCGCCTGCTTGCCGCGCCAGTCCCCGGGCCCGTACTGCGGCGCCGGTCGGCCGCTCGGGGCGGCGGCCCGCGATTCCGCGGCCTCGGCGGTCGCGCTCGCGGTCTGCGGCTCGGACGCCGCCTGCTCCCTGGCCGTCACCTCCGTGCCCGACGGCCTGGTCGAGCGCTCCAGCGGCTTCTCGCCCGCGCCCGACTCGGTGCGCACTGCGGTCGGACGTTCGCGCCCCGGCACGGATGAGCCGCCCTCGGTTCGGACGGGCGAGGGCTGTCCGGGCACCACGGCATCGCGCGGCCCGGTGGCGGCAGCGACGGCGGGGAGGGCGGTACGGGCCTCGCCCGCGGCCGGAGTCGGCTCGGCGGGACGGTGGACCGCCCCCGGCATCGGGGCCCCCGGAGCCGGGGCATCGGCCGCGACGGGCTCGGTGTGCGGGGCTACGGACGCGGGCTGGTCCGCCACCGTGTGCTGCCCGGCGGAGACCTCGGAGGTGGCAGGCGGCTGAGCCGAAATCACCGAATCGGCCGCCGCGTGATGCGTCGCGGCCGTCACCGGCTCGACGCCCGGGGGCGGAGCGACGGTCGTGGTGCCCACGTCGCCCGGGTGGAGGGGGGCGGCGGTCGGTGTGTGGGCCGTCTCGACGGGGGCGAGGCCGCCGGGCCGGACGCTCGCCGGAGTGTCGGCGTGCACGGGCGACGGGGCGCCGAGGTGGTGCTCGGCCGTGGCGGGGCCGGAGGTCGGACCGGTGTGCTCACGCCCCGTGGTGGGGGCCACTGCACCGGGCTGGGGTGCCCCGGCCTCGTGCGGCACCGGCGGAGCCTCGACATGCGGCGCGGCCGGAGCCACACGCGGCTGGGGCACGGGTGTGTTCTGCGACTCCTGGTGACCGGCCACCTGGCCGGCCGGCGCGGGTTCCGGCACTACCGGTTCCGGCATCACGGGCTCCGGCAGCGCGCCGTGTTCGGGGGCCGGGGCCCGGTCCGGACGCACCGGTGGCACCGGCGCACCCGGCTCCGGCCCCGCCCCGGGCACGTGGTCGGGGGCGGCCGGTCGCGGGGCCGGTTCGACGACCGGTCCGGCGGGCGGCGCCGGCGCTTCGACGGCCGTGTGGTGCTGCTCCACGGCCGGCGGGAGCGCGAGTTGCTCGGGGCCGGGGACCGGTTCCGCTCCGGCGCCCTGGTTCATCCCGTGTTTGATCTGGGTGTAGTGGTGGAGGCCGCCGCCGATCAGGCCGGTGCCGGCACCGGCCGCGGCGGCCAGGCCGAACATCGACGGGTCCCACTGCCCCTCCCAGGCCGCGGAGACCACCGCACCCGCCTCACCACCCACCACCCCGCCCAGCGCCCCGCCCGCCAGCTTGCGCAACAGCTCCGGCGCGGCCACCTTGTTACCCAGGCCCCGCCCGACCGGATCCCCCAGACCACCCGCCAGCCCGCTCAGCCCCGACAGCCACAGCGACGTCAGGTCGAACCTGCGCCGGTACTTGCCCTGCTCGATCGCCTGGATCCCAGCGTCCTGCACGACGGCGAGCTCCGTACTCGCGCGCGCCTCCACCAGCAGATCCCCCACGATGTCCATCACCGACCGCCGCCCCCCGGCCAAAACCCCCGGGATCAGCGACGCCGACGCCCCGGCCGTGGCCGCCGCCGCCCACACCAACTGCGCGACCATCCACAGCGTCATCACCGCCGTGCACCGCATCGACCACTGCGCGTAGTCCACCTGCAGCGCCTGCTCCTCCAGCGCCCCCGCACCCTCACGCAGACTCCGCGCACCCCCGCGCGCACCCTCACTCACCCCCTCCGCGGTCGCCGACACCATCTCCCGCGCCCCCGGAGACGTCACCGACAACCCGAACATCGACCGCTGGAGGGAGGACGTGTGCTCGTCGACGGCCGACGCCGCCGTCCGCAACGCACCCGCACTCGACAACAGCCCCTCCGGATCCACCTTCGGGTACGAGCCACCCGACGCCGCGCCCATCAACGCCGCCCAGTACCCGGGCACGTCCTTGCCCGAGGCCCCGAGATTGAACAGCCCGGCGAACCAACTGTCCACAGAGGTACTCGGCATCACACACCACCCAACGCAAGGAAGCTGCTGCCCCACCATGTGCCACGGCACCGCGGGGAACGGGGCGAACAGGGGACTTCGCCGAGGGACAGAACGCGACCGGCCTGAAGCGGGGTTCACCCCTGCCGTGCGCGAACCGTCACAGGTAGGCCTGGTCCGGTACCAGTTCCTCGACCTGTGCCTGCCGCGGAAGCGGCTGAGCCTCCCCGGAATCCGGTGCGGGAGCCGGTGCGGGTGGCGTCGTCGCCGCGGGCGGGTTCGCGCTCTCGCCGCGACGCTGGAGGTGCCCCGCCGGCAGATCGGCCGGCAGGAGGCCCCGCAGGTCGGCCAGGGTGGGCTTGGGGATCCGCCGCACCCGGCCCGCCTGGCGGGTGATCATCTGCTCCAGGATCTGCCGGGCGAAGCGGCCGTTGCCCTGAGCGGCGCCGTTCCACGTGCCGAAGGCCTCGACCAGTCGCTTCCGGGTCTCCTCGGTGAGCTGGTAGCCGGACTTCTCCGCGTGCTGGGCGAGGATGACGGTGAGCTCCTGCGGGTTGTAGCTCTCGAATTCGATCCACTGCGAGAAGCGGGAGTTGAGGCCCGGGTTGGAGTCCAGGAAGCGGGCCATCTCCTCGGTGTAGCCCGCGACGATCACCACCACCTCGTCCCGGTGGTCCTCCATCAGCTTGACCAGGGTGTCGATCGCCTCCTGCCCGAAGTCCCCGCCGCCCCCGGTGCGCGGGACCAGGGTGTAGGCCTCGTCGACGAACAGCACGCCGCCCTTGGCCCGGTCGAAGGCCTCCTTGGTGAGCTGGGCGGTGTGGCCGACGTAGCGGCCGACCAGGTCGGAGCGGCCGCACTCGACGACATGGCCACTGGCCAGCATGCCCATCGCGGTGAGCAGCTTCGCGTACAGCCGGGCGATGGTGGTCTTGCCGGTGCCGGGCGGGCCGGAGAAGACCAGGTGGCGGCTGATGGCGGCGGGGGGCAGCCCGGCCGCCTCGCGCTGACGGGACATCGCGAGCAGGTCGATCAGGTTGCCGACGTCGGCCTTGACCGCCCGCAGGCCGATCATGCCCTGGAGTTCGTCCAGCAGGTCGGAGAGCAGGTCGTGGTCGATCTCCCGGGCCCCTGCGCCGACCCCGCCGCCGGCCTGGGCGCCGAGGTCCTCGGGCAGCAGCCGGGTCAGCTCGCCGGCGGTGATCTCGGCCTGTTCGGCCAGCCGCATGGCCTGCCGGTCGACCATCTCCTCGAAGACCTTGCGGGCGGTGCGCCCGTTGCCGAAGTCCTCGCCGCGCTTCATCTCCCGGAAGTACCGGCCGAGCGCGGTGCGGGTCTCGTCCTCCAGCTCGTAGCGGTTGCTCCCGCACATCAGGTCGACGATGGTGACCATCTCGTCCGGGTCGTAGTCCTCGAACTCGACGGTGCGGGTGAAGCGGGAGGCCAGGCCGGGGTTGGTGGCGAGGAACTTGCGCATGTCGTGGGTGTATCCGGCGACGACCACCGCGATGTCCTCGCGGTGGTCCTCCATCAGCTTGACCAGGGTGTCGATCGCCTCCCGGCCGAAGTCCGGGCCGCTGCCGCCGCCGCCCTGGGCGAGGGTGTACGCCTCGTCGATGAACAGCACGCCGCCCATCGCCTTCTTGAAGACGTCGCTGGTCTTCAGCGCCGTGCCGCCGACGATGGAGGCGACCAGGTCGGCCCGGGCCACCTCGACCAGGTGGCCCTCGCGCAGCACGCCGAGCGCGGCGAGGATCCTGCTGTAGAGCCGGGCGATGGTGGTCTTGCCGGTGCCGGGGTTCCCGGCGAACACCAGGTGGCGGGACATCGGCGGCGAGGGCAGCCCGACCTCGCGGCGGCGCACGCCGAGCCGGTGCAGGTTGACCAGGGTGGCGACCTCGTTCTTGACGCCCTCCAGGCCGACGAGGTCCTGGAGTTCGGCGAGGAGGGAGTCCAGGGTGGAGGCCTGGAGCACCTGGGGCGGGCCGTCCGGCTGCTCCTCCCGGTCGAACGGCGAGGGCTGCGGCACCGGCTGGGCCGGTGCGCCCCCGGTGGTGGGCTCGCCGATGCCGGTGGTGCCGTAGGCGTCGGGCTCGCCGTTGCCGCGGCTGGCCAGGTTGTCCACTCCGAGCTGGGCGGCCGAGTCGGTCTGGCGCAGCCCGGACCGGGCGTTCTCGGCGACGGTGCAGTCGTTGACCCCGGCCCTGGCCGGTCCGTCGGCCAGGATGCCGTTGAGCTCGTTGCCGGTGAGCTGGCAGCCGGTCAGTTCGGAGGTGCCGGAGCCGCCGAGCCGGATGCCGTTCCCGGCGTTGTCCCGCACCCGGGAGCGGGTGGCGGTCAGCCGGCCGGTGCCGAGCACGGCGACGCCGTCGGTGCCCGCGCCGGAGACGTCGCAGTCGCGCAGCGAGACGGCCGAGCCCTCGGCCGCCACCACCCCGCCGCCCTGGTTGTCCCGGAAGCTGGAGCCGGTCAGGTGGGGGTTGGCGCCCTCCGAGGCGTGCAGTCCGGCCAGCCCGGTGAGGGCGATCTCGCAGCCGTCCAGCTTGGCCTGGGCCTGGCCGACCAGTTCGACGCCGTGTCCGGCGCAGCCGCTGATCGAGGCCTTGCGCAGCAGCGGGTTGGCGCCCTCGCTGATCGAGACGCCGTGCGCCCCCGTGTCGGAGATCCGCAGCTGTTCGAAGCGCCCGGCGGCGCTCTCGGTGACGACCAGTCCGGCCCCGCCGGTGTCGCGGATCAGCAGCTGGTGGAACGAGGGGTCGGCGCCGCCGCCGATCCACACGCCGTCGCCCTGCTGGTCGGCGACCACGCACTCCTCGTAGCGGCCGCGCGAGCCGTCGCCGATCTGGAAGGCGTAGCCGGCGGCCTCGCTGACCCGGGTGCGGCTGAGGAACGGGTCGCAGCCGGCGGCGACCACGACGCCGTGGCCGCCGGTCCCGGCGACGGTGCAGTCCTCCAGCGTGACCTGCTCGCTGCTGCCCAGGTAGACGCCGGTGCTGCGGACGGTGTGCACCCTGGTGCGCACCAGGCGGGTGCTGCTGCGCGCCTCCAGGGCGACGGCGGGCTTGTCGGTCTCGGTGATCTCGCAGTCCTCGATCACGCCGCGGGCCTGGCCGTTGGCGCACAGGCCGTTGCCCCGGGTGTCGCGCAGCACGGTCTGGCGCACGGTCGGGTTGCCGCGCTCGGCGATCACCAGGGCCGAGGTGCCGATGTTCTCGACGGTGCAGCGTTCGATCAGGCCCCCCGAGTCGGACATGATCACGACACCGGCGCCGTTGGGGTTCTCCACCTTGCAGTCGCGCATGGTCAGCACGCCGGTGCCGCGGGCCAGGACGGCCGCCCAGGCGTTGCCGAGCACCTCGCAGTCGTCCAGCAGCAGGGCGCCGATCGCGGCGTCGACGGCGGCGCAGTCCTGGTCCTGCGACTCCAGGAGCAGGCCGACCAGCTTGGCGTCCTCGGCCCCGCCGAGCACGGCGTTGCCCTGGGGGGTCGTCAGCCGGACCGTGCCGCGGCCCTCCTCGGCCCGGATGGTGACGTTGTGGTGGAGGGTCAGGGCCTCCTGGTAGGTGCCGGGTGCCACGCTGATCACCGCACCGGGGTTGGCGTGCCGCAGGGCTTCGGAAATCGTCCGGTGGCCCTGCGGATGGAGCGAACTCACGGTCAGCAACTGCGTCATGCGAAACAGTCCTCGGGGGTCGGCGGGTGACCCGGGCAGGGTGGGGCGCCCGGTCCCGCCTGTCACTTCCCGGTGTCTCCGGACAGTACGGTGCCGCCCCGACCTCCGGTTCAGTGCCTGAACCACCGGCGCTCCGCCGCCCGTACCCCCTGGCGAAGCCCGTTTGCCCCGTCAGCCCGATCGGACTCCGGTCGGCATCCACGAGTGAGGAAGCCCCATGGCCGAGGAAGAGCCGAAGGACGCCCACCGCCCGCCGAGCCTCGGCGGTCACGGGCTCGCGAACGTGATGGAGATCTTCGTCCGGAACGTCACCGAGCAGCACAAGCACATGGAGGAGTCGCAGGAGAAGCTGCGCCAGGCGACCGGCAAGGCCACCTCGCCGAAGCGGCAGCTGACCGTGGTCTGCGGCCCCCAGGGGGAGCTCAAGGAACTCACCTTCCACGACACCTCCTACCGCGAGATGTCCAAGGTCGAGCTGAGCAAGCTGATCGTGGACACGGTCGCCAAGGCGCGCACGGACGTCGGTGCGAAGGTCAAGGAGATCGTCGCGCCCGCCCTGCCGGGCCGGCTGGACTTCGACAAGCTCCAGCGCGGTGAGTTCGACATCACGGACCTGATCCCGGACGGCGTGGTGCCGGACGAGACGCTGGACCGGATCAACGACCGGATGGCGGAGCGCAAGCGCAACGGCCTGGTCTGACCGCCGGAGCGCGTCCGTCCCCTCGACCCCGTCAACTGCGGCAACCCCGTCAACCCCGTCAACCCACCGACCGGACACCGGTCATGGAGGATCCCATGCCTGCTGTGAACAACTCCGACCACCGCGTCACCGAGTACAACCCGGAGGCCTACGAGGCCGCGGGCCAGGTACTCGACAGGGCCGCCGCCGGCTTCGTCGAGATCCACGACCAGATCGCGGCCGGCTTCCTGCAGGCCTACGACAGCCTCGGCGAACCCGGCAACCCGACCGCGGACGAGATCCGCAAGCTGATCGACGGCTACCGGCCCGTCCAGTACGCGGTCGGCGAGCTGCCCGACACCCTCAAGTCCGCCTCCCACGCCGTCCGCAACACCGGCGGGGCGTACGAGGAGGCCGACAAGGGCGCGCACCGCGCGGTCGTCGGCACCGACCACTTCCCGACCCACGTGTCGCCGACCCCCGGCGCCCCGACCCACGAGCCGTCGGCCCAGCCGGGCCGCCGACCGACCACCCACACCCCGCCTGCGGCCTGACGGCCGACCGGTTGTCCGGTGCCCCGCGCGGACTTCGCGCGGGGCACCCCGCCCGGCCCCGTGCCGTACCGACCCCGTCCCGCGTGCCCGGCGCGGATCGCGCCACCCTCCGGAGGAGTGGATGACCACCACCGCACAACCGACCGGTCCGGCGACCGCCGCTCCGGTCGGGTCGGGTGGGTCGACCATCCACCGGGTGGGCCCGCACCTGGTGATCGCCCCGGCGGGCGAGCTCGACCCCGGCCTGCTGGAGGTCGTCTCGGCCATCCCCGACGACCCGGAGCTCGTCACGGTGGTCGCCGCGGCCTCGGACGCGGGCACGGTGCTGTGGAACCGGCTCGCGGACATCGCCGAGATCGTCGACCTGGAGGGCGGGTCGGCCCTGCTGCTGGCCGCCTCCGGGCTCGGCACCCCGACCGCCGTCGGCCTGCGTCCCGGGCAGCGGGTGGCGGCGGCCATCGGGGTTCCGGTGATCGCGCCGGACGGGCTGGTGTCGGTCCGGGCGGACGGGTCCGTGCTGGTGATGCCCGCCGGAGCCGCCGCGGCCGACGGCGGCGAGGCCGCCTGGTGGCTGTGCCGGCCGTACGGCCCGGCCGAGCAGCTCGGCCCGGTGTGGCCGCCGGTCGAGCCGGAGGGCGCCGCTCCCGAGGAGCCCGACCCGTCGGCCGGGGAAGACGAGTTGACCGGGCCCGACGAGGAGGCCCGGCCGGAGACCACGGAGGAGGGATCGCTGGTGTCCCCGCTGCCCAGCGGCTTCTGGATCAAGGACGGCGGCCCCACCGGGGTTCCGTCCGCCGCACTCGCGATGGCCTATGCCGGGCCGGACGTCCAGCTGGCGGTGCTCGGCACGCCGGAGCGGCCGGAGCTGGACGGGTCCGTCCTCGGCGCCGCCCTGGACGCCCTGCCCGAACTGGTCGAGGGCACGGTGTTCTGCGCTCCCTGGGCCGATCCCGCCCAGCTCACCCGGATGGCCACCGGCCTGGCGGAGCTGCTGGGCCGCACCGTCCCGGTCAGCATCGGCCTGCCGCTGCGCGAGGCCGAGGACCGGGCGGACCTGTGGATGGTCGACGGCGAGGGGATCCCGCGCTGGAAGCCGTACGTCACCGAGCTGACCGCCCACCATCAGCGGCGCCGGGTCAAGGTGACCGGCTGGCGCGCGCCGCTGCCCGGCCTGCGCCGGGAGAGCCCGGCCGTCTACTCCGCCTTCCCCGGCTGGCAGTTGGAGGCGGTGCCGAGCGGCGTGTGGCTGCGGCACGCCGGTGCGCCGGCCGACCGGTCGGCGCGGCTGCGCCCGGCGGGCCCGGACCCGGTGATCGTCATCGGCGAGGCCGGGCAGACCGTCGGCCCCGACTCCCTGGCCGGCATCGGCAAACTGATCGGTGAACTGCGCTCGGCCCACCCGGCCCACCGGCTCGGGCTGATGGTCCAGGGCGTCCTCGCGCGCGAGGCGGAGGCCGTGGCCCGGTTCATCGCCCGCCACCACGACCTGGACTGGATCGTTCCGGCCCCGCGGACGGCCGTGCCCGCGACCACGGACCCGGCCACGCCGCCCGCTCCCCCCGTACCGCCTCCGTCGCCCTCGGGCTCGGGCGACGGAGGCCCCACTCCCCCGCCGCCGGGTGGCGGCGGGCCCGCGAGCACCGATCCGCTGCGGGCCCTGGCGGCTCCCGCTCCGATCAGTACGGTGTCGGGCGGGAGCCCCGGGACGGGCGGCGCGCCGTCGCCGCGGGCCGCCGAGGCACCTCCGGCGGCGCCCGTCCCGACCGCCACCGCCGCTGCCACGACTCAGGTCGCGGCTCCGGTGGCCGCTGCCCCGGCCCGGTCACCGTGGGCCCCGACCGTGGCGGCTCCGGCCGCCGAGACCGCGCCCGAACAGCCCCCGGCCGAGCCCGAGTTGCCGCCGGCACCGCGCCCGGTCGCCACCGAGACGCACCCGGTGCCCGAGCCGGCCGCCGTCGAGCCGGCCGAGGCGCCGGGCCCGCCGTCCCCGGCCTCGCCGGTGCACCCGGAGCCGATCCCGGCCAGGTTCCAGAGCTTCCCCCAGCCCGCCCCGCCCTCCGCCCAGCCGGAGCCGGAGCCGGAGCCGACGGCACCACCGTCCGCCGTCGAGACCCCCGCGCCCCCGGCCGGGGTGGGCGCCGCCCCCGAACCGGAGCCGACGCCCGAACCCGCCCAGCCCGCCGCGCCCTGGTGGGCGGACCAGGCCGCCGGACCGGCAGGCCCGGCCGTCCAGGCCTCCGAGCCGGCGCCCGCGCCCACCCCGGCCGACCCGACGGAAGCCCACCCCGCGCCCGCCCCCGTCCCCGCACCGGCGGCCCGGCCCTCGGCGCCGGCCGGCAGCAGGCTGTTCACCGCCGAGGAGGTCCCGGCGCCCGAGCGGGTCAGTTCGGCCGGCGACCGGGCCGCCGTCAAGGAGCGTCTGGGCAACCACTACCTGCGCCACGTCAGCAAGATCGACATGGTCGCGACCCGGCTGCCCACCCTGCGGTCCTCCGCCGCCGAGGACATCAAGCCGGACCTGGTGGCCGTCCTGCTGCACCACACCGACGCCGGCGTCCCGGTCAACCGGACGGAACTGGCCCGCATCGCCCGGAGCGGGCAGGCGGCCGGCCTCGGGCCGTACCTCACCTGCCTGGGTTCCGGGCTGCGGCGCCTTCCCAGCTACCACGGGATGGTGCTGTTCGGCGGGAGCCCGAGCGAGCAGCAGCTGGACTGCTACGTTCCGGGCGCCCGGCTGTTCGAGCCGGCCCCGCTGACCGGGCTGCCGCTGGCCCAGGTGCAGCTCGGCACCCCGGTGGAGTTCGCCGTCTGGTCCTCCACCGGGCGCCGCACCACGGTCTTCGAGGAGCGCCGGGACGCGCTGCCGGAGGTGGTCTTCCCGCCCGGCACCTGCTTCACGGTGGTGGACGTGGTCCGCCCGCAGCGCCCCGGCGTGCCGCTGCGGGTCCTGCTGCGCGAGTCCGACTCGGCCCGCACCGCGGGCTCGACCCCGGAGCGGGAGGCCGAGCGCGACCAGCAGGCCCGGACCAGGCTGCTCGAATGGATGCAGCACCGGGACGCGCTGACCGAGGGTCAGCTGATCCCGGTCCCGAGACCCGAGCGCTACCTCGGCGCTCCCGGCCTGACCGGCTGACCGTCCCCCACCCCGGCCCTAGGTTCTGTCCGGTCGATCATGAGCGGAGCCAGATGGCCAGGGCGGCGACCGTGACCGTGCCGAGGAAGACATAGACACGTTTGTCATATCT
>NZ_JBFBFA010000062.1:0-29575 GCF_040683915.1 Kitasatospora sp. NPDC093102 | reverse complement strand
CGGACACTTCGGGGATGGTGAACTGGGACAGCAACGGGCCTCCTGCGGCGGAGAGTTGGTCGACAACCTCATCTCTGCCAAGAGGCCCGTTCGCCTATGCGCGCCCGCCGACAGGAACGATCATTCGAGGCGTCAACCCCGACGCTCCCCATCGAACACTGCCCGGTTCGCCACCACGCTCGGAGTCGTTCACGGCCGGGGTTCCTCGCAAGATCACGCTGAACGCTTCCGTCGGCATGTCGCGTTGTCTCTTCTCGGTCATGTTCGTACTGGTCCGGTCGCGGACGCGGTTCCCCCCTGGCGTTGGAAGGTTTGTGGTGTCGAAGTCCTCTGTGGGCGACGTGTTGTCCGGCCTGGTCAATCTGGGGGGCTCGGGGAAACAGACGCCGTCGTGGTGGGCGTGGCTGATGGGGGCGATCTCGGGGGCGTCGTATCCGAAGGCTGATGTGGCGGGGCTGCTGGCGGGCGCGGGGGCGTTGCGGCGGGCGGCGGGGTTCGTCAACGACCGGGCGCTGGCGGTGCAGCGGGCCGTGGCGGGTGCGGGCGTCGCCATGCCCGGGGCGGGGGCGATGATGGCCTCGACCCTGGTCAGTGTGGGGTCGAGCGCCCGCGATGGCGCGCGGAGCCTGGACGAGGGCGCCACCGCACTGGAGGAACAGGCCCGGGAGGTGGACCGGGCACAGTTGATGATGGGCTTCACCGCGGCGGTCACGTTGTGGACGGTGGCGCAGCTGGTGTGGGCGGTGGCGGCGACGGGCGGGGCGTCGGCCGCCGCGGTGCCCGCGGTGATGGCGGGGGGTCGTCGGTCCGTGAGCGAGATCGTGGCGGAGCTGCTGGCGGCGATGCGTTCGGGGGCGCTGTTTGGGGTGGGGCAGGACGCCCTGGTCCAGATCGTCGAGATCGCGAAGTACCGGGAGGGTTTGGACGTCACCTCACTGCTGGTCTCCGGGGTGGGCGGGCTGGCCGGTGGGATCGGGGACGTGGCCGGACGGGGACTCGGCGACCACCTGGTCGGCTCGGACCTGCTGCGCAAGGCGGCGGGCGGGGCCCTGGGCGGGGTGATCGGTGGCGAGGCGGGGACCGTGATCTCCACCGCGTGGCAGGGCGGCGAGTGGGATCCGGCCGCGTTCGCCCTCGCCGCCGCGGCGGGCGCCGGCACCGGCGCGATCGGCGGCGCCACCCACCACTACCAGGCCAGACACGCCACCACCCCCCAGGCGACACCGGAAACCGCTGCGCCCCACACCGAGAACACCCCGCAACCGGCCCACACCGAGAAGCTCCCCGGCCAGGCCCAAGACCGGGACCGGGAGCGTGCCGGTGACCACCGGGCACCGGGTGAGGCGGCCGCGGAGCCCGTGTCGGTGTCGGCGTCGTCTTCCGTGGCGGTGTCCGAGGCTGGCCGGGGTCCGTTGTCGCCGCACGGCACGACAGCCCCCACCGCACCGGCCCCGGCCGAACACCACGCCGCCTTCGCGGCGGAGCCCACCGCACAGCACCCCATCACGCCCGCACCGACCCACCAGCCCGCACCCCCCGCCCCCACCCGATCCGACACGGACACGACCACACCCCGGCACTTCGCCGACCGGCCGACCACACAGCCGGACACCACACGGCACACGACACGCGAAGCCGGGGCCACCACCGCCGGCACCGCCGGTGACGAAGCACCACACCCCTCCCCGCCCACCGGACACAATCCCTCGTACGGGCACAACGACTGGCGCAGCCGCGAGCCGAACTGGCCCGCGGCGGTCGCCAAGGCGCAGGAGCACCCGCTGGTACGGGAGGTCCAGGCACTCGACCCCACGGACCTGCGGGCCTGGTGGAAGACACTGCCCGAAACCCACCGGCAGCACCTGCTCGTGGAGCTGAACACCGTCCTGGCCCCCGCCGACCACCCCGCGCCCGCCGCCAGGACCCCCGAGGACGCCGAACTCGTCGCACTGCGCGCCGCGTTCGCCGGCGAACTCGCCCTCCACCGCCTCACCGACCACCACACCACCACCAACGAACTCCTCACCCGGCAGCGTTCACACCCGGCGAGACACCCGGCCACCACCGACAACACCGCCAGAGAGACGCTCCTCCACGCCGCGGGCCTCCAGGCCACCGCCGCCGACCGCAGAGCCGGCCACCTCCCCGCCGGCGCCCCCACCCCGCGCGGCGGACGGGGCACCACGCCCCTGCCCGGCCGCGGTGGCGGCGAGGGATCCTCCTCCCGCCCCACCACCACGGGTGCGGGCACGGCGGGTGGCACCGCCAGGACCGGCCCCGGGGCGGTCCGTTCGCCGGAACGTACTCGCACGGGCCGACCCGCACCGGCCACCACCGGGACCGGGTCCGAGGCCCGGAAAACGGCCACATCCCCCATGCCCCCGGCCAGGAACAGGACGGCCGGGCCACACCCGCGAACGGACGAACACCCCGCCACCGCCACCACGGCCGAGAACATCCCCATCACCGGGGCGCCCATCGCCGGGCCGCCGGCCGAAACGGCTGCGCGGGTCGTCACCGACGCCCACCACGTCGTCGCCGACACGGCCCGCACCGCCAGGCCCGGCCCCGGGGCGGACGAGCGGGAACACGCCGGGGCTCCCGGTCCGTCCGAGGACTGGGGCCCGGGCGTGAAGAGCGGTGCCCGCGTCAAGATCGTGCCGCCGGATCCGGTGATCGTCCGGCGGGTGGACGACCTGCACCGGGCCCTGTCGCGGCCATCGGTGAACGGCGCCCAGGTCCTTGTGCTGCTGCACCATCTCACCTCGGATCCCGGGCAGTTCCCCGCGGTCGACGCGCGGTTCCGCGAGCGGACCGGGGGCCGGTCGGTCACCGACGAACTCACCCGGGCCCACGAGGAGGGCAGACTCGACGACGGGAGCCACCTCATCGCACGCGAGATCGGTCGCTCCGACCCGGCCGAACCCCGTGACCTCCGGCCCCGGGAGCGGGTCATGGCCGTGCACGAGGCCCTCCAAGCGGGTGACTGGAAGGGGCTGAACACCCTCCTGCGCGGGCTGCGGCGCCGGGTACCGGAGGTGTTCGACCTCGAGGACGGCTACTCCGACCGGTACCCTTCCCGTCTGCGGGACGACCTGCGGGAGGCCTTCGGCGAGCACGCCGCCTACTTCGCGTACCTCCTCGGCCACGAACCCGACCTGGAGGCGATGGTCCTCACCCCCGCCGAGGCCCAGCACTGGCACGAGCAGGCCGCCCGCCTCACCTTCACCGACGACACCGGGGAGACGCTGCCGATCCCGTTCGACTACCCCGACACCGGTTGCTACGGCCGGGCCCACGCCATCGCGAAGATGCTTCATGCGGCGGGTGTCCACTCCCGCAAGGTGTTCGCCGTCCGGGACACGCGCCATCCCAGTGGTCTGGTCGTGGAGTCGGAGAACGCCAAGGGGGCCATGCCCGGAGCACCGGAGCAGGTGAACTGGTGGTACCACGTGGCGGCGGTGGTGCTGGTCGACGACGGCGCGGGCGGCCACATCGAGACGGTCATCGACCCCTCCCTCGGCCACGAGGCCATGCCGCTGCGAGCCTGGCTGGCAAAGATGGGCGTCCACTCCCACGCCCGCATCGCCGGCTTCGAGGCCACCCCGCACGAATTCCTCGAGGACCCCCACGCCTACCTGCGCCAGGCCGCACCCCGCTGGGGCGACACCATAGATTCGGAGTACCACACCCTGCCCGACTGGAACCGTCCGCTCGCCTACAGGGGCTATCCCGACGACATCCCCATGGTCTTCACCACCGACCGCAACAACATGAACGAGATCCTGCCTGGTGAGCAGGTGCCCCCCGGGGAGGAGCCCTCCTCCCTCAGGTACCCCGAAAAAGTGTGGAAAAGGACGGTGAAGGGCAGGATCAGCGGTTTCGTCGCCGAGGCCCGCTACCGGGCCGCGCTGCGCGAGGTACGCGCCATGCTCCAGCACCCGGACACCACCGCCGACCGGCTCCGGCGCCACCTCGACACCAGCCCGTTCGGCTCACCCATCCAAAAGGACGACCTGGTCTCCCTGTCGCTGCGCCACCGCCTCGCCGCCCCGGCCGAACCACCCGTGAACACGACGCTGCGCCACATCGGGCGCGCTCCCGTCCCGGGCCTGCCGCCCGGCCCGCCCCCGGCCCCGCACAGCGGCTTCCCACACCCGGAACCGTTCATCTTCCCCGGCGGTGCGGCGGCCATCAACGCGGCCACCGCCGCCCTGTGGAAGCCCGCCCTGGACGACCTGCCCGTCCACGAGAACCTGCGCACCGTCCTCGTCCCCCACCTCGGCGGCGACGGCACCCCCCACAGCAGCACCGGCCCCCTCAACACGGACGACTTCACCGACCTCGCCCGGGCCGCCGGCTGGCAACCCGGCCAGGCCCTGCGCGTGGTCTTCGCCGCCCTCCACCCCGACGCCACCACCGGCTACGACCACCCCGCCTACACCGCCTACCTGCGCCACGCCGCCCACACCCTCGACCACGACCACCCCCACCCCAACGGCGTGGACATCCACACCGCCGGCGCCCTCGCCCCCGACCTCACCCTCACCCCGGCCAAACACACCGGCGCCCAGGCGCGTGAGAAGGACTTCACCGCCCAGGGCACCGACCACTACTGGGGCGAATGGGTCCGCATCTCCACCCGCCCCCACCGCACCCCACGCTTCATCAGCGGCGGCGGTCAACTCCACCCCGCCACCGCCGACCACCCCGCCCTCGAACGCCAGAAAGCCCTCGACGCCCACACCCACCCCTTCACCGCCGCCCCCGGCCACCCGCACCCCGCCGACGGCATCGTCATCAGCTACACCGGCACCGACGCCCGCCCGCCCGTACTCGCGCCCAAACCCGGCCTGTTCACCGTCATCCCCCGCAACTTCGGGCCGTTCGGGCATCCCAACACCACCGACCACGCCGGCAAGCCGTTCGCCGCGGGCCCCGGCCTGGTGGCCCGGGCCCTGTACAAACGCGGCTACCACGGGCAGGACCTGCTCTGGCAGGCGCCCTACGCGCCCGAACACCGGGCCACCGCCCTGCGCTACCTCCTCGACCTCGCCACCGAACTCGGCAACCCCGACATCTACCTCCCCGCCCCCGGCTCGACCGGCTACACCGCCAACAACGGGCACCTGCAAAACCGGGACCACGGCTTCCCCGCCGACTACGAACGCCTCACCACCACACCTGACACCCCAGCCCGCCACACCACCACCGACGGCAGCCTCCAACCCCGACCCGTCACCAGCGACACCCCGCACCACCCCGCACAGACCCACACCCCCCACACCGGCAATCCCACCCCCGACCCCGCGCAGACCGCCCTCACCTCCGTCCACAAGACCGTCCTCGACAAGGCCCGGAACGCCACCCCGGCCGAACTCGAGGCCTCGTGGAACAAGCGCTCCCCGGAACTGATGCGCGCCGTCCGGAACAATTTCACGGAGCTGACCGGCACCGAGGTGCACACACCGACGGACGCCGAGGCCCTTCACCGCTACGCGTTCCTGCGCCGCGAAGCGATGGCAAAGCGCGTGGAGGACGACCTCCCCCTGCTGTGGCAGGAGCTGAACCGCAAGGGTGGCGTGGACGACGCCCACGGTGCGTCAGCGGACTCCGCCCCGTCGACCAACCCAGGCCCGGCGCCCGGTGCGGCCAGCGCCGCGCGCGGTGACGACAGCAGTCCAACACCGACCGGGGAACCGCCGGCAATCCGCGACGTGCCGATGTCCGAAGCAACCGCCACGCACGGTAACGCCGAGGCCAACGGCCTCACCCGCCCCGCACAGACCGCCCTCGCCTCCGACCACAAGACCGTCCTCGACAAGACCCGGACCATCTCCCCAGCCGAACTCGAGGCCTCGTGGAACAAGCGCACCCCGGAACTGAGGCGCACCGCCCGGAACCGTTTCACGGAGCTGACCGGCACCGAGGTACGCACACCGGCGGACGCCGAGGCCCTCAACCGCTACGCGTTCCTGCGCCGCAAAGCGATGGCAGAGGGCATGGAGGACGATCTCGCTCTGCTGCGGCGGGAGCTGAACCGCAAGGGTGGCGTGGACGGCACCCACGGTGCGTCAGCGGACTCCGCCCCGTCGACCAACCCGGACCCAGGCCCGGCGTCCGGTGCGGTCAGCGTCGCGCGCGGTGACGACGGGACGGCGGCGCCAAAAGCGGATGCGTCCCGCACCGCCACCGACCCCACTCCGACCGCCCTCACCCCCGCCCACAAGGCCGTCCTCGAAACGGCCCGTACCGCCAGCCCCGCCACGCTGGAATCCTGCTGGAACGCGGTCGGACCGACGTTCAGAGACATCATCCGGGAAAAGTTCGAAAAACTGGCCGAGAACCCAACATCCCGGCCAACCGACACCGAGGCCCTGCGCCGCTACGCCTACCTCCGCTTCCGGGCGTTCAAAGCGGAGCTGCAGGACGATGTTCCCCTGTTGTGGCAGCACCTGACCCATGGCAGTGGCGCCGAGACCATCCATGACATGCCCACCGGCGAGGGGCAGCGGATGGACATGAAGGTGGATTCCCCGTCTCCCGCGGCCGGAGACGTGACAGGAGTCGAGGCACCCGCCGCCCACAGCACCCCCGAGACCATCGACCCCACCCGCTCCGACACACCACCCCTCACCGACCCCACCCCAGGCGTCCTCACCCCCGCCCACAAGGCCGTCCTCAAAGAAGCCCTGGGCGCCACCCACGCGGTACGGGAAACCTGGTGGCAGGCAGAGAGCCGGCCCATCAAGGACGCCATCGAGCGCGAGCTGGCCACACGGGCCGAGGGCGACTCCCCCCGGTCCGCCGACACCGAGGACGGACTCCGCGCCGCCCACCTCTACTGGTTGGCATGCCTTGAGGACCTGGAGGACAGCTACCCCGCACTGTGGCGGGAACTGAAACGCGGCATCGACGCGGAGAACACCCACACCCATGACACGCCCGCCGACACAGGCCGGCCCCTGGACATGAACATGGACTCCCCACCCACCACGACCGCCACCACGCACGACGACCACGCAGGGACGCAGCCCGCCGGGCAGCGGCTCGAGAGCAGCGACGTGACAGGGGCCGACCCGTCCATCGGGACCGCCACCCCTGCCGTCGCCCACCTCACACCGCACGCCGCCGACACCCGGACGGACATCGGCACGACGCCGCCGTCCACCCCAGGCACCACCCCCGCACCCGACGCACCCGCTCCGGGTGCCCCGGTGCAGCGGGTGGCGACCGATCCGTGGCCCGAGGCGTTGCGGGAGAAGGCCCGGGGCTTCCTGCGCCGCCGCGACCTGGCCGCCACGCTGCCCGGCGACCAGCTGGCCCTGGCGGAAAGGACTCTCGACGCCGTGACGGGCCGCGAGTTCTCCGCGACCGCCCACACGTTCGGCTCGCCGGCGCTCATCCGCACCTACCGGCAGAAGACCGCCGCCTTCCTGCGACGGCACGCCCCCCACGTCGACCTGCGCACCTACAACCCCGCCGACCCGCTGCCGCTCCCGGGCCCCGAGGCACGCCTGCTGAGCATCCACGCCGCCCGAACCCCCGGCGGACGACCCCTGCCCGACGCGGTCACCCAAGCCGTCACCCGCACCGTCCTCCACTACCAGCGCGGCACCCTGCGCCACGAACCCCCCACCCCCGCCACCGTGTCCCCCACCGCCGCCCCGAACACCGTGCCCGCGCCCCGCAGCCGGGCCGCCGCCCGCCCACCGGCGCCCGGCCCAGGCCACCGCGCCGCAACCACCGCAGCCACAAGCCGCAAACCCGCCGCCAGGACGACGGCCGACCGCGCACCCCGCCACACGAACACCCAACCGGCCACGAGCGCCGGCACCTCACGAGCCCTCCGCCTGCCCACCGTCACCCTCCCCGCCACCCCCGGCGACCGGCCCCCCGCCAACGCCCGTCCCACCCGGACCGCACGCCCCGGTACCGCCAAGCCCGCCACCCCCACCTCACCCGGCAACCGGCCCGCAACCCTCATCGCCACCCCGCCCACCCAGCCCCGGACCGCACCGCCCACCGGCCCGAAACCCGCCACCAGGACCGCGCCGCCGGACACGACCCGGCCCCCTCGGGCCGCCGCCGCCCCGGACAGCCACCCCACCACCAACACGCAGACCCCCGCGCCCAACACGCAGCCCCCCGGGTCGGCCGCCGCACGCTTCGACCACCACCTCACCACCCGCCTCACCCAGGCCGCCAAAACCCTCACCACCCACCCCACCCCCCACCGACCCCACGACCCCCTCACCCAGCTGCGCCGCCACGTCTCCACCACCCCCATCACCGACGACCACCTCCACGCCCTCGCCCACACCCTCATCACCATCAGCCGCCGCATCACCCCCGACAACCTGCGCACCCTGCACGCCCTCACCCCCCTCCTCACCCCCGAACCCACCACCACCCCCACCCCCCACACCCTCACCACCAACCTGCGCACCCTCACCACCCTCGTCCTCGACACCACCCACCCCGACACCACCGACATCCACCACCTCCTCGACATCACCACCGTCCTCAACGAAATGGACGACCTCTCGGACGAGCACCAACCCCTCGACCTCGACAGACTCAGACGCGAGGCCCGAGGAGCCACCCCGTGAAAAACCGTCGCCGCACCGAATCCGGCCGACGGGTTCCCACAGGCCGGACACGATGCCAAGGCTCGCGGGGCAGGCCCCGCACACCGGAAGCCGACCGGCCAGGTGACGCGCGGCCCCGAAAAGGGCTCTCCTGTCGCTTCCGTGGGTCGCTGACCAGGGCTGATACGCAGAACACGCCGTATCCCGGCTACGTTTCGACTTGCGACAGAACGAAACGGAAGAACCTGGATACGGCGTGCGATCTGCAAGCATATGGACTCGGCTGCTCGGAGTCGAACACACGGTGATCGACTCGGTCGAGGCCGAGGAGGACGATGGCGCGCAGGCCTGTGCCGAGGACACGGTCATCGTGGCCCATGCCCGCCCGGCGAAGCGGCGGCGGCAACGCTGCGGGGTCTGCGAGCGCCGGTGCACCAGGTTCGACAACGGCGAGGGCCGCCGACGCTGGCGTGCCCTGGACCTGGGGGTGATCCGGGCGTTCATCGAGGTGATGAGGATCTGAAAACGGCTCTGGCTCACATTCAGGGTGCTGTTGGTGATCTTCACTGGGGAGGGTGAGGCTGACGGCTTTGCCGGTCGCTGGCCTTGTGCGCCTGCTGTCCTGATCTGGAGATCCGAGCAGGTTGAAGGGGGCTGGTTGCGGTGGCGATGGGCTCGTGGCCGGGGCGGGAGATTCCAGCTCTGACCCGAATCCGCAGGTAGTGGTGCGGTGTAGCGGCTGATACGACGACAGGTGTCCGTGCCGGTTTGAGATGATCGAGGTTCTCTACGCCTGATCGCTCTACCAGCAAGGACACCTGCCAGGTGAACAAGATATCGCGTCGCCGTACCGCCTTCCGCACCCCCGGTAGGCGCTGGACCCGGCTGAACGCCCAGCTGGGCGGGGTGGACGGGTCGCTGACCGAGAACGGCGGGCTGATGCTGGTCGCGGAACTGGACCGGGCGTTGGGCGTCACCGCCGCGCTGGATACGGAGGTCGGCCCGGTCAAGGAACGCGAGCGGGGGTTGTCGGGCGGGGAGTTCGCACTGGCCATGGCTGCGGTGCAGCTGACCGGGGAGGACCACCTGGTCGGCTTCGACCGGCTGCGGGCGGATGTGGTCGCTGAGGGACTGCTGCCCGCGCCCGTCCCGCCGTCCACGACGGCCGCCACGCTCGCCGCCCGGTTCGGCCAGGCCGGGCGGGAGGGTATCGAGCGGGCATGCGCGCAGGTCACCGCCCGGGCGCTGGCCGCGCTCCCGGTGGGCGAGCGGGCCCGGGTCCTGGCCGGGCGGGTCACGATCGACCTGGACGCCAAGGACATCGAGGTCTACTCGACCCGCAAGGAACAGGTCGTCCGTTCCTACAAGGGCGAGGTCTCGGGGCGGGTGCACGCGGCGCACTGGGCCCAGGCCGGAACTGCCGTGGTCGCCGACCTCCTGGACGGCCGCTCGGACGGCCGCACCCACGTCCTGGGCCAGATCGACCGGGCGGTGGACGCCGTGCGCACGGCCGGGGCCACCGGTCCGGTCCTGTTCCAGGGCGATACGGGTTACTACGCCGGGAAGGTCGCCGGGAAGATCGCGGCCCGCGGATGCCTGTTCCGGCTCGGCGTCCCGCGCAGCCGGCCTCTGTGGCGGGCGGTTGCCGCCGTGCACGAGGACGACTGGATCGACGCCCTGGACTACCCGACCGCGCGGGTCGCCGTGCTGGCCTACGCTCCGCCCGGCTGGCCCGAGGGCACCCGCGTGATCGCCAGACGGGTGCGCTACGAAGCCGCCGAGCTGTCCGCGGATCCGCGCTCGCGTCGCTCACGCACCGTTGGCAAGGACCAGCTCGCCCTGGTCCTGGAGGGTCTGGAGGAACAGGCATACGCCTACTCGTTCTTCGTGACCAACGAGGAGCTGGACCTGGACGAGGAGATCGCGGCGGCGGAGTGGGAGTTCCGCCGCCGCACCCGGATCGAGGAACTGTTCCGCGACACCGCCCACGGCGGCCGGACTCAACCACCTGCCCTCCGGCTCCCACGCGGTCAACAGCATGTGGATGTGGGGCGCGCTGCTGGCCTACAACCTCACCGCATGGCTGCAGATGCTCGCCCCCATCGGCCAGGCCCGCCGCCGCATCGCCACCGTGCGGCGCCTGCTGATCCACCGCGCCGCCCGGTGGACGGTCACCGCCCGCCGCCACGAACTCCGCTTCACTGCCGGGGCCAGTGAGCTGATCGCCAACACGCTGGCCCGGATCCGTGCCCACCGGCACCTTTCAGCAGCCTGACCGATTGCCCCGACCGGGCCCGAACCACCCGAAACCGCCCTGGAAAGCCGCCCACCCGCGCGACAGCCGGGCCACCGGCCTACCCGGCCACGCCACAACGGCGCCAACGGCCGGCCCAGAGATCAACTGACTGGCCGTCGGCCACTACCTGCGGATTCGGGTCTGACGACGCAGATGGCACGGGCGAGCAATCCTCGGGGGACTGCGGCGATGTGGGTGCGGGACCATCTGGACGGGCTGTTCGTCGATGAGGACTTTGCCGAGTGGTATCCGGTCGACGGGCGGCGCGGTCTGTCGCCGGCGCGGCTCGCGTTGGTGTCGGTACTGCAGTACGCCGAGAACCTGACGGACCGACAAGCCGCCGAGGCGGTCCGCTGCCGTCTGGACTGGAAATTACTGCCTGGGACTGGAGTTGGACGATCGGGGGTTCGACTTCTCGGTACTCAGTGAGTTCCGTGACCGGATGGCCGAGGGCGACCGTGCGGACCGGCTGCTCGCGGTGATGGTGGACCGTCTGGTGGAAGCAGGCCTGGTCAAGCGCCGCGGGCGTCAGCGCACCGACTCCACCCACGTCCTGGCGGCAGTACGGCGCCTGGACCGGATCGAGCTGGTGGGCGAGACCATGCGCGCTGCCCTGGAGGGGCTGGCACGCGCTGACGGGGAATGGCTGTCCGCCCTGGTCACGGACGACTGGGCTCGCCGCTACGGCCGGCCGGTGCGCTACGACCGGCTGCCCAGGGAGACGAAGGAGCGAGAGCGGTACGCCCTGGCGGTCGGCGAGGACGGCATGCGCCTGCTGCGAGCCGTCCTCGGGCCCGGTACCCCGGTCCGGCTGCGGGCATTGCCGCAGGTGGAGGTCCTGCGGCAGGTCTGGGTCCAGCAGTACTGGTACGACGAGGAGGGCCGCCTGGGCTGGCGCGGGCCCAAGCAGACCCGCGACCGGCTGAGCCGGCGCCACAGCCCCCGGCGCTCGATGTCCCAGAAGCCTCCGACGGGCGGCCCGACCCCGCCTCGGCCCGGGCCCCGTGGTCGTCGGTCGAGATCGTCTCGCCCCACGACCCGCAGGCCCGCTTCAGCCACAAACCCGGCAAGGCCGAGTGGGTCGGCTACAAGGACCACCAGACCGAGACCTGCGACACCGGCCTGCCGAACGTGATCGTGCACGTCGCCACCACGCCGGCACCCGAGCAGGACATCGACACCCTCGAACGGATCCACATCGACCTTGCCGCGCGAGACTTGGCGCCGTCCGAGCACTTGGTCGACGGCGGATACACCAGCCCCGCCACCATCCACCGGGCCAGGACCGTCTACGGGATCGACCTGGTCGGCCCGGTCCGGCTCCCACCCAGGACACGGGCACTACCGGGTTTCAACAAGGAAGACTTCCATCCCAACTGGGAGGAAAGAACGCTCACTTGCCCCAACGGCGCTACCAGCCCGCCCTGGAAAGCGACACTCGCCGACGGCCAGCCACGCCTGTCCGTACTCTTTCCCCGGGCCGTCTGCCGGGCCTGCGACGACCGCCCCAGGTGCACCGGAAACATCGACGGCAAGGGCCGCCACCTCCTGCTGCTGCCACAACCCCTGCAGGAGATCCAGAACCGCGTAAGGAAAGATCAACAGACCCGGCCCTGGAAGGACCGATACGCCATGCGGGCAGGCTGCGAAGCCACCGTCTCCGAGACCGTCCATGCCCACGGCCTGCGCAACTGCCGCTACCGCGGCACCGCGAAGACCCACGTCCAACACGTCCTCACCGCGGCCGGAACCAACATCATCCGCCTCAGCCAGCACCGTGACGATGGCAGATCAGCCGACCATCGAACAGGCCCAACCACCCGCTTCCAGCAACTGTGCCAACCACCGGGTGGCGGGACTCGAACCCGTCACTCATGAAGATCACCAACAGCATCCCTGAGCCAGAGCCGAATTCATCACTCCCCCCGGGACGGAGCCGACCGGGCGGGTGTGCTCGTCGCGGGCCGCGGGGTGACTCCCCGGACGGTTCCTAGAACTCGGGGAGGTCGGTCAGAGGAAGTGTCATGGCAGGCGGGGATGTTGTGGTGGGTGTGCGTGGTGCGGGAGGGGGTGTGCCGATGTAGGCCGGGTAGGGGTCGGCGTCGGTCATCTCGGTGTCGGCGGTGTTGGTGGTGTCAGTGGTGTTGAGGGGATGTGTGATGCCGGGGACCACGAGGTCGGTGGCGAATCCGGTGCCGCTTTCCGAAAGGCCGGTGTCGTCGGTTTGTCGTCCCCGCCATTCGGCGTCGGGGTCGTCGTGCAGGTCGATCAGGCGGTCGAGTTCCTTGTCGGCGAGCTCGGCGATGGTCGGGACGGCGGACTGGTCTTCGAAGACGTCGTAGAAGGCGAGGTCGAACGGGTTGGCGTCGTAGAGGGGGGTGTTCGGTGCTGTGCCGGTGGGGGCAGGGCCGGTGGAAGCGGACGGTGGCGGGGTGGTGGTTTCTCGTGCGGTGGCGGTGTCCATGGTGATGTCCATGGTCTCGTCCGTGGCGAGGGTGTTCTTGGTGGTGCTGGTCGGCTCGGCGTCGTCGTGGGCGGGTGGGCTGTCGGGGTAGTACAGGGGGGACGGAGCCGTTTCGGGGGGAAAGCCGCCTTTGGGGATCGTCACCTTGTCGGCGAAGCCCGTTTCGCTGTCGGTTGTGGTGTCCTTCAGCGCCGCTGGGGGTGCCGAGCTTTCGACGGTGACGGTCGGTGGTGCCGGTGGCGGGTCGGTGACAACAGCTGTCGGTGGTGCCGGTGGCGGGTCGGTGACGACGGCTGTCGGTGGTGTCGGTGCCGGGTAGGCGGAGATCAGGAGGCCCATCTCCTCCAGGTCCTCGGGGGTGATCTCGGGGGCGTCCTCGCCGTCACCCGTCCCCGCCAGCACTGTCAGGGTGTCCAGGGCTTCGGCCTCGGGGAACAGCTCGTCGAGCATCCAGGTGTCCCACTCGTCGGGCCCTGTCGGGATCACGGGACTCGACGACTCTGCGGTGTGCTCCTCCGGCACATGCTCCGCCTCGGCGTGGGTGTCCGTGGTCCGGACCGGGGAAGCGGGCCGGGGAGTGTCGCCCGGATCGGTGAGGCTGGTGGAGGCGAGGAGTTCCACCACGCCCGAGGTGAGAGCGCTCGGGATCTCCCGGTCCAGGGCCAGCGGTTCCAGGCCGTAGTCGTCTTCTCCGAACAGCTCACGGACATCCGGGGGGTAAACGTCCGCCTCGTCGAACGAGGTCGTGCGGCCCGAACCGGTCCTGCCGTGGTCGGTGATGACCGTCTCCCCGTCGGGGGCCGCAGGTGTGATGACCGGGAGCGTGCCGGGTGTACCGCCCGCGGGCAGCGCCAGGTGACCGAGAGCGGCAGGCGCGCTGCCGGGGTCGACCGCGTCGCGGGCCGGGGCGCTGGTGACGGTGTCCGGTGTGCGAGCCGGGGGTGGGGCGGCACGAAAGACCGAAGCGGGCTTCGGGCCGGGCGCGGCGGTGCCACTCGACACCGGGGACGCCTGGGGGCGCCGGGAGGCCTTCGCCGCGGGGAAGTTGCCCGGCCTGTCGCCCGTGCTTTCGGGACGACGGGCACCCACCAGGTGCCTCGCGGCGGTGCCGTGAAGTGTGGGTCCGGTCGTGGCCCGGGGCGCACCCACCTGCACCCTGGCCGGCTCCTTCCGGACGCCGAAACGCTGCTCCGCCGAGGCCCGCGCGGGTGTGACACCGGTGCTGACGACGGCGTCCGCGCGAGGGAGTCGGCCAGAGCGGGCACCAGACGCGGGGTTCCTCCCCCCGCTGCTCTCCGGGTTCTCCCAGCCGTACAGAGTGCGCGAGGGGACACCGAGTTCCTTCGCGCGTTTCGCTTGGATCAATTCGTTGTTGGCGCTTCGGAGTTCTGCGTCGGCGTGGAGGAAGACAGTGCGCGCGAATTTGGGGTGTTCAAGATGCCCGTTCTTGTCCATGGTTGGGGCGTAGGGAGTGTTGGCCTGGAGATGAGCGAGCAGGGTGGTGGTGTTCCGGTGGTGGGTGATCCAGTCCTTGACCAGGCGTGCGGCCTCCTCGGGGGTCCACGGGTGCCGGCTGGGGGCGTGCCCGACGATGTCCGCTGTTGCCTGTTTGTCCCGGAGGCCGAGGCGTTTCGTGATCGCCTCGGCCGTGGTGGCGTTGTCGGCCAGTAGACAGCCCGCCGCAGCGAGCCTCGGACCGTAGTCCCCGTCGAGACCGTCCTTCAGGAGGGGCGGTTTCCCCGTGATGCGCTTGACCGTCTTGTAGTGGGTTTGGAAATTGAGTGCTTCACTCTCCGGGTTCCAGCCGCGGAAGACGGAGTCACGGGGGGCGGGGGCGAGGGTGGCGGCGTGGGCGCGCAGCTGCCGGGGGACCTGATCGGGGCGGTTCTCCTGGAGAACGGCGAGGAGTTCGTCGTAGGCGGTGCGCACGCGCGAGTCCTCGGGGAGGACTACGCGGGGCACGAAGGGGCCGGTTTCGCCATCCTCGGCAACCTCCAGGACCATCGGCTCCGTGGTGCCGCTCGGTAGGGGGAGCGAGGCCTCCGGGTGCGGCGTGGACGGTGAATCCGATGCCGTCGGGAGTGGCCCGTCATCAGTCGGACGGGTGATCTCCGCCCCATCAGGGTCGGTCGGCGTCGCCCGGCGGGCGGGCCCGTCCATTTCTCCCACCCACTTGCCCAGGGGACTCGAAGCTGCGCCCAGCTTCTCGGCGATGTCCGCAAGGGTCGGTGTGGTGGTTCGGAGTAGCACGTAGGCGTCGAGGAAGACGGGGCGGGCGAACGTGGGGTGGTCGACTCTGCCGCTGCTGTGAATGACGGGGGTGTAGGGGGTGTTGGCCTGGAGGTGGGCGAGCAGGGTGACGCTGTTCTGGTGGTGGGTGATCCAGTCCCTGACCAGGCGTGCGGCCTCCTCAGGGGTCCACGGGTGCCGGCTGGGGGCGTCTTTCGTCAGTCCAGGCAGGTGCTCTTTTGCTACGCCGAGGTGTTTGAGCATCACATTGCTCGGGACGCCGCTGTCAGTCAGCAGGCAGGCTGCCGCCGCTGCCCGCAGGCCGTACTCGTCGAGCAAGCCGTCCCTCAGGAGGTGTGGATTCCTGGAGCCCGCAGCCTTTTTGTAGTGGGTCCGGAAGTTGGGTGTTTCGTCCTTGGGGTTCCAGCCGCGGTAGACGGAGTCGCGGGGGGCTTGGGGGAGGGTGGCGGCGTGGGCGCGCAGCTGCCGGGGGATCTGGTCGGGGTGTTCCTCGTGGAGGACGGCGAGGAGTTCCTCGTAGGCGGTGCGCACGCCCTTGTCCCTGGGGAGGATCAGGCGTGGCTGGAAGGGGGTGGGATCGGGGGAATCGAGGGTCGGGGTCTCGTGGTCGGCCGCGGTGGGGCGGTGGTCGCTTGCGGCGGGTCGGGCCATGGAGGGGCCGGCGTCGCTTTCCTCGCCGCCGTCCACGTCCATCGGTTCCGTGGCGGCATCCGGCCTGATGGCCTCGGCCCTCGTGTGGGTTGGGGTGCTGGGGCCGTCGGCCGCTGTTCCGGCGCGAGCGGGATCCACCGGGGTGGCAGGCGTCTGCCGGACGGCGGCCGTTCCACCGTCCCACTTTTCGAAGGCAGTCCGGGGGACACCGAGCTTCCTGGCGCGGGCATTCTGACTCAATCCGGGTTCGCCGGCTCGGAGTCGTGCGTCGGCGTCGAGGAAGACAGGGTGGGCGAACGGGGGGTGGGCGAACCGGTTGGGGCCCTGTTCGACGAGGGTGTAGGGGGTGTTGGCCTGGAGGTGGGCGAGCAGGGTGGTGGTGTTCCGGTGGTGGGTGATCCAGTCCTGAACGAGGCGTGCGGCCTCCTCGGGGGTCCACGGGTGCTGGCTGGGAGCGTGCTGCGCCAGACCACGCAGGGTGCCCACTGAGATGGCGAGGCGTTTCGCGATCACGGCCGGCTTGGTGCCGTTGTCGGTCAGCAGGCAGGCTGCCGCGGTGCGCTTCGGGCCGTACTCAGCATGGACCTTCTTCGGGTGTGTCGAATTCTCCGGGATGCGCCTGGCCCTCCTGAAGTGGGCGTCGAAGTCAGGTGTGCGTTCGTCCTTGGGATTCCAGCCGCGGAAGACGGAGTCGCGGGGGGCTTGGGGGAGGGTGGCGGCGTGGGCGCGCAGCTGCCGGGGGATCTGGTCGCGGTGGTTCTCGTGAAGGACGGCGAGGAGCTCTTCGTAGGCGGTGCGCACGCCCTTGTCCCTGGGGAGGATCAGGCGTGGCTGGAAGGGGGTGGGATCGGGGGAATCGAGGGTCGGGGTCTCGTGGCCGGCCGCAGTAGGGCGATGGTCACTTCCAGTGGGACGGGCCGTGGAGGGGCCGGGGTCGCTCTCCTCAGCGCCGTCCACGGCCATCGGGTCGGCGGTGGGCAGGTCGGTGGACCCCGTTCCTTCCGAGGCCGCGTGGTCGGTGCCCGCAGACTCGGAGCGGCTGTCCGCGGGGCCGGCAACGGTCCGGTCGCTGGGACCCGTGGCCTCAGGGGTGTCGGACGTGCCACCGTCCGTCCGACGCGGTGGGGTGTCGTGAGCGTCGGCCGCGTCCCGGGCGCGGGCGGGATCATCCGGAGCGGCATGGTCCTCACCGGCGGCTGCGCCCGCTACCCAGTTGGCCAGCCTTCCGGGGTCGATGTCGAGCTTCCGCGCGCGGCCGTTCAGATCGAGTTCGGGTCTGGTGGTTCGGAGTCGAGCGTCGGCGTGGAGGAAGACGGGGCGGGCGAACTTGGGGTGGTCGAGTCCGTCCTTGCGCACGACGGGGACGTAGGGGGTGGTGGCCTGGAGGTGGGCGAGCAGCGTGGTGCTGTTCTGGTGGTTGTCGATCCAGTCCCTGACCAGGCGCCCGGCCTCCTCAGGGGTCCACGGGTGCCGGCTGGGGGCGTGCTCGACCAGGTCAGGCAGGGTCTTCTGTCCGATGCCGAGGCGTTTCACGGACACGCCCTTCTGGGTGCCGTTGTCGGCCAGCAGACAGGCGGCCGCCGTGACCTTCGGGTTGTATTCCTCGTGAAGACCGATCCTCAGGAGGTTCACCTTCGCGTCGATGTGCTTGACCGTCCTGTAGTGGGCGATGAGGGTCGGGGTGGTTTCGTTCTTGGGGTTCCAGCCGCGGTAGACGGAGTCGTGGGGGGCTTTGGGGAGGGTGGCGGCGTGGGCACGCAGCTGGCGGGGGACCTGGTCGGGGTGTTCCTCGTGGAGGACGGCGAGGAGCTCCTCGTAGGCGGTCCGCACGCCCCCGTCCGTGGGGAGGACCACGCGCGGCTGGAAGGGGACGGGGTTCGTGGACGTGTCCTCCAGGACGGCGGGCTCTTCCCCGACGTCGGGCGCCTCCTTCTTCCATATGTCCAGAGGGTCCGCGCTCACGCCGAGTTTCGCGGCTATGTCCAGCTTACTCAGTGCCGGGGCGATGGTTCGGAGTTGTTCCTTGGCACCCACGAACACGGGGTGGGCGAACTTGGGGTGGTCGATTCTGCCGCTGCTGTGAATGACGGGGGCGTAGGGAGTGTTGGCCTGGAGGTGGGCGAGCAGGGTGACGCTGTTCTGGTGGTTGTCGATCCAGTCCTGAACGAGGCGTGTGGCTTCCTCGGGGGTCCACGGGTGCTGGCTGGGGGCGTGTTTCACCAGCTCGAGAGGGAACCCCCTGGCCACGGCGAGGCGCTTCGTGATCACGGTTGCCGGGGTGGCGTTGTCGGCCAGTAGGCAGGCCGCCGCCGTCGTCCTCGCCCAGTAGTCGTCCTTGTGGCTGTTCTTGCTCTTCAGGAGGATCGTCTTCGCGTCGATGTGCTTGACCGTCTTGTAGTGAGTGCTGAAGGCGGGGGTGGCTTCGTTCTTGGGGTTCCAGCCGCGGTAGACGGAGTCGTGGGGGGCTTGGGGGAGGGTGGCGGCGTGGGCGCGCAGCTGGCGGGGGATCTGGTCGCGGCGGTTCTCTTCGTGGAGGACGGCGAGGAGCTCCTCGTAGGCGGTGCGCACGGTCGGGTCTTTGGGGAGGAAGGTCGCGGGCGGGGATGGGGGTGCTGCCGGGCCGTCGGTGGTGGGGGTGTGGTGGGGGGTGGCGATCTGGGCGGCGTGGGTGGTGGCGGCGGCTTCGGCGGCGGTGGTGCTGGCGAGGACTTTGTAGGAGATGTCGTAGTAGTTGGCGATGGTGCGGGCGGTGGGGTCTTCGGTTTCGGGGATGCCGTCTTTGAAGGGGAGGTCGCCGCGTTCCTTCATCAGGGTGATGGCGAATCTGATCGCCTCGTCGCTGACGTGGGTGCTGTCGCTGACGTGGGTGGTGGTGTCCGGGCTGTGGTCGGGGTGGGTGGCGTCCGGGGTGTGGTCGGCGCTGGCGGGGGTCCAGTCCATGGCGTGGGCGAGTCGTTGGTCGGTGGCGTGGGTGAGGGTGTCGATGGTGACGGGGTGGTTGTCGTGGCGCAGGGCGAGGGCGTCGGTGACCAGGCGGGCTCGGTCGACCGGGCTGGGTGTGGAGATGGCGGGGTTGACGGTGGTGACGAGGTGGTCGAGGTGGGCGGTGGTGGTGGTTCTCGGGGCTCGGGTGAGGCGGTGGAGGGTGTGCAGGGTGTCGAGGTGGTGGGCGTCCAGTGGCAGGTGGTGGCGGTCGAGGAAGTCGGCGTAGTGGAGGGCTCTGGGTTTCCAGGGGGCCGTGGTGTGGGCGGGGTCGGTCAGGAGCTGGTCGAGGGTGTGGCCGAGTTGGAGGCTGGTGGTGGTCAGGGGTTCGTCGGGGCGCATGGACAGGGTGGTGTGGGCGGCTTTGTGCAGTTGTGTGGGGTCGGTTCCGGGCAGGGTGTAGCGGGCGAGTTGGAGCAGGGTGGCGTTGCGTAGGGCGTGGACGCCGCGGTCCTTCAGTTCCTGGGCCAGTTGGGTGAGGGCCGTGGTGATGGCCTGCTTGGTGGGCACGGTGATCGGGGAGCCCTCGATGACGGACCGGACGGGTTCGTTGCCACGCGCGCGTTTGCCGGGGGCTTCCGTGCGGGGCTGGGGGTCGGATCCGGACGGTGACGCCAGGCGGCGCTTGAGCTGTGCCACAGGCCGCCCCGGGGCAGCGGCCGCGGGAGCGCCAGGGGTGACGGAGGTGCTGCCCGTGGTGGTGGCTGCGCTCGCGGCCGCCGCACGACGTTGCTCCAGGATTGACTCCTTGGTGCGGGCGCCGCCGGGCAGGATGCCGGCGCGTCGGTCGGCGGCGGTGGCCTGGAGGCCTGCCGCGTGGAGGAAGGTCTGGCGGGAGTGGTCGTCGGGGGTGGCGGGGCGGTTGGTCGGGTGGCCGGGTGTCCTGTCGAGGATCTGGTCGGTGGTGGTGTGCGGGTCGGTCAGGCGGTGGGTGGCGAGTTCGCCGGCGAAGGCGGCGCGGAGTTTGACGACTGCGGCGGGTTCGGGGACCTTCGCGGCGGGTGCGGGGCGGTCGGCCGGGGCCAGGACCGTGTTCAGCCCGATCTCCAGGTGCTGCCGGTGGAGTTCGGGCAGGGCGTTCCACCAGGTGTGCAGTCGGTCGGCCGGGATGGTCTGGACCTCGCGTACGAGGGGGTTCTTCTGGGCCTTGTCGACGGCTTCGAGCCAGTTCCTCTGGTGGCTGCGCCAGTCCCGGCGGTCGTAGAGCGGTTCGAGGGGGCGCACCGGCGTGTCGGCGGTCCGGACCGCGTGCTCGTGTGCCGGGTGGTCTCCGGTCGTCGGCGCTACGGGCCGGGTGGGTGTCACGCTCACGTCGGACTCGGCGCTGACCGGATCAGGGCCGCCGAGGCGGGCGACCGAGGCCGTGGAAGAGACGGCCGCTTCCACGTCGCGCCCGGGCCTTTCCACGGTGGCTCGTCCGGCCTCGGGCTGCGCGACCCCCGATTCACGCGGTGCCGGTGCGGTGGCCTCGCGCGACACCGGCTCGGGGGTGCCCGTGAGGGCCGGTGGCGGGAGTTCGGCCGCCGGCTGCCGGTCGTGGGCGGCAGGGGCCGTCCAGTGGTCGGTGCCGTGGACGTCGACGGGGTCCTGGCGAAGGTGGGGGTTTTGGGCGTGCCCGAGCTGGGTGTAGTGGTGGAGGGCCCCGCCGATCACCCCGGTGCCCGCACCGGCCGCCGCGGCAAGGCCCAACATGGTCGGGTCCCATTCACCACCCTGCCAGGCGGTGGAGACCACCGCCCCGGCCTCCCCACCGATCACCCCGCCCAACGCCCCGCCCGCCATCTTGCGCAGCAACCCGGGTACCGGCAGCCGACCACCCAGGGCATGCCCCACAGGGTCACCCAGCCCCCCGGCCAGACCCCCCACCCCCGCGACCAACAACGACGTCACGTCCAGCTCGCGGCGGTACTCGCCCAGTTGAGAGGCCTGCACCAGCGTCTCCTGCACCACCCCGAACACCGCACCCGATTTCAGCGAATCGAACAGGGTCGCCGCGAACTCGCTCACCGAGCGGCGCCCACCCGCCAACACCCCCGCAACCGACACCCCCGACACACCCGCGGTCGCCGCCATCGCCCACACCAACTGCGCGACCGTCCACAACGTCACCGCCGCCGTCAGCTCCATCGACCGCTGCGCGTAATCCACCTGCCCGGCCTGCTCCTCCAGCGCCCCCGCACCCTCCCGCAGACTCGCCGCCCCGCCCCGGGTACTCTCCCCGACACCCGCCAGGGCCCCCGCCATCCCCTCACCCGCACCCGGCAGACCCGCCGGCAACGCGGTCGCGAACCGCTCGACCCCCACCCCCGCCCCGTCCACCGCCACCGCCGCACGCCGCAGACCCGCCGCGCCCGCCAACAGCCCCTCCGCATCCACCTTCGGATACGACGCCCCCGACACCGCGCCCATCAACGCCGCCCACCACGACGGCAGGTCCCGGCCCGAAGAACCGAACCTGAACAGACCGGAGAACCACACGACAGGGGCAACGGACACGACGATTCCTCACATCACACTCACCAAAACGGCAAGCCCACCACCCGAAGCACAGGACCCACCCCGAAGCGGGACCCCGCCTCACGGCAACCAACGGCCCACCAACACACGACGGTTCGACCCCACCCCCCTGCCCCACACCGACTACCGGTGATGCTGCGTCAGCTGGATGAGACTGCCGCAGGTGTCGTCCAGAACGGCGATGGTGACGGGACCCCGTGCCGTCGGCTCCTGAACAGGCGGACAGACTGATGCGCATCAGGCGGTTCAGCACGCTTGCCCAGGTCAGCACGTGTTGCAGCACGCCCGACAGTCGGGCCCCGGCCGAGCCGACCAGCGCGACGGCGACCGCGTCGACCACCGTCTGCGGAGCCGGAGTGCGGTGCTGGTAGCGCTGCGTCAGACCGGTGACCTGCTCGGCGAGGGTGACCTCCCCGCAGTCGGGGTTCTCGCAGTACGGGCGGCGCACCGATAAGTCGAACACGACCGCACGGCCGCCCAGCGCCTCGTCCGCGACGTGCCACGCATACCGCGCATGCGCCCAGTCCGACGCCTGCCCGCACCCCGGACACGCCGCCGGAACGTCATCCCCGCTCCGGGCCGTGATCCGCGGCAGATCCCCGCCGGCCACCACCCGCTCGACCCGCACCGCAGCCAGCTGCGGCAGCAGGTCCCCCACCACGCCAACGCACAACCAGCCCGCCGACACCAACCAGCCGACACCACAGGTGAGGTGAAGAGATCAGCGACTACGAAAATCTCGTAAGACCCGCTTACGCGCCCGCCCAGGCCGGTGGCCCTGCGCGGGAGCCGTGAGCGTGTCTGGAAGATCGTGTAAGTCCGTGATGTGACAGTCTGGCCGGGGGCTCGGCCTCGGGTTCCCTGGCCAGGCGGGACGGACAAGCCATGGCGGACAGGACGGAGAAGCCGGTCGAGGGACTGGCGGATGACGTGTTGGTGGACGAGGTCGTCGAGCGGCCGATGGACCGCGCCGACGCCTCCGGGGCGGCCTTGGTCGGGGAGGGCGGGCTGCTGACCGAGATCACCAGGGCCGTGCTGGAACGGGCTCTGGAAGCGGAGATGACCGAGCACCTCGGCTACGAGAAGCACGACCTCGCGGGCCGCGGGTCGGGCAACTCCCGCAACGGCACCTCGGCGAAGACCGTGCTGACGAACGTCGGAGCGGTCACGGTCGCGGTGCCCAGGGACCGCAACGGTGACTTCGAACCGCAGCTGGCGCCGAAGAACGCCCGGCGCCTGGCCGGCTTCAACGACCGCATCCTGTCGCTCTACGCGCGCGGGATGTCGGTGCGCGACATCCACTCCCACCTGGCCCAGATCTACGGCGTCGAGGTCAGTCCTGACCTGATCAGCAAGGTCACCGACGCGGTCGTGGACGAGCTGGTCAGCTGGCAGAACCGTCCGCTGGACCCGGTCTGGCCGATCATCTACATCGACGCCCTGTGGGTGGATATCCGCTCCGGCGGTTGAGTCGGCCTGGAGCGCGGTTCCAGTGTTGCTACCGGTCCGTTTCTCCAGGCCGCTCTCCGAACCCGGCGTGCCCATTACTGAGCACCGGGCTCTCCACGGTTACTGCCGTTGGGGTGTTGCTCAGGCGGTAGGCCAGGGGCTGGGGATCGTGTTGCCCCGGTAGCGGTACCGAGTAATCGCCGGTGTCCGTGCGGGGTTGACCAACTCGATGCCGTCCGCAGTGAGTACCTGTGTCTGAACCTGATGCGTCATCAGATACGTTCTATGAGCGGCTGTCCGTGTCCAGCGGACCTGCGGGTATGGAGAACCTGGTGGCATTTGGGAGTGCATCCGGCGCGGCACTGTGGCGTAGGCCCGGTGTGTGGGGGGTGGCTGGCGCGGCTGTCGCGGTGTCCGCTGCCGCTGTCTTCTGGACGGACACCGCGCCGTATCCGTATGCGCAGAGGATGCTGCTTGATCTGCCGTTGCCGTTCCTGACCCGGCGGCGTCTGGATGTGTTGCTGGATCCGCGGCAGGGCGAACGGGTTCTGGAGATCGGGCCGGGTACCGGTTTGCAGTCGTTGCATGTGGCTCCCCAACTGGGCATGGACGGGCAGTTGGACATCGTGGACATCCAGCAGGAGATGCTCGACCACGTCATGCGCCGCGGCGCGGCGGATCTCGACGATCTCGGCGACTCGGGCCGATGCTCACGCCCTGCCGTTCGAGGATGCGAGCTTCGACGCCGTGTACACGGTGACCGTTCTCGGAGAGATACCGGACACCGCCGCCACGCTGCGCGAGGTGCGACTGTCCTCAAGCTCACGGGCCGCCTCGTGGTGGGAGAGTTTCTGGATCGCCATCACGTGCCATTGAGCACACTCACCGTGAACGCGAACCCGGCAGGACTGCACCTTGCTGGCCATTTGGGACCGCCCCTGGCCTACTACGCGCTGCTGAGGCCGTGCCAGTGATACGACTCGGTTCCATCCCTCGGACGGTGTCGGCGTTACGGCGGGTTGCGAAGCGGCGGAGGCTGGGCGGTCTGCCGACCTGGCGTTGCTGCCCGGCCACGATGGCCTACCTGTGCGTTCTGGTGACCACGTACTGGATCAGCATGCGGCTGCTTCCCCGTGACGAGGCCCTGCGTCTCCTGCTGTCGATCAGCACCAACATGAACAACCTCGCCCACCACCCGGTCCGTTCCCTTCTGGGCAGCGCGCTGTTTCCTGCTCCGCCGTTGCTGAGCGTGTCCGGCGTGCTGACCGTGGGTGTGGGTATCGCGGGCTGCCTGGGTCTGGTCGAGAGGGTCTACGGACGGTGGCGTGCCGTGGGCCTTGCCGCGGCCGGCCATCTGGGGGCGACCTGTCTCACCGTGCCGGTCGTCTTGTTCGGTGTCTCCAGCCACCGCTACGACACCGCGGAGCTGCACACGTTCGACTTCGGTGTGAGCTACGTGGCCGTCGCCGCGATGGCGGCGATCGTGCACCGCCTGCCGAGAGTGGTTCGGCCGCTGTGGCTCTTGTCGGGAGTCGGTTATCTGCTCTCCGACGCCGACTGGTACGGGTGGCTGCCCGACTTCACCACCATCGGGCACCTGTGCGCCGTTGCCATCGGTCTCGGGGCGTCCCGAGGGCTCAGACGGATCGACAGGCCGGGAAACGAGGCGCGCTCTGCGAGAACGGGCGAGGCCTTGGGCCCGGGCTTCCCGAGGGACGACGTTGAACTGGAGCGGATCGACTGACGGCAGGAGCGGGGCCGTGGGAGAGTGGACGAAGGTCGGTTTTCCCCAGGCAGTGTGGGGGTGGGTCGGCGGACCGCCTTCGAGATGGATCAGTCCCGCTGGGCTTCGCGGGAGGCCGGCTGGCCTGACCTTCGGGACTGTCGCTGGGTGATGCGTCTGGTCATCAGGGTGATCGCGGCCCAGGTGATCAGCGTTTCGGAGTGCTGGACGAGGCGTTCGTAGTCGCGGGCGTGTCGGCGGGCGTGCATGATCCAGGCGTGCGAGCGTTCAACCACCCAGCGCCGGGGAAGGACGACGAACCCCTTCGCGTCCTTGGGCCGGCTGACCGTCTTGACCGTGAGGTTCAGGTACTTCTTCGCCCAGGTCACGAGCTGTCCGGCGTAGGCGGAGTCGGCCCAGACGATGGTGATCTCCGGGTGCATCAGCCGCAGCCGGAACAGCACCTCCTTCGCCGCGTCGCGGTCGGTCATGTCGGCCGGGGTGACCATGACGAACAGCGGCAGGCCCTTGGTGTCCACGACCAGGTGCCGCTTCCTGCCATTGATCTTCTTGGCCGCGTCGTAGCCGCGCGAGTCGCGGCCGACGGTCTCGGCGGCCTTCACCGACTGCGAGTCGATGATCGTGGCGACCGCGCCGGGGGCTCGCCCCATGTCCCGGCGGACCCGCTCGCGCAGCTGGTCACGGATCCGCCCGATCACACCGGCCGCGGCCCAGCGGGCCATGAACCCGTAGCAGGTCCGCCAGGGCGGGAAGTCCTTCGGCAGCGCGCGCCACTTGCAGCCGGCATCCACGACGTAGCGGATGGCGTCCACGATCTCGCGCCGCGGGTGCTTCTCCGGGCGCCCGCCCCTCTTCGTCTCGCAGGCCGGGACCGGCAGCAGCGGTTCGATCAGGGCCCACTCGTCGTCGAAGGTGTCCGACGGGTAGCAGCGGCGGCGCACGGACTTCCCCTACTGGTCAGGCAGTTGGCGGGCCCGGCCGCCGAAGGCGGCCGGGCCCGGATGGTCGGTGAGGGTCAGGCGTCGATGTAGTCGGCGATCACGTCGAGCGTGGACTCCACCGAGCTGAGCTGGGTGTTCAGGTGCCGGATCCAGCGGCCCTTGGGCTGCAGGGCGGCGTGCGGGGCGACGACGCCGGTGATGAACCGGCGGATCTCGGTGAGCTTCTCGCGGATCACCGCGACCTCGTAGGCCTGGAGCTCGGCCGGGTCCGAGCAGAACTTGTAGCCGTCCGCCCGGCTCCAGATCAGCGGTGGCCAGGCCCGCTCGGCGATGGTGTCGCGCAGGCAGGCCAGCCCTGCCCGGACCTGGCTCGGGCTCAGTGCCGAGGCTCGGCTCAGCTGGTCGAAGGCCAGGCCCGCCGGTCGGGCCTCGAAGAGGACCTTGCGGACGGTGTCGGCGTGCCGTTCGGCGGCCGGTGACCTGCGCTGGGAAGCGCGTGGCATCGCCTACTCGCCTTGGAGGAGGCGGGCCAGTTCGCCGTCCATGTCCACCTTGCCGGTGTCCACCGCGGTCTCCACCCAGTCGAGCGTCGCCCGCACCCTCGCGCAGTTCTCCCGGATCACCGCCTGCTCGTCGTCGCCGAGCTGCCGGTCGCGTAGGCCGGGGACGACGCGGCCGGCCGCGGCGACGAAGGCGTGGCAGGCGGTCACCAGGTCCAGGAACTCCACCGTCCGGTCGATCTGCCGGATCGCCGGCGCGACCGGGCTGTTCTGCTCGAAGTGCTCGCGGGCCTGCCGGCCGCGCTCGACCTGCGCGTGGTTGACCTGGTGGCGGGCGGTGTGCCTGTTGACCGGACTACCGGGCGACACGCCGCGGTCCTGCGAGGAGCGCGTGCTGGCTGACCGGTAGATCTCACCCGTGATGAGAAGGAGGAACGGGTGAGGTTGCTGGATGAGGTGGAGCGGGATCTCGCTGCCATCCGCCTGCCGCAGTGGGGCCGGGTGGTCCAGACCGAGGGCGTCGTGCCCTGGCTGGTGGTGGCCCCGGATGGGACACCGGTGATCCCAGTGCGCCGGTACTTGCACGACTTCGTGGCACGGAACCGGCCCGGCTCGGTCCGCAGCTACGCGTACGCGCTTCTGCGGTGGTGGCGCTGGCTGCTCGTCGTCGACGTCGAGTGGAGCAGGGCCACGTCGGCGGAGGTACGGGACCTGGTGCTCTGGCTGCGGCAGACGTCCAAGCCGCGGAACTCACCACGCACGAGATCGGCGGCCACCGCGGGCACGGTCAACCCGATCACCCGCAAGCGCAACCTGAACGATCAGTACCAGCCCCGGACGATCCGGCACAGCAACGCCGTCATCCGCAGCTTCTACGAGTTCTGGATCGAGACCGGGCACGGGCCCCTGGTCAACCCCGTGCCGCTGGACCGCAGGGGCGGCCGCCCGAACGCCCACCACAGCCCGCTCGAACCCTTCCGGCCGGAAGGCCGGATCCGCTACAACCCCAAGGTCCCCAAGAGCAGGCCGCGCGAGATCCCCGACGAGCGGTGGAACGCGATCTTCGGCGCTCTGCGCTCCAACCGCGACCGGGCGCTCCTCTCGCTGGACATCAGCAACGCGGCCAGGGCCAGCGAACTCCTCGGCATCCGGAGCGTCGATCTTGACTGGGGCGACCAACTGGTCAGGGTCAGCCGCAAGGGCAGCGACGACCTGCAGTGGCTGCCGGCCAGCCCGGACGCGTTCGTCTGGCTCCGCCTCTACCTGGCCGAACTCGGCCCCTTGGAGCCGAACGACCCGGTCTGGTGGACACTTCGCCGTCGCGACCGCGGCGACGGGCTGCAGCGCCAACCGATGAACTACGAGACCCTGCGCGCGGTGTTCCGCCGGATCAACGCGGTGCTGGGCACCAACTACACGATGCACGACCTGCGGCACACCGCCGCGCTGCGGATGAGCCGGGACAGGAACCTGACCCTGCTCGACGTGCAGACGATCCTGGGCCACGCCCACCTCAGCACCACCGCGGACGTCTACCTCGTGGAGGACCAAGCCGTGGTGATCCGACGCGTCGCCGAGCACCTGGCCCAGCGGGAGGAGCGAGCGCGCCAGCCTTCGCCGCCGGTCGCCGCCGGCTACCACGCTGCCGACCTGGCCGTGCTCTTCGGAGGCCTCCCGCAATGACCGTGACCACGATCGCCCGGTCGGTCGGCCCCATCTCGTCGGCTCCTCCGCCCGAATCCCTTCAGCCGACCGATTCGGAGTGCGGCCCGTTCGACAGCCTCCCCATCGAGGGAGTCCTGGAGCTCCTGCCGGCGCTGGCCTCCTTCCCACCGCCGACCGGCAGACGCAACCGGAGCAAACGTACCGACCGCTCGCGCGGGACCACCCGGATCCTGGACTGGCTGCTGACCTTCCCAGGCAACGGGTGGCAGGAACGCTGGATGGTCTCGGGAGCCGACCGCTGCACCGACTGGATCGACCAGGTCACGACCGGCTACGGGCGCATCGTAGCAACGCGGCGCGAGACCACGACGGAAGGACTGGCCTGCATTCTGTTGGCCAGGGTGGTGCGGCCGAGCTACGAGTTCCTCCAGTGCTACCGCTCCTCGGGGCTCTACCGCCACGCCAAGCAGGAATTCGGCGCCGAGCTGTTCGAGCAGGTCCGACAGGCCGGGCTGGCCCGCGGAGTGATCCCCAGCCATCTGAGCACGGCGGAGAACAGCCTGGTGAAGGTCTGCTTCCGCACTGGACGTGGACTCACCCAGCTCACGGCCGAGGACCTGATCGCCTACCACGAGTGGCACAGACACACCTTCGACAAGGCACCCGCCGGGCTGCACGCCGCCTGGGACCTGGCACGCGACGTCGGCGTCCTCACCGAGGAGCTGTCCCTTCGCCGGACGCTCGCACGTGGGCCGCTGTCCACGGCGGAACTCGTCGACCGGTACGGCATCCGACCGGGCCCGATCCGGGACCTTCTCGTGCGCTACCTCGACGAACGCCGCCCCAGCCTGGACTACAGCTCCCTGTCAGGCCTGGCCAGCCAACTCGTTGGCGCCTTCTGGGCCGACATCGAGAAGCACCATCCCGGGATCTCCAGCCTGCACCTGGCCCCGGAGGCCGCAGAGGCGTGGAAACAGCGAGTGAAGGTGATCGCCCGCGAGGGCAAGGCCCCCGTCCCCCGCGAGAACTGGGTCAGCGTTCTGGCCGCGGTCCGCGCCTTCCATCTCGACCTCGCCGAATGGGCTCTTGAGGACCCGAGCTGGGCGTCCTGGGCGGTTCCCAGCCCGGTCCGCCGGTCCGACACCGGCGGCTTCACCAAGGTCAAGAAGAAGGCGCGCGCCAAGATGCACCAGCGCGTGCGCGAACGCCTTCCCCGCCTGCCCGAGCTCGTCGCCACCGCCGAGCAACACCATGCCGACCAGCAGCGATTGCTCACAGTCGCCGAAGCCGCCCCGGTCGGCGAGACCTTCAACCACGACGGCCGAAACTTCCGGCGGATCGACAGGAGGCACGACCAGACCAGGAAGCGATTCCACTACCGGCCCACCATCGTGCTCGCCCAGGACCTCGCCACCGGCGAGCAACTGGACCTAAGGAGCCGTTGTTGTACCGAGTGGTTCGCTTGGCGTTCGAACGAGGGTTCCCGGTCGAGTGATCCTGCGGCAACCCGGGCATGAAGACAGGG
>NZ_JBFBFA010000061.1:0-30343 GCF_040683915.1 Kitasatospora sp. NPDC093102 | reverse complement strand
CGCGCCGCCCGCGCCCCCCCCCGGCCGGCGCGCGGCCCCCACCCCCCCCGGCCCCCGCCCCCGAGACCCGCCCCCCCCCCCCCACGGCTCACCATCCACCTGCCCCACCCTCCCGCTTCGGGGGCGGCACGCCGGCCCGGCCGACGTTCCGCCCCCGTCGTGGTTCCCGGGTGGCGGTCAGCCGTCCTCGCCCTGGTCGTCGTCGCCCTGGTCGTCGTCGCCGTGGTGGAGCCCGGTGGGCTTGGCGAAGACCTGGGGGTTCTCGCTCGCCACCGGGCCGTTGGCGCCGGCGACCAGGTTGCCGCTGGTCGAGTCGAACACCACGGTGGTGCCGGAGGCGGACACCAGCGGGTTCTGCGAGGAGCCGTTGCCGAACGAGCCGTCCGGGGCGGTGGAGACCCGCTCGGTGAGGCCGGTGCGCAGGTCCTGGCGGTAGACGTCCCAGCCCGGGTGCTGGGGCCCGGCCACCAGGTTGTCGGCGGCGGACTCGAAGTAGATCCAACGGTTGTCGGCGGTGATCGACCCGTGGTCGGAGGAGCCGACCGAGCTGGTGCCGGGCAGGCCGCCGCTGACCTTCGTCACGACGCCCGTCCGCAGGTCCCGCACGTAGAGCACGGTGTGGTAGCGGTGGCCGCCGGTCGAGCCGCCGGGCTCGGCCAGGGTGTAGATCGCGCGCCGCCCGTCGGGGCTGATCGTCGCCTCGAAGCTGGAGCTGCCGATCCGGCCGTCGAGGCCCGCGCTCACGGCGGTGAGCTTCCCGGACCGTACGTCGTAGGTGTAGTAGGGGGCGGCGGTCGGTAGGGCCAGGCTCGGCTGCGCCACGGCCTCCGGGACGCTGCGGCGCGCGGCCTCGGCGGCGCCCGGGGTGAGCTCCACGTCGGCGGAGGCGGAGGCGGAGGCGGTGGCCGCGGCGGCGAGGCCGGGCGTCTGATCGTCCGGCAGCAGGCTGGAGAGGGAACCGAAGCCGATGGTGCGGCCGTCCGCGCTGATCTTCGGGCGGATGGACGTGCTCTCGCCCGGCCTGCCGTTCGCGTCGCGGGAGACCAGCCGGGTGGTGTGGGTCCAGCGGTCGGTGAGGTAGACGTTGATCTTCCAGGTGTAGGGCCTGGCCAGCGAGGGCGCGGGATCGGGGTCCACGACGGTCGGGTCCAGGTCGGTCCGGGAGGACACATAGGCCACGTACCGGCCGTCGGCGCTGATCGAGGGCGCGTACGAGTAGTGGAACCGGTCGGTGTCGGTGCTGGTGAGCCCGCCGCTGACCAGCTCGGTGCGGCCGGTCTTCCGGTCCCGGACGTACACCTCGGTGCGCCCCTTGACCTGCATGCCGGGCACCACGTTGTCGGCGTTGCTCTCGAAGGCGACGTAGCGGCCGTTGCCGCTGATCGCGGCCTGTTCGGTCCAGCCGTTCAGCACCTCGCCGGAGTCGGACAGGTCGACCCGCTCGGTGCGGCCGGTGCGCAGGTCCTTCACGTAGGCGTCGCGCCCGCCCAGTGCAGGCTGCTCCACCAGGTTCGTGGCCCAGGAGGTGAACAGGGCGTAGCGGCCGTTCGCGCTGATGCCCTGGCTCGTCGACTGGTTGTCGGGCGCGGTGCCGTTGAGCCCGACGCTGACCTGGACGGTGCCGCGCGGCACCGGGGCGGCCTGGGCCGGGGCGGCGGTGACGGCGAGCACGGCGGCCGCGGCCAGGACGCTGCCGCCGCCCGACAGCCACCGGTTGCGGGTCGTCCGGGTGGTACGGGTCATGAGGTCTTCCCCCCTCTGATCGCCCGGCCGGGCTCCCTCCCGGCGGCGGGCTTTCGCCGAGCCAACCGTCGGGAGGGCCGGAGGGTCAACGTCCTTCGGTGATGTCGGCTGAAAATACGTCAACGGACGTATCCAGAACGGGAATCACGTCACCGGAGGCGGCGCAGGAAGACGTCCGTCACCCCGTTGGTGTCCCCCGGGACCAGGTTGCCGTCGCCGGCGGTGAAGATCGCCGTGTCGCCGGTGGCGTCCACGTACGGGCCGGAGGAGGACGTGGTGCTCTGCGCGCCGTCCCGGGTGAGGCTGACCACTTCGATCCGGCCGGTCCACAGGTCGCGGCGGAAGACGTTGCTCTGGTGGCTGATGTCGCCGGGGACGAGGTTGCCGGCGGAGGAGCTGAAGTAGACCCAGCGGTCGTCGGCCGTCATGACGGCGCCGCGCGCGGATCCGTTCGCCGTGGTGCCCGGCAGGCCGGCGCTGACCTCGGTGACCTTGCCGGTGGCCAGCTCGTGGACGTACACGTCCAGCCGGACGCTGCCGTGGCCGGGCAGCCCCGAGCCGTAGACCGCGACGCTGTAGACGGCGTAGCGGCCGTCCGGGCTGATCCGGCCGTCGCTGCTGCCGCTCAGCTGCCCGGTGCGGTCCAGGCTGCCGGCGACGATCCTGCCGGTGTCGGCCTTCCAGACGTAGGAGGGGTGGTGCATGGGCCCGCTCGTCAGCCCCGGCGACCCGGCGTCGGGACCGGTCCCGTCGGCGGCCGGTTCGGTGGTGGGGGTCGGGTCCTCCGGGAGCAGGTTGCCGGCCCGGGAGGTGAAGGCGATGGCGGAGCCGTCCGCACTGATCATCGGATCGAGGGAGTAGTTGCTGGCGGGTTCGCCGTCGGCGCCGACGGTGACCAGTCGGCTGGTGTGCGTCCAGCGGTCGGTGACGTAGATGTTGTTCTTGCCGCGCCGTACGGGCCCCGGGGCGAGGTCGGTGCGGTTGGAGACGTAGGCGACGTAGCGGCCGTCGCGGCTGATGCTGGGGCTGGTGGCTCCGAAGAGGCTCTGGTCGTCGGTGCTCGGCAGGGCGGCGGCGGTGACCAGTTCGGTGTGTCCGGTCCAGCGGTCGCGGACGAAGACGTCGCTGGGGTGCGTCGGTTGGCCGGGCACCACGTTGGTGGCGGTGGTGCTGAAGGCCACGTACCGGCTGTCGGCGCTGATCGCGGCGTCGGTGGTGGGGGCGTTCAGTGGGGAGCCGTCGTCGGCGACGCTGACCTTCTCGACGTGCCCGTTGCGCAGGTTCCGTACGTAGACCTCGTCGGAGTTCGGGGCGCCGGCGCCGGGCAGCAGGTTGGTCGCGGTGGAGGTGAAGAGGGCGGAGCGGCCGTCCTCGCTCAGCCCGAGCGTCCTGGAGGCGCCGTTGAGCTGTTCGTCCTTGGGGCCCTCGCTGACCCGGGCGGTGTCGCCCTTGGGCGGGCGGGCCTCGGCGGCGGGCATCGCGGCGCCGGCCACGGCGGTGGCCACCAGGACGGCGGCGGTACGGGCGAGCCATCGGCGGGTGCGTGCGGCGGTCATGGATCATCCTCCCCTGGGATCACCCGGCCGAGCTCCCTCCCGGCGGCGGGCTTTCGCAGAGCCAACCGTCGGGAGGGCCGCCGGTCAACGGCCGGGCGTGATCCCGCCGGGAAATACGTCAACGGGCGTATCCCCCAGGGGAGTCAGGCGCTCACAGGCGGCGTCGGAAGACGTCCGTGGTGGTGTTGGCGACGCCCGGCACCAGGTTGCCGTCCTCGGCGCTGAACAGCAGCGTCGTGTCGTCGGCGTCGACCTGCGGGAAGAAGGCGGAGGTGGTGCTCTGCGAGCCGTCCTCGGTGAGGGTGACCCGCTCGGTGCGCCCGCTGCGCAGGTCGTGGCGGAAGACGTCGGCCTGCCCGTTGGTGTCGCCGGGCACCAGGTCGGCGACATCGGAGGTGAAGTACACCCAGCGGTCGTTCAGCGGCATCACGGGGTCGTAGGAGGAGTCGGTGTTCGTGGCGCCGGACAGCGGCTTGCTGACCTTGGTGGTCTTGCCGGTGGCGAGCTCGCGGACGTAGACGTCCTGGTGCCGGCCGTGCGAGCCGGGCCGGCCGCCCTCCTCGAAGACGGTGTAGACCGCGTAGCGGCCGGAGGGGCTGATCCGCCCGTCGTCGCCGCTGCCGGTGAACTCGCCGGCCTCGTCGTAGCTGGCGCCGGTGATCCGCCCGGTGCGGGCGTCCCAGACGTAGTACGGGTAGGCGCGGATTCCGGCCGGCTCGGCGCCGGCGGCCCGCGGGGCCTGTGCGGCCTCGGCCCGGTCCGCGCGGTCGGGGGTGTCCGCGGCCGCCGACGCGGCTGCGGCGGCGATGGCGACGGCGGCGGGCGGGGCCTGGTCGGCCGGTAGCAGGTTGCCGGCCCGGGAGTTGAAGCCGATGACGGTGCCGTCCGCGCTGATCGTCGGGCGGTAGGAGCTGTTGTCGGCGGGGGAGCCGTCCGCGCCGGTGCTGATCACCCGGGTGGTGTGGGTCCAGCGGTCGGTGACGAAGATGTTGAACTTGCCGCGGCGCACGCCGGGGGCGAGGTCGGTGCGGTCGGAGGAGTAGACCACGTAGCGGCCGTCCCAGCTGATGGCGGCGTTGAAGGCGTTGCGGATGCCCTGGTCGTCGCCCGCGCCGGAGCTGCCGTCGCCCGCGCTGACCAGCTCGGTGTGCCCGGTCCAGCGGTCGCGGACGAAGACGTCGCTCTCGTGCTTCGGCTGCCCGGGCACCGCGTTGGTGGCGTAGCTGCTGAACACCACGTACCGGCCGTCACCGCTGATCGCCGCGTCGTTGCTGCCGCCGTCCAGCGCGGAGCCGTCGTCGGCGACGCTGACCCGCTCGGTGTGGCCGTTGCGCAGGTCCCGGACGTAGACGTCGCCCACGGCCCCGGCGCCGCCCGGCAGCAGGTTGGTCGCCGCCGAGGAGAACAGGGCCAGCCGGCCGTCGCCGCTCAGCCCGAGCGCGAGGGAGGCCCCGTCCAGGGCCTCGCCCTTGGGGCCCTCGCTGACCCGGGCGGTGTCGCCCTTGGGCGGGCGGGCCTCGGCGGCGGGCATCGCGGCGCCGGCCACGGCGGTGGCCACCAGGACGGCGGCGGTACGGGCGAGCCATCGGCGGGTGCGTGCGGTGGTCATGGATCATCCTCCCCTGGGATCACCCGGCCGGACTCCCTCCCGGCGGCGGGCTCGGGCCGAGCCAATCGCCGGGAGGGCCGGTGGTCAACGGTTGCGGGTGATCTCGACCGAAAATGCGCCAACGGGCGGATTCCGGAGGGGAGTCAGGACCTCAGAGGCGGCGCCGGAAGACGTCCGCGTTGCCGTTGGTGTCGCCCGGTACCAGATTGCCGTCGTCGGCGCTGAACAGCAGCGTGCCGCCGAACGCGTCGACGTGCGGGAAGTAGGACGCGGAGGTGCTCTGCCCGCCGTCCGCGGTGAGGGAGACCCGGTCGGTCCGGCCGGTCCACAGGTCGTGGCGGAAGATGTCGGTCTGCCCGTTGGTGTCGTCGGGCACCAGGACGGAGGCGGTGGAGGCGAAGAAGACCCAGCGGTCGTCGAGGGTCATCTCGGCGTTGAACGAGGAGTCCAAGTTGGTGGTGCCGGGCAGTGGGGTGCTGACCTTGGTGACCTTGCCGGTGGCGAGCTCGTGGACGAAGACGTCCTCGTGGACGCCGTGCGAGCCCGGCCGGCCGCCCTCCTGGAAGAGGGCGTAGACCACGTAGCGGCCGGAGGGGCTGATCCGCCCGTCGGTGCCGCTGCCCCGGAGCTCCCCGGCCTCGTCGCGACTGGCGCCGACGAGCCTGCCCGTGCGGGCGTCCCACACGAAGTACGGGTAGCGGCGGGCGCCGGCCAGCCCGGAGGCGGTGTCGGTGCTGCCGGCGACGGCGGCCGGGGCCTGGTCGGCCGGGAGCAGGTTGCCGGCCCGCGAGCTGAAGCCGATGACGGTGCCGTCCGCGCTGATCGTCGGGCGGTAGGAGCTGTTGTCGGCGGGGGTGCCGTCCGCGCCGGTGGAGACCACCCGGGTGGTGTGGGTCCAGCGGTCGGTGACGAAGATGTTGAACTTGCCGCCGTGCACGCCGGGGGCGAGGTCGGTGCGGTCCGAGGAGTAGGTCACGTACCGCCCGTCCCAGCTGACGGCCGGATCGTAGGCGGTGCGGATGCTCTGGTCGTCGCCCGCGCCGGAGACGCCGTCGCCGGCCGTGACCAGCTCGGTGCGGCCGGTCCATCGGTCCTGGACGAAGACGTCGTTCTGGTGCTTCTGCTGCCCGGGCAGCACGTTGGTGGCGCGGGTGGTGAACGCCACGTACCGGCCGTCACCGCTGATCGCCGCGTCGCCGGCGCCGTCGTCCAGCGCGGAGCCGTCGGCGGCGACGCCGATCCGTTCGAGGTGCCCGTTGCGCAGGTCCCGGACGTAGACGTCACCCGAGCTGCCGTGGCCGCCGGGCAGCAGGTTGGACGCGGAGGACGAGAACAGGGCGTAGCGGCCGTCGCCGCTCAGCCCGAGCGCGAAGGACTCGCGGTCGAGCCCTTCGCCCTTGGGGCCCTCGCTGACCCGGGCGGTGTCGCCCTTGGGCGGGCGGGCCTCGGCGGCGGGCATCGCGGCGCCGGCCACGGCCGTGGCGGCCAGGACGGCGGCGGTACGGGCCAGCCATCGGCGGGTGCGTGCGGCGGTCATCGATCATCCTCCCCAGATGACGGTGCCGGGCCCACGACCCCCGCGGCCCGGTTCGGTCACGAGCCAAGCGCCGGGCCGGGCGGGTGGTCAACGGGCGGGAGCGATCTCGTCCGGAAATACGCCACCGGTGGTATCCCTGACCGGAAACCCGCTCCGGCCGGAGCCTGCGGTCCCGCCGGCCGGCTTCCGCGGGTGGTGCCGCCGTCCCGCTCCGGCGGCCGGGTTTCCACCGGTCCGCTGCGGCGGGCGCACTCCGGCCGGTCCGCCGTGCCGCGCCACGCTGGCAGAATTGGTCCGTGATCGACGCACGACGGCTGCGGACCCTGCGGGCCGTGGCGGACCACCGCACCGTGACCGCCGCGGCGGCCGCCCTCTACCTGACCCCCTCCGCGGTCTCCCAGCAACTGGCAGCCCTGGAGCAGGAGACCGGCCACCACCTGCTCGCCCGGGAGGGCCGGGGCGTGCGGCTGACCGCCGCCGGGGAGATCCTGCTCGGCCACGCCGACGTGGTGCTCGCCCAGCTGGAGCGGGCCGAGGCCGACCTCGCCGCGTACAGCGCGGGCGTCTCCGGGGAGGTCACCGTCACCTCCTTCGCGACCGCCATCGCCTCGGTGCTCGCCCCCGCCGTCGGTCTGCTCGCCGGGCGCGCGCCCGGAGTGCGGCTCAAGGTGCTGGACGCCGAGGGCGACGCCAGCCTGCCGATGGTGCTGGACGGCCGGGCCGATCTCGCGGTGGCCGTCGAGTACCGGGGCGCCCCGCGCGCCGACGACGCCCGGCTGACCCGGGTGCCGCTGTACGCCGAGCCCTTCGAGGCCGTGCTGCCGCTCGGCCACCGGCTGGCCGCCGAGTCCGGCCCGCTGGCCGTCGCCGCGCTGGCCGACGAACCGTGGATCGGGCCGTACCCGGGCAACCCCTGCCACGACGTGGTGCTGCTGGCCTGCGAGCACGCGGGGTTCCAGCCCCGGCTGCTGCACTCCTCCGACGACTTCCGGGCCGTGGTCGCACTCGCCTCGGCGGGCCTGGGGGTGGCGCTGGTGCCGCGCTCGGCGCTGCGCGGCGTCGACCTCGGCGAGGTCGCGGTGCGCCCGGTGGACAGCGAGCTCGCCACCCGCCGGGTGTTCGCCGCCGTCCGGGCCGGGGCGGACGCGCACCCGCTGATCCGGCCGGTCCTGGACTCGCTCGCCGAGGCGGCTGCCGCGGGCGCGTGAGCCGGCTCGCCACGGTTCGCCGACGTTCTCGGCAGCCCTGACGGACGGCGCCCGGCGGGCCCGGGGCATCGCCGAGGTCTTGCGGTCGCCCGACCCGCCGATCGGCCCTGACCCCAGGGCGTACCCGTATCCGGTGCCGGCCAGGCACGGGCGGTCTCCCACGGGCCCCGCCCGGCGGAGGCGCGCTCGGCATGGAGAAGGGCGATGCCGGGGGCGGTGCGGTGCGGAGTGGCCGGCCGCGGCGGTCCGCCCGTCCGCATTGCCGAAGCGCGCGACGGGACATCGCCAGGGCTGCCGCCTACGCGGCGAGGTGCGTGCCCCGGCGTCGCCCCGCAGACGCGAGTTTGAAGACAGGCCCTAGGGGGCGCTCCAGCTGACGGGGAGGGTGATGGGCGACTTGCTCGGTGACTCGTCCTCCCAGATGGGCTGGTGGCCTTCGGCCAGGCGCAGGCCGGGGAGCCGGTCGAACAGCGCCTCCAGGCATACGGTCATCTGGGCGCGTGCCAGGTGGGAGCCGACGCAGTTGTGGGCTCCCCGGCCGAAGGTGAGGTGGGGGTTGTCCGCGCGGCACAGGTCGAGCCGGTCTCCGTCGGCGAACACACTCCCGTCGCGGTTGGCGGAGGCGAGAACGGGCAGCACGGCGTCGCCGGCGCGGATCGTCCGGCCGCGCAGCTCGATGTCCTCGACGGCCTGGAGGACGACGACGCCGTTCATCACCGGTACGTAGCGCAGCAGTTCCTCCACCGCGCCGGGCATGAGGCCGCGGTTGTCGCGCAGGCGTGCGTACTCGCCGGGCACGGTCAGCAGGGTCAGCACGGCGTCGGCCAGGAACATGGTGCTCGTGCGGTATCCGGCGACCAGCATGGAGAGCCCGAAGCTCACCGCGCTCTCATGGTCCAGCGTGCCGTGCTCGCACTCGCGGACCAGTTTGGTGAGCACGTCGTCACCGGGCTCGCGCCGCTTCTGCGCGAGCAGCGAGGTGATGTACGCGCGTAATTGGGAGGTGGCCTCGCGGCCCTCCTTCAGGGTGAGTATGGCCCCGAGCGCGGCGTCCGCCTTGGGCAGGAAGTACCGGCTGTCGTCGTAGGGGATGCCCACCAGGTCGCACATCACCATGACGGGGAAGGGTTCGAGGAACCGGATGACCAGGTCGCCGGGCTGGGTCCCGCCGAGGAACGCGTCGAGCAGCCGGTCGGCCGACTGCCGGATGCGCGGCAGCCGGCTCCGGACGGACCGGACACTGAACGGCTCGCTCAATGTCCTGCGCAGGGCGGCGTGCCGGGGGCCTTCCAGTTCCATCATCGTGATCAGGCCCGGCTCGTCACCGGGGGCCTGGCCGGGGCAGGGCGGCCAGGCGTTGATGCTCGGCCGGATCAGCCGGGAGTCGGCGACCAGTTCCTTGACGTCGTCGTACCGGGTGACGTACCAGGCGGTGGCGCCGATCGGCAGCCGGACCTTGACCAGCGGGCACTCCTGGCGCAGCCGGCCGTATTCCTCGGGTGGCCCCATCGTGCCCGGCGGCGGGAGGGGCAGGTCGATGACGGGCACGTCGACGACAGGTTCCGGTGTGCTGTTCACGGGTGGACCGCCCCTTCTCGTGTGCGGCCGGGGGCGAAGGCCCGGTCGTCCGGGCTTGACCGGGTACGAGGGGCCTGCGGGCCGGTTCACCAGCTGACCGGGAGCGTCAGCGGTGACTTGGTGACGGACTGGTCGTCCCAGAGGGGTTGGTGCCCGTCGGCCGGACGCAGCCGGGGGAAGCGGTCGAACAACGCCTCCAGTCCGACGGTCAGTTCGGCGCGTGCCAGGTGGGCGCCGACGCAGTTGTGGGCTCCCCGGCCGAAGGCGAGGTGGGGGTTGTCCGCGCGGCGCGCGTCGAGCCGGGCGGCGTCGGCGAACACACTCCCGTCACGGTTGGCGGAGGCCAGTACGGGGATGACGGCTTCGCCCTCGCGGATGCTCTGCCCGCCTGCCTCGATGTCCTCGGTGGCGAGCAGCAGCACGGTGCCGTTCATCACCGGCATGTAACGCAGTATCTCCTCCACCGCCCCGGGCATGAGGTCGCGGCGGTCGCGCAGGCGGGCCCACAGCTTCGGCCTCTCCAGCAGGGTGTGCACCGAGTCGGCCAGGAAGAAGCCGCTGATGCCGAAGCCGACGGTGAGCATGGACAGCCCGAAGGCCATCACCTCGTCATGGGTCAGCACTCCGCCGTCGCACCGACCGACCAGCCGGGTCAGGACGTCGTCACCGGGTCGGCTCCGCTTCCGTGCGATCAGCTCGGCCATGTAGCCGCGCAGCAGCTCGGTGACCCTGTGTGCCTCCTCGGAGGTCACCATGCCACCGAGGGCCGCGTCCAGCACCGGAAGGAACCAGTCCTGGTCCTGGAAGGGGATGCCCACCAGGTCGCACAGCACGAGCAGCGGGAACGGTTCGGTGAATCCGGCGACCAGGTCGCCGGCGCGGCCGTCTTCCTCGAACCCCTCCAGCAGGTGCTCGGCGAGTTCGCGGATGCGCGGCAGTCGGTCCCGGACGGCTCGGTAGCTGAACGCCGGAGCTATGGCCCTGCGCAGCGCCACGTGCCGGGGGCCGTCCAGTTCCGCCATGGTGAGCAGGCGCGGCCCGTCGTCCGGGGCCTGCCCGGGGCGGGGCGGCCAGTCGTTGATGGTCGGCCTGATCAGCCGGGGGTCCGCGAGCAGCTCCCGGACGTCCTCGTACCGGGTGGCGTACCAGGCGGTCGCGTCCATCGGCAGCCTGACCCTGGCCATGGGGCAGCTTTCGCGTAGCCGTGCGCACTCCTCGGGCGGGCCCATGGTGCCCGGCGGTGGGAGCGGGAACTCCAGTACGTCCGGCTCGGGGCCGGGTGCCAGTGTGCCGGTCGGCTGTGAGGTCATGCTCGCTCCTCTTGCGAGGGTGCTGCTTGCGGGGGGCTGCGGTCACGGGCGCTCGATGTAGCCGGTGGCGTAGAAGTACTCCAGGTAGCGGTCCAACAGCTCCGCGTCGACCGGAGGGCAGTGCAGGCCCGCGGCGGCCAGGTCGCGCTCGACGTTGGCCCGCCCGACGGTCGGGAAGGTGCCCTCGAAGTACATCTCCTTGACGGACATGTCCGCCTGCTTGCAGCGGTCCACGCACAGGGAGACGAACGGGGCCGTGGGGCTCGTGGGGTGCTGCGCGACATGGCGGACGAGTTCGCCCACCCACTCCTCGTAGGGGAGCCGGCTGATCCGGTGGCCGCTCGCGTCCATCCGGTCGAGCATGTCGCGCAGGCTCGCCGCGCGGGGATTGGTCAGGTGGTAGGTCCGGCGGGTGGTGCGGTGCCCCGTGGCGATGTGCACCACCGCGTCGGCGAGGTAGTCCACCGGGACGAAGTCCAGCGGCAGCGGGATGTCGGGGGCCAGCCCGGTCTCGCTGATCGTCTTGAACAGCGAGCAGATCGCGGTGTCGGTGTTGCAGGCGCCGGTGTGCCGGTCGCCGGTGATCTCGTACGGCCGGTAGACCGCCACCGGCAGGCCCTGGTCCGCGGCGTTGCGCAGCACCTCTTCGGCGACCCACTTGCTCTCGGCGTAGCCCATGGTGAGCCGGTCGGCGTGGTCGAGCGGCAGGTCCTCGTCGACGTGCCGTACGCCGGCAGTACCGAAGCCGGCCAGCACCGCGATGGTGGAGAGGAAGTGCAGCGGTACGCCGCGCCCGGCCGCCAGCCGGACGATCTCCCTGGTGCCTTCCACGTTGGTGCGGCGCAGCGCCTCGTACGGGTAGAGGAAGTTGACCTGCGCGGCCGAGTGGATCACCAGGTCGAGGGTGTCGGCGAGCTCGTCGGCGCGGCCTGGTTCCAGACCGAGGCCAGGCTCGGCGAGGTCGGCGGGGAAGCACACGATGCGGTCGGCGGCTTCGGGGGCTTCGTCGGTGGCGAGGTCGAAGCGGGTCAGGGTCCGCGCCACCTTCTGCCGGGCGTGGGCACGGTCCCGGCTTCGCACCGGGCAGTGCACCCGGGCGTCGGTGCGGCGCAGCAGCGCGGCCAGCAGGAACGCGCCGACGAAGCCGGAGGCGCCGGTGAGCAGCACTTCCCCTGGATGCCGCCAGTCGGGGTCCGGTCCGCGTTGCGCCGGCAGGGTGAAGCCCAGCTGTGCTTCGGCGCGGAAGTCCACCGGTCCCGTGTCGGCGCTCGCCCTGCCGGGCCGGTCCCTGATGGTGGCGACGGCGGCGGTGAAGTCCTCCAGCGTGGGGGATCGCAGCAGGCTGTGGACCAGGGTGCGGCCGTGCCGGGCGTCGAGGCCGAAGGCGGTCAGCGTACGGGTGACTGCTTCGGCTGCGAGCAGGGAGTCGCCGCCGATGGCGAAGAAGCTGTCGCCCGGTGCCGGGTGCACGCCCAGTACCACCTGCCAGACCTGCGCCACCGTGTCCCGCAGACCGGGCCCGGGGCCGTCCGCCACTGCCGGGGTGGCGGCGGTTTCGGCCGCCGCCAGCCTGCGCAGCCGGTGGCGGTCGACCTTGCCGCCGGCGGTGACCGGGAACTGTGCGAGTTCCATCAGCCGCGCAGGTACCGCGACGGCGGGCAGCCAGGTGGCGAGGGAATCGCGGATGTGGTCCAGGGGCAGTGCCTGGCCGGGACGAGCTGATGTCATGTACCCGATCAGTGTGTCGCCGTCCCGTTCGACGACGGCCTCGCCCACTGCGTCATCCGCCCGCAACCGGGCCTCTATCTCCTCCGGTTCGATGCGGTGCCCGCGCAGTTTGATCTGCCTGTCGACCCGGGCCCGGTACTCCAGCGCGCCGTCCGCGCGCCGGAGCACCCGGTCACCGGTGCGGTAGAGGCGCGTACCGGGCTCGACGGGGTTGTCGACGAAGCGTTCCGCGGTCAGCTCCGGGTCGCCGAGGTATCCGAGTGCGAGCCCGTCTCCGCCGACGAGGAGTTCGCCCTCCTCACCGGTGCCGGCGGGGGTGCCGTTCGCACGCAGTACCTGGCAGGTGGAGTTCTCCAGCGGGCGGCCGATCGGCACGGCCGTCGCCTCGGGCGGCAGATCGTGTACCAGGTGTGCGGTGGAGACGACGCTGTTCTCGGTCGGGCCGTAGAAGTTGACCACGGCGGTGCCCGGGCAGGCCGCAAGTACCGCGCGGGCCAGCTCCGGGTCCATCGCCTCACCGCCGGCCGAGGCGAACCGCAGGGACCGCAGTGCCGACGGCCTGGTGCGGGCGATGTGGTGGAACACGCCGGTGGTCAGATAGGCGATGCCGACGTGTTCGGAGCGCAGCAGCGACTCGAGGGCGGCCGGTGACAGCAGCTCCTCCTGGTCGGCGATCACGATGCAGGCGCCGGCGAGCAGCGGGGGCCAGATCTCGATCGTGGAGGCGTCCGAGGAGAGTCCGTAGGCGTGCAGCACCCGCTCACCGGGCCGAGGCTGCTGGCCGACCAGGTCGGAGAACGCCAGCCGCACGACTCCGCGGTGCGGGATCGCCACCGGTTTGGGGCGGCCGGTCGAGCCGGAGGTGAACATCACGTAGGCGCAGTCGGTGGGCCGTACCCGGGTCCTTGGTACCGCGGCCGGCGCGGCCGGTGCCGGGCCGGCCAGGTCGACACGGGTGCGCACGCGCCGGATCCGGCGGGCGCTGCCGGGCAGTAAGACGACGGTGTGCACCCCCGCGTCCTCGGCCATCGCCTGCAGTCGCGCCGGCGGCGAGGCGTCGTCGAGCGGGACGTACGCCGCGCCGGTCTTGAGGATGCCCAGGAAGGCGACCAGCGCTTCCGGGCACCGTGCCCCGCACACCCCGACCATGTCGCCGTGCCGCACACCGGAGTCGTGCAGCCGGGTGGCCAGTGCGTCGGAGCGGATCCTGAGCTCGCCGTAGCTGATGCCGCGGCCGTGCTGTGTGCAGGCGGTGGCCTGCGGGCGGTGTGCCGCCCGGGCGTCGAACAGCTCGTGGAGACACCGGTCGCGTGGATAGCCCACCTTCTCGGGGTGCTCGTCCGCCGCCTGGTGCGTCGTGGCCCGGGTGTTCATCGGAATGTCCCGCTCTCTGCTGCATGTCCGGGGGCACGAGCAGCTAATGCTCGAACTCCTCGGCGAAGGCGGCGAAGTCGGCGGTCCGCCATCTTTCGGGCCTCATGCGGATGAGGATGTTGTCGGTCAGTTGCCGGCGGTTGGCCGCCAGGTACGCCGTCGCCGTGTCCGGGTCCAGGTACCGGTGGGCCAGCTCCTCGTGTTCGGCCGGCGGGATCGGGTCCTCGACGGCCACCACGGGCCCCTCCACGCTGACGTACCGGTACGGTGCCGTCTCGTTCTGCGTGCACAGGCTGAACCGGCCCGCGCCGCGGATGAGCCGGGCCTTCAGCGATTCCCGCCCGGTCTGGACCGTCACCAGCCCGCCGGGCCGGTAGGAGTACCAGATCGGGAGCAGTAACGGCCCACCGCCGTCGCGTGGATCGTCCACCCCCAGGATCCCCACGTGCACTCCGGCGAGGAATTCCTCCCGGTCTTCGACCGACATCCTGAGATCCACTGGTACCGCCTCGATTCGGCAGGGGGTCCGACAGAAAACGCGTCCGGTGTCGACGGTGCTGACCGTGGTGCGGAGCACGGGCCGACGGGCGGACCTCCGATCGGCCGGCGCGCGGCCGCCGCGGGTCCGTGCGACCGCGCAGCCGCCCTCGGCCGGTGTGCGCGGCCTTCGGAACCGGCGGCTCGGCCGGCCCGGTCCCTCTCCCAGACTTCCACCACACCCGGGTGGCTCGCATCCGGGCGGGCTGCCCGACGGGCCACCGCGAACACGGGGCCCGCCGGGGCGTGGGCTACCGGGCCGCTCCCCCCGCCGGAAAGCAGAATGAGAGGTCCTGTCAGCGCCGGCCGTCAGGTGGTTCACCGGGAGAAGGAGGAGGCGAATGAGGGCGGCCATCCGAGCCGAGGGCCTGGTGAAGACCTTCGGCGACGTACGGGCCCTGGACGGGCTCGACCTGGACGTGCCGGAGGGGACGGTACTGGGCCTGCTCGGCCCCAACGGCTCGGGCAAGAGCACCACGGTACGGGTGCTCACCACTCTGCTGCGCCCCGACGTCGGCAGCGCTCACGTGGCGGGCGTGGACGTGCTCAGGCACCCCGCCCGGGTCCGCAGTCTGATGGGTCTGTGCGGCCAGTACGCGGCGGTCGACGAGTACCTCACCGGCCGGGAGAACCTCCAGATGGTCGGCCGGCTCTACCAGATGCGGACCAGGGCCGCCAAGGCGCGCGCCCGGGAGCTGCTGGAGTGGTTCGACCTCGCCGAGGCGGCCGACCGGCTGGCCAGGACCTACTCCGGCGGTATGCGCCGCCGGCTCGACCTGGCGGCCGCGCTGGTGGTGCGGCCCCCGGTGATGTTCCTCGACGAACCCACCACCGGTCTGGACCCGCGCAACCGGCTGGCGCTGTGGGAGGTCATCGAGATGCTGGTGGCGGAGGGCACCACCCTGCTGCTCACCACCCAGCACCTGGAGGAGGCCGACCGCCTCGCGCACGACATCGCCGTGGTCGACCGCGGCCGGGTGATCGCACGCGGCTCCGCCGACGACCTCAAGGCCAGGATCGGCGGCGAGCGGGTGGAAGTGGTGGTCCACCGGCGCGAGCTGATCGGTGCGGCCGTCGCGGCGCTCACCCCGTACGGCAAGGGCCGGCCCAGCGTGGAGCAGCACACCCGGCGGATCGCCATGCCGGTGGACGGGGGCGCCCGGGTACTCGCCGACGTCATCCGCGAGCTGGACGGGCGGGGCATCGTCATCGACGACATCGGCCTGCGCAGGCCCACCCTCGACGACGTCTTCCTCTTCCTCACCGGCCACACGGCCGGGGGGACCGGCCCTGACAAGGAGGTCTGACCGTGGTCGACACCGTCATGAGGGGACGGGCGATCCCGCAGCCGCGCGGCGGAGTCGTCCAGATGGCACACGATTCCTGGGTGGTCGCCCAGCGGAACCTGCGCCGGATGACCCGGATCCCCGAGATCGTGATCCTCGGGCTGCTGCAGCCCGTGATGTTCGTGCTGCTCTTCTCGTACGTGCTGGGCGGCGCGATCAACGTACCGGGCGGCGGCTACCACGAGTTCCTGATGGCCGGGATCTTCGCCCAGACGGTCACCTTCGCGGTGGAGGGGGCCTCCGCCGGCATCGCGGAGGACATGACGAAGGGCCTGATGGACCGCTTCCGCTCGCTGCCCATGACACGCTCGGCGGTGCTCGCCGGGCGGACCCTGGCCGACCTGGCGCAGAGCGCCTTCACCCTGCTGGTGCTGGCGATCGTGGCGATGCCGGTGGGCTGGGGGGCGCACCGCGGGGTGCTCAGGGCACTGGGTGCCTTCCTGCTGCTGCTCGCGCTGGGCTACGCCTTCTCCTGGATCGGGGCGCTGATCGGCCTGTCGGTGCGCAGCCCGGAGGCCGCCAGTTCGGCCGGCCTGATCTGGCTCTTCCCGCTCACGTTTCTCTCCAACGCCTTCGTACCGGTGGACACCATGCCGGAGTGGCTGCAGACGATCGCCTACTGGAACCCGTTCAGCGCCACCGTCCAGGCCTGCCGGAACCTGTTCGGCAACCCCGGGGCCGACAGCGGCTCGAACGTCTGGCCGATGCAGCATCCGATTGCGGCGTCTGCGCTCTGGTCACTGCTGATCACGGCGCTGTTCTCCTGGCTGGCGGTGCGCAAGTACCGCAACGCGACCAGCTGACCGGGCTGCGGCACCGTCGCACGGAAGCGTGTGGTCAGGCGCTTCCACGCGTCACGAGTTGTCCGGTCCTGATCCGCAGTGTCCTGTAGCTGATTCCGGGCCGCCGGTGGACCACCGTGTCCACACGCTGCTCCACGTACTGGCGCAGCATCGCATCGCATCGCCCCGCCCCGCCGTGAGCTGAGCCGCGCCGATCCACCCGAGCTCACCGCCTGCCGCGACCGGGAAGCTGCACCCGCACACCGAACGGCTTCGCTTCCGCCTCTTCGGCCGCCGCCTCCAGGATGCGCTCCACCGCCGGGAACGGCCGATCCGGCGGTGGGTGAGTGGCGTACGGGGGCCGGTGAATAGGGTGGGGGTGATGGTGTCGGCGCGTACGTGCGGAGAATTTGATGAATTCGATCCCTGTCTCTGACAGTGGCCTTCTTCCGGTTGGGGTCATCGGGCTCGGTGACATTGCGCAGAAGGCGTATCTGCCGGTTCTGAGCGGGTTGCCCGGGCTGGATGTGCGGTTGATGACCCGCGACGGGGCGAAGCTGCACCGGATCGGGGACGGGTACCGGATCGCGGCCGAGAACCGGTTCACCGATCTCGGGGAGCTGATCGGGAGTGGGATCCGGGCGGCGTTCGTTCATGCCGCGACCGGCCAGCACGTGCCGATCGTGGAGCAGTTGCTGACAGCAGGCATCGATGTGTACGTGGACAAGCCGCTGGACTACACCCTGGACGGCTCGCGCAAGCTGGTCGACCTGGCCGACCGTACGGGCCGTTCGCTCATGGTCGGCTTCAACCGGCGTCATGCGCCCGGCTACGTTCAGGCCAGGGAGCGCCCTCGGGACCTGATCGTGCTGCAGAAGAACCGCGAAGGCCTTCCCGAGGCGCCGAGGGCGATGATCTTCGACGACTTCATCCACGTGGTGGATGTGCTCCGGTTCCTGGCCCCGGAGGAGATCGAGCACGTCGACGTCCGCTCGCGGGTGCGCGACGGTCTGGTGGAGCACGTGGTGCTCACCCTGGCCGGCGAGGGCTTCACCGCGCTGGGCATCATGAACCGGGTCTCCGGCTCGACCGAGGAGGTGCTGGAGGTCTCCGGCGGCGACTCCAAGCGCGAGGTCCACAACCTCGCCGAGGTCATCGACCACCGCGGCCAGCCCACCGTCCGCCGCCGCGGCGACTGGGTTCCCGTCGCCCGCCAGCGCGGCATCGAGCAGGCCGTCCTCGCCTTCCTCGACGCCGTCCGCACCGGCAGGACCCTGGACGCCCACGACGCGCTGCGCACCCACGAGCTGTGCGAGCTGATCGTGGAGCGGATCGAGACTTCCTGGGAGTCCGCTGGAAGCGGGCTGTGAAAAGCTCGGACTGACCGGGGGTCAAGTCATCTCCAGGGAACCGACAGTTCACCGTCGGGGTCTTGTCGGGGCATTTTCTACGCGCGTATCTTGAGGGGCGCCGCGGGGGGCGGGTGTCCGTCCTCCGCTTTCTCCCTACGCGAGTAGCGCGCGCGTCCGACGCGCGCCTCCGCCCGGACCGCCGTGCCACGCCAGTGCCGCACGACGGAGCTAGGAGTACTGCCCCGGTGACCACCGCCCCCGCACCCCGCCCCCGCAGAGCCCTGCTGCGCGCCGCCCTGATCCCGGCCACGCTGGCCGCCTCGCTGGTGCTCGTACCGCTGCCGGTGGCGAACGCCGCCGCGCCCGCCACCGCCGCCCCGACCGAGGCCGGCCCGCTGCGGATCCACGACATCCAGGGCAGCACCCGGATATCCCCGCAGGCAGGCAAGCCCGTCACCGGTGTGCCCGGCATCGTCACCGGCGTGCGCGCGTACGGCAGCTCCAAGGGCTTCTGGCTCCAGGACCCGAACCCCGACGCCGACCCGGCCACCAGCGAGGGCATCTTCGTCTACACCGGCGGCAACCCGACCGTGAAGGTCGGCGACTCGGTGCTGGTGAGCGGCAAGGTCACCGAGTACTACCCGAACTTCAGCGGCGGCTCGCAGTCCGTCACCGAGATCACCGCCCCGGGCATCACCGTCCTGTCGGCCGGCAACCCGCTGCCCGCCCCGGTGGTCGTGGACACCCGCAACATCCCCGGCACCTACGCCCCGCCGGCCGGCGCGGACGGCTCCATCGACGGCGTGAAGCTCGACCCGGAGAAGTACACCCTGGACTTCTACGAGTCCCTGGAGGGCATGCTCGTCCAGGTCAAGGACGTCCGGGTGATCCAGGCGACCGACAAGTACAACGAGCTGTGGGTCGCCGCCGACCGTCAGGACCAGCGCAGCAAGCGCGGCGGCGTGCTGTACGAGTCCTACCGCGAGCCCAACGTCGGCCGCCTGATGATCCAGCAGCAGGCCCCGGTCTCCCAGCAGCCGTTCCCGGTGGCCAACGTCGGCGACGAGCTGACCGGCACCACCACCGGCCCGCTGGACTACAACAACTTCGGCGGCTACACCCTGGTCGCCGGCACCGTGGGCACGCTGAAGGACAACCACCTCCAGCGCGAGGTCACCGCCCAGGCGGGCGACCGCGAACTCACCCTCGCCACCTACAACGTGGAGAACCTGGCCCCGGGCAACCCGGACGCCAAGTTCGCCGAGCTGGCCCAGGGCGTCGTCACCAACCTGCGCTCGCCCGACATCGTCGCCCTGGAGGAGATCCAGGACAACAACGGCGCCAAGAACGACGGCACGGTGGACGCGAGCCAGACCGTCGCCAAGTTCATCGCCGCGATCAAGGCGGCCGGCGGCCCGGCCTACGACTGGCGCTCGGTCGACCCGCAGGACGGCAAGGACGGCGGCGAGCCCGGCGGCAACATCCGCCAGGTCTTCCTGTTCAACCCGCAGCGGGTGTCCTTCACCGACATCCCCGGCGGCGACGCCACCACCGCCGTCGGCGTGAGCGGCACCGGTGCGAACACCGCGCTGACCGCCTCGCCCGGCCGGATCGAGCCCACCGACGAGGCCTGGACCAACAGCCGCAAGCCGCTGGTCGGTCAGTTCTCCTTCCGGGGCAAGAAGGTCTTCGTGATCGCCAACCACTTCAACAGCAAGGGTGGCGACCAGGGCATCGACAGCCGGTTCCAGCAGCCGACCCGCAGCTCCGAGGTGCAGCGGATCAAGCAGGCCACCGTCGAGCAGGCCTTCGTCGCCAAGCTGCTGGCCGCCGACAAGGAGGCCAAGGTCGTCTCCCTCGGTGACTTCAACGACTACCAGTTCTCGCCCGCGCTCGCCGCGCTCACCAAGGACGGCGTGCTGCGCGACCTGGTGAACGAGCTGCCGGAGACCGAGCAGTACTCCTACGTCTACCAGGGCAACTCGCAGGTGCTGGACCACATCCTGGTCAGCCCCGAGGTCGGTTACGCCAAGTACGACGTGGTGCACATCAACGCCGAGTTCGCCCAGCAGGCCAGCGACCACGACCCGCAGGTGGTCCGCATCAAGCCGTAGTTCCGGTTCACGGCTATCCTGCCTCCGCCGCCGGTGATCACCGGCGGCGGAGGCAGCGTCGTGTGACGGGGGAGTCGATGGCGATGGAGTACCGGATCGAACGGATCGGGCGCGCCGACTGGCAGCGCCTGCGGAAGGTGCGGCTGGCCCAACTCCTCGACACGCCCCTGGCCTTCGGCGAGACCCACGAGCGCGCGAGCCGCCACGGCGAGGGCGAGTGGCGGGCCCGGTGCGGCTGGGTCAACGAGCCGGACCGGCTCGGCCTGGTGGCCGTGGACGCCGCGGGGGAGTGGGTCGGCACCATGCTGTCCACCCCGAACCGGGCGCAAGCCGGCGCGCTCGACCTGATCGGCGTCTGGGTGGACCCGGCGCACCGCGGCCGCGGGCGCGGAGTCGCCGACGCCCTGCTGGACGCGGTGCTCGCCTGGGCACGGGTCCGGGGCGCCGGGCGGATACTGCTCGGAGTGCACGAGGCGAACCCCCGCGCCGCCGCCTTCTACCAGCGGCGCGGGTTCGCCTTCACGGGGGAGACGACGCCGTACGTGCTGGACGCCTCGGCGCGGATCCTGGAGATGGCCCTCCCGCTGGACTGACCGGCCCGGCGGGAGGGCCCGCGGCTCAGCCCAGGTACGGCTCAGCCCAGGTACTGGGCCAGCGCCTCGCCGGTCAGCGTGGACCGGGCGGCGACCAGCTCGGCCGGGGTGCCCTCGAAGACCACCCGGCCGCCGTCGTGGCCGGCCCCCGGGCCGAGGTCGATGATCCAGTCGGCGTGCGCCATCACCGCCGGGTGGTGCTCGATCACGATGACCGACTTGCCGGACTCGACCAGCCGGTCCAGCAGTCCGAGCAGCTGCTCGACGTCGGCCAGGTGCAGACCGGTGGTCGGCTCGTCCAGCACGTAGACGCCGCCCTTGTCCGCCATGTGGGTGGCCAGCTTGAGCCGCTGCCGCTCGCCGCCGGAGAGCGTGGTGAGCGGCTGGCCGAGGCTGAGGTAGCCGAGGCCGACGTCGGCGAGCCGCTCCAGGATGCGGTGCGCGGCCGGGAGCTTCGCCTCGCCGGAGCCGAAGAACTCCTCCGCCTCGGTCACCGACATCGCCAGCACCTCGGCGATGTCCCGCCCGCCCAGGTGGTACTCCAGCACCGCCGGCTGGTACCGCTTGCCCTCGCAGTCCTCGCAGGTGGTGGCCACCCCGGCCATCATCGCCAGGTCGGTGTAGACCACCCCGGCGCCGTTGCAGGTCGGGCAGGCGCCCTCGGAGTTGGCGCTGAACAGGGCCGGCTTCACGTCGTTGGCCTTGGCGAAGGCCTTGCGGATCGGGTCGAGCAGCCCGGTGTAGGTGGCCGGGTTGCTGCGCCGGGAGCCCTTGATCGCACCCTGGTCGACGGAGACCACACCTTCCTCGCGGGGGATCGAGCCGTGGATCAGCGAACTCTTGCCGGACCCCGCCACCCCCGTCACCACCGTGAGCACCCCGAGCGGGACGTCCACGTCCACGTCCCGCAGGTTGTGGGTGCTCGCGCCGCGGATCTCCAGGGCGCCGGCCGGCTTCCGTACGGCCTCGCGCAGCGCCGTCCGGTCGGACAGGTGGCGGCCGGTCACCGTGCCGCTGGTGCGCAGCCCCTCGACGTCGCCCTCGTAGCAGACCGCGCCGCCCGCCGTACCGGCCCCGGGGCCGAGGTCGACCACGTGGTCGGCGATCGCGATGGTCTGCGGCTTGTGCTCCACCACCAGTACCGTGTTGCCCTTGTCCCGCAGGCGCAGCAGCAGCCGGTTCATCCGGTCGATGTCGTGCGGGTGCAGGCCGGTGGTGGGCTCGTCGAAGACGTAGGTGGTGTCGGTGAGCGAGGAACCGAGGTGGCGGATCATCTTGACCCGCTGAGCCTCGCCGCCGGAGAGGGTGCCGGAGGGGCGGTCGAGCGAGAGGTAGCCGAGGCCGATCTCCACGAAGGAGTCGAGGGCCTGCCGGAGCGTGCCGAGCAGCGGCGCCACCGAGGGCTCGTCGAGGTCGCGGGCCCAGGCGGCGAGGTCGCTGATCTGCATCGCGCAGGCGTCGGCGATGCTGATCCCCGCGATCCTGGAGGAGCGGGCCGCCTCGCTGAGCCGGGTGCCCTCGCAGTCGGGGCAGGTGGTGAAGGTCACGGCCCGCTCCACGAAGGCCCGGATGTGCGGCTGCAGCGCGTCCTTGTCCTTGGACAGCATGGACTTCTGGATCTTGGGGATCAGGCCCTCGTAGGTGAGGTTGACACCCTTGACCTTGACCTTGGTCGGCTCCCGGTACAGGAAGTCCTGCATCTCCTTCTCGGTGTACCTGCGGATCGGCTTGTCCGGGTCGAGGAAGCCCGAGTTGGCGTAGACGCCGACCGTCCACCAGCTGTCGGTCTTCCAGCCGGGGATGGTGATCGCTCCCTCGGAGATCGACTTGCTGTCGTCGAACAGCTGGGTGAGGTCGATGTCCGAGACGGCGCCGCGGCCCTCGCAGCGCGGGCACATCCCGCCGGTGATGCTGAAGCTGCGCCGCTCCTTGACCGTCCTGCCGCCGCGCTCGACGGTGACGGCGCCGGCGCCGCTGATCGACGGGACGTTGAAGGAGAAGGCCTTGGGGGAGCCGATGTGCGGGGTGCCGAGGCGGCTGAACAGGATGCGCAGCATCGCGTTGGCGTCGGTGGCGGTGCCGACGGTGGAACGCGGGTCGGCGCCCATCCGCTGCTGGTCGACGATGATCGCGGTGGTCAGGCCTTCGAGGACGTCCACCTCGGGGCGGGCCAGGGTGGGCATGAAGCCCTGGACGAAGGCGCTGTAGGTCTCGTTGATCAGCCGCTGGGACTCGGCGGCGACGGTGTCGAAGACCAGCGAGCTCTTGCCCGAGCCGGACACCCCGGTGAACACCGTCAGCCGGCGCTTGGGGATGTCGACGCTGACGTCCTTGAGGTTGTTCTCGCGTGCGCCGTGCACGCGGATCAGGTCGTGGCTGTCGGCGACGTGCGGCTGTGTGTCCGTCCGCTTGGGCATCGTTCTCTTCGCTCCCTGGCTCTCGGCGGTCTTCGGGGTGGGCGGGGCCGGGCAGGCCCGCCCCGCGGCCGCCGTCGGTGTGCTCGAACCCTTCGATCCAACCATCGATCCGGCCGGGATCGAACGGGTGTCGGGTACGGCCGACGGCGGGCGGGGCGGGCCCCGGTGCCCGTGGGCTCAGCCCACCTCGTTGAAGCGGACCGTGTTGCCCGCCGGGTCGCGGAACGCGCAGTCGCGGATGCCGTACGGCTGCCGGGTCGGCTCCTGGACCAGCTCGGCGCCGCCGGACTTCAGCCGGTCGTAGACGCCGTCGAGGTCGCGGGTGCCCAGGACGAGCCGGGCGTAGGTGCCCTTGGCCATCATCGCGGTGATGGTCCGCTGCTCCTCCTCGGTGCGGCCCGGGTCGGCGGAGGCCGGCTCCAGCACCAGGGAGACGTCGGGCTGGCCGACGGGGCCGACGGTGATCCAGCGCATCGGGCCGCCGCCGACGTCGTTGCGCACCTCGAAGCCGAGCAGGTCGCGGTAGAAGGCCAGGGAGGCCTCGGGGTCGGTGTGCGGGAGGAAGGTCCAGTGAATGGTGATGTCGCTCATGACTGCAACGCTAGGCGCGCACCGGGGCCGGGCGCTTCTCGAATCCTGATCGGTCCGCGCGGGCGCCCCGGGAGAACGCGACCGTGCTGGTCGCGGCCGCCTCGGCGGTGGTCGGGACCAGCACGGTCGGGCTGCTTGCTAGCAGTCGGGGATGGTCGTGCCGTTGTTGTCCTTGGCCGTGTCGTTGCCCCATCGCGACAGGTAGAACGCGGACACCCACTGGCCGGCCGGGCCGCCGTCCGCGTCCGTCTTCAGCCACCAGTGGTTGTAGCTGCTGCCGTTCGACACCTCGCGGCCCCAGGCCTTGCAGAAGACGTAGTTGGTCCCCTGGTACAGCGTCCCGGTGGCGTTGGTGGAGGTCGGCGAGGCGTAGACGCTCGCGTTGGCGAAGGTGTCCACCCAGTACTTCCCGGTGGCGGGCGGGGTGCCGCCGCCGGCGCAGGTGGGGATGGTCGTGCTGTTGTTGTCCTTGGCCACGTCGTTGCCCCACCGGGAGAGGTAGTACGCGGACACCCACTGCCCGCCGGGGCCCACGTCCGGGTCGGTCTTCAGCCACCAGTGGTTGTAGGCGCTGCCGTTGGAGACCTCGCGGCCCCAGGCCTTGCAGAAGACGTAGTTCGTGCCCTGGTACAGCGTGCCCGTGCTCGTGGTGGACGTCGGGGAGCCGTACACCGGCGCGTTGGCGTTGGTGTCCACCCAGTACTGGCCGTTGTTCGACGGCGGCGTGGTGGGCGGCGGCGTCGTGGACCCGCCGCCGGCGCCGTACAGCCGGATGGCGCCGTAGTAGTCGCCGTGCGAGGAGAGCGCCGCCACCTGGACGTAGCCGCCGGAGTAGGGGGCCTCGGCGATCCAGCCCTGTCCGAGGTACATCGCGACGTGGTGGATGGTGGAGGCGGTGTTGCCGAAGTACACCAGGTCGCCGGGGAGCAGCGGTGCGGTTCCGTCCGCCCGGTAGTACCGGGCGACCGCCCGGGAGGTCGGCCACTGGGTCCGGGTGGTGCCGTTGATGACGTCCTCGCCGACCGCCAGGTAGTAGGCGTAGCGGACCATGCCGGAGCAGTCCAGGCCGCGGACGTTGCAGTCGTCGGGGGCGCCGTTGGAGGGGTCGCAGAGGCCGTACGTCGGGCCGGGCTGCGAGCCGTGGCCGCCGCCCCACGAGTACGGGGTGCCGATCAGCCCGCAGGCGGAACGGACGGCTGCGGTCGCCTGCGGCGCCGCACCGGTGGAGAGGACCCCGCAGGCGGGCGCCGCCTGGGCCGCCCCGGCGCCGGCGAAGAACACTCCGACCGACACCAGCAGCGACAGCAGGGCCGCCCACCGCAGCGGGGCGATCAGCCACCGTGACAGGAGGGTTACGCGCGTAGTCATGGTCGCGGATCTTTCCGGAGTCGCTGACTCCGGGTCAATGGTTGTGCCCCACATACCTCCTGTGGCCCCGCTACCTGCCGGTTTGCTGGTCAGCGGCACGGCAACCGGCAACTTTCCGGCATTCCGCCAGGGAGCTGCCGGAGCGGTCGCGCCGTCGAAGCCCCTGCCGATCCGCCCCGGATGCGGCCCGACCGCGGCGTACGCGCACCGCGGGTCAACCGGATGTCGGCGCGCCCCGTCGCCGATCAGGTGCCGTCCGGCGTGCGGTGCGGGGAGCCCGGCCACCGCTGCCCGACCACACCCTCCACAGCAGCCACCCGGCCGTGGTGACGCCGGAGTTGAGGAGTGCGGTGAAAACGATCAGCACCCGTTCGGCGGGCGCGACGGACCCCGGCGCAGGCGCCACCCGGCGCTTCCCGAACAGCGGCGAGCCGCGCGGCCCGGAGACGGCGTTCGGCGGATCGGACCCGTACGAGGCGACCCGCCGACTTCGGCCGGAGCCGTCCCTAGGCCCGACCGACCATGGCGGCGGGGCGGACGATGCGGTCGAACTCCTCGGCGCTGATGTAGCCGGAGGCCAGTGCAGCCTCGCGCAGGGTGCTGTCCTCGTCGTTGGCCTTGTGGGCGATCGCCGAGGCCCTGTCGTAGCCGATCACCGGCGAGAGGGCGGTGACCAGCATGAGTGACCGGTCGACGTAGCTGTCGATCTGCTCCCGGTTGAGCCGGGTGCCCTCGATGCAGAACTCGCGCATCTTGGTGCAGGCGTCGGCGAGGATGGTCGCCGCGTGCAGGAAGTTGCTGATGATGACCGGGCGCATGGCGTTCAGTTCGAAGTTGCCCTGGGAGCCGGCGAAGGCGATGGCCGTGTCCTCGGACAGCACCTGGATGCAGACCATGACCATCGCCTCGCACTGGGTCGGGTTGACCTTGCCGGGCATGATCGAGGAGCCCGGCTCGTTCGCCGGGAGGACGAGTTCGTCGAGGCCGCAGCGGGGTCCGGAGGACAGCCAGCGGATGTCGTTGGCGATCTTCATCAGCGGTACGGCCAAGGCCCGCAGCCCGGCGGAGGCGCCGACCATGGCGTCCAGGCCGCCCTGGGCGGCGAATTTGTTCTGCGCGGTGATGAACGGGTAGCCGGTCGCGGTGGCGATCTCGGCGGCGACCTGCTCGCCGAATCCGGGTGGGGCGTTCAGCCCGGTCCCGACCGCGGTGCCGCCCATGGCGAGTTCGTTCAGGCCCTCGGCGGACCTGGTGACCCGGCCGATGGCTTGTTGCAGCTGGCGGGCGTAGCCGGACCACTCCTGCCCCACGGTGAGGGGAACGGCGTCCTCCAGGTGGGTGCGGCCGATCTTCACCACGTCGTGCCACTGCTGTGCCTTGGTCTCGATGGCCTGTTGCAGCGCCTGCACGCTGGGCAGCAGGTGCTCGTGGATCTCCTTGACCGCGGCGATGTGCATGGCGGTGGGGAAGGTGTCGTTGGAGGACTGCCCCAGGTTGACGTGGTCGTTGGGGTGGATCGGGACCTTGCTGCCCAGCTCTCCGCCGAGGAGTTGGATGGCACGGTTGCTGATCACCTCGTTGGTGTTCATGTTGGACTGCGTGCCGGACCCTGTCTGCCACACGTACAGCGGGAAGTGATCGTCCAGTTTGCCCGCGATGACCTCGTCGGCCACCCGCTGGATCAGGTCGGCCTTCCAGGCCGGCAGCCGCCCGGCGTGCCCGTTGACGCGGGCGGCCGCCTTCTTGACGTAGCCGTAGGCGTGGTAGACCGCTTTGGGCATCCGGTCGTCCCCGATGGAGAAGTGGATCAGGGACCGCTGCGTCTGGGCGCCCCAGTAGCGGTCCGCGGGGACGTCGACGGCGCCCATGGAGTCGGTCTCCCGCCGGGTCCCGGTCGCGTGCAGTCCGATGGGGATGTCGAGGATCTTCGGGGCCTCGTCCCGACCGGCCGACCCGGTCCGGTCCACGCCGTGGTGCTCCGTGGTCATGACGTCGCTCCGTCGGGGTAGACCGGCTGCCACATGGCCTCCCGGACGGCCTTTCCGGCGTCGGTCGGCTTGCGGGTGGCCACGCCGTCGTCGAGCGCAGCCTGGACCACCGCGGTCGCGGTGATCGCCGAGGACTCCCGGAGGTTCTTCACGGGAGGCAGCAGGGAGGCGCCCGGCCCCGACGGGTCGACCTGGTCCGCGACAGCCTGTGCGGCCGCGAGCAGCATGGCCGCGGTCACCCGGGACGCGCCGGAGACGATCGTGCCCAGGCCGAGTCCCGGGTAGAGCAGCGCGTTGTTGGCCTGCCCGATCCGGTAGGTCACACCGTCGTGTTCCACGGTCGGGACGGGGATGCCGGTCGCGACGAGCGCCTTGCCCCCGGACCAGGCGATGACGTCGGCGGGCATGGCCTCGATCCGGGAGGTGGGGTTGGAGATCGGGAGGATGACCGGCCGCTCGGTACCCTCGGACATGGCCTCGACGACCTCGCGTGTGAACGCACCGTGCACGGTGGAAGTGCCCAGCAGGATCGTCGGGTTGACCCGCCGAACCGTTTCCAGGAGCGGGATCGCGCCGTCGTGCCGCCCCCAGTCCGCGACCTCGGCCGGATCGCGCGCGTAGGTCTGCTGGAAGTCGCGCAGGCCGGTCATGTCCCGGGTGAGCAGCCCTTGCCTGTCGATCAGCCACACCTGGGCGGTGGCCCGCTCCGGATCCGCGCCGTCGCGGACCATCGCGTCGCGCAGCTGGTCCGCGATGCCCACCCCGGCGGTCCCGGCGCCGAAGACGACCAGCTTCTGGTCCTGCATCCGCACACCGGTGACCTTGACCGCGGACAGCGCTGCGGCCAGCGTGATGGCTCCGGTGCCCTGCATGTCGTCGTTGAAGATCCGGTAGCGGCCGCCGTACTGCTCCAGGATCCGCCGTGCGTTGCTGGGACCGAAGTCCTCGAAGTGCAGGAGCGCGTCGGGGAACGTGGACGATGCCGTCTCCAGGTACTTCTCGATGAACGCGTCGTAGTCGGCGCCGCGGACACGGGGGTGCCGGTTGCCCAGGTACAGCGGGTCCTCCAGCAGCGACGTCCGGTCCGTGCCGACATCCAGCGACACGGGAACGACGCGGCGCGGGTCGATGCCGGCGGCCGCCGTGTACACCGCGAGCTTGCCGACCGAGATCTGGATGCCTCCCACGCCCCAGTCACCGATGCCCAGGATTTCCTCCGCGTCGGTGCACACGATCAGGTCGACGTCCTCCGGCCCGAGTTGGAGCGTGGCGAAGGCCCGCTGCATGTCGTCGGGCCGGTCGATGGACAGGAAGATGCCGCGCGGGCGCCGGTACTCGTGGGAGTACTTCTCGATCGCCTCGCCCACGACGGGGTCGTAGACGATCGGCAGCAGCTCTTCGAGGTGCTCGGTGAGGAGTTTGAAGTAGAGGGTTTCGTTGCGGTCGTGCAGCTGTTCCAGGTAGACATTCTTGGCCAGGTCGCTCCCCTGGCCCTGCAACTGCCGGTAGGCACGTTGAGCCTGCCGCTCGAACGCGAGCACTCCGGAAGGCAGCCGTCCGGTGAGGCCGAGGGCCTCCCGCTCCTCCTGGGTGAAGGCGACGCCGCGGTTGCGCAGCGGATCCGCCAGGACGCTGGGGACGGCGGGGGTCCGCGCGTGGCTCTCGGTCATGAGATCCTCCTCCATGCGAATGCCGTCTCATCTCCGACCGGGATGACTGAGGGGGCATGAACGCTCCCGTGCCGTGCCGCTCGCACGTCGATCCGTCGTGGCGGGGATGAATCCCTCGGGCCATCAAGCAGATGTCCGGTTCCGGGCGTCGCCCGACAGCCGGCGTTGCCGTCGCTGTCGGCCGACGGTCCGGAACCGCCGTGTCCGGCAATCGCCGTCGGTGAGCCCGAAGCGCGAGCTCGGTCGGCCGGCACGCGCAGACGCGGCCACCTGCTCACGGCCCGGCGCAGCACGGGTTCAGCAGTGTGAAGGTTTGTCAGGACGGCGCGGCGCCGGTTGCTCGACCGCTCGCAGGAGCGCCGCGTCGCGAGACGCCGCCGATTTTGCCGCGGCGCCCCATCCGCCACTCTGTCTTCAGGCTAACCACCAGCCGAGCGGGCAGCGACTTCAGCCAGGGCGATGTCCCTGGTCGTGGTGCAGCCGATCACGGTGAGGGCGTACGCCGGGGGCGCGTGCTCGCGTGGATACCGCTTCCCGTCGTGGAGCGGGCCATCATGCAACTCTCCGGAGTTCAGCAGCGCGGTCAGAAGCCATCGACTTCGACGACGGCCGCCGCGAAGGCGTTCGGAGCCTCCTGGGGAACGTTGTGCCCTGCCTCCAGGGTCTTGTGCGCGTATTTTCCGGCGAACTTCTTGCGATAAGCCGATCCATTTCCCGGAGGAGTGAACGGATCGTGCGCACCGTCAATGGTGATCGTCGGCACCTTGATGACAGGGGCTGTGGCGAGGCGTTCTTCGAGGGCGTCGTACCGGGGCTCACCCTTGGCCAGGCCGAGTCGCCAGCGGTAGTTGTCGATCACGATTTTGACGTAGTCCGGGTTGTCGAACGCGGTGGCCGTGCGGTCGAAGGTCGCCTCGTCGAAGTTCCAGGTCGGGGAGTTGAATTTCCACACGAGCCTGGCCAGGTCGCGCCGGTACTTCTCGAGGCCGAGCACGCCCCTGTCGGTGGCGAAGTAGTACTGATACCACCACGCCCATTCACTCTGCGGTGGCGTCGGCATCTTGTTGGCCTCGACGTTGACGATCAGATACCCGGACGTGGAGATCAGCGCCTTGCAACGCTCCGGCCAGAGGGCCGCTACGATGTCGGCCGTCCGTGATCCCCAGTCATATCCGGCGAGGACGGCCCTGTCGATCCTGAGGGCGTCCATCAGGGCGATGAGGTCGAGAGCAAACGCCGACTGTTGGGCCTTTCTCGGTGTTTCGCTCAAAAGGAACCGCGTGGTGCCATGGCCGCGCAGATAGGGGACGACCACCCTGTACCCCTTCGCCGCGAGCAGGGGCGTGACCGCGACGTAGCTGTGGATGTCGTAGGGCCAGCCGTGCAGGAGTACGACCGGCCGTCCGTTCGCAGGTCCGGCCTCGACGTATCCCACGCTCAGGTCGCCGGCATTGATCTGCTTCACCGGGCCGAGGAATCCGCCGGCCCCCGGATCAGCGGCGGGAGACGCCGCGGGCCTTCCCGTGTCGGACTGCGCTTGCGTGTCACCGGTCATACCGAGTTGGGCCGCCACGGCAGTCGCGGCAGCGGCGCCGAGGAATTTACGACGGCTGTGTGTGATTCGCTCGGGCATTTCCATCGATGAACCTCCTCGCCTGAGCTTGAATTTAAAGGTTGCCCCTCGGCATTCAGGCCGAGGGGTTGTCCTTTTTCTGCTGGTTCTTGCCGACGGGATGGCGGGGTGCGGGGGTGGAGGTGCGGCCCTGGGGACGGCCGGGTCCGGGACGGGCGGCTTTCGGCGTCCTGGCCGGAGTGCCGATGAGTCGCCGGATCCGGTGATAGCCGCAGCGGACCCGGCCCGGGGTGAGCAGGTCGGGGGTGAGGGGTTTCTCCCAGGGACGGCGGAGGTCTTCGGCAAGACACCGGGCGAGGCGGAGCTGGG
>NZ_JBFBFA010000060.1:0-32023 GCF_040683915.1 Kitasatospora sp. NPDC093102 | reverse complement strand
GGAGTCCATGCGGAGCATCGGCGACCGACGACAACGCGGCGAGGTGCGTGCCCCGGCGTCGGCCCGCAGGCGGGGGTTTGAAGACGGACCCTAGGGCCTGGGCGTCGCGTTTCTTCAAGACCGCCCGGCCCGCCCCGGCCAGAATCGACACCATGAACGCCCACCCGATGCACCCGTTCCTGGCCCGCGCCGCCTCCGCCGCGGCCGATGTCGCCGCCTCCGTTCCGGCCGGCCTGCCGCTGGACGCGCCGACGCCCTGCACGGAGTTCGACACCCGTGCGCTGATCAACCACTGGGTGCTCTACAGCTCGCACGGCCTGGAGCACCGGGCCCGGCGGGTCGAGCTGCCCGAGGAGCTGAGCTCGCGGGACTTCGCCGCCGAGGCCGACTGGCGCTCCGCGTACGCGGCCCAGCTGGAGCGAGCGGTCGCGGCCTGGGCCGACCCGGCGGTCTGGGAGGGGGACGTCGACCTCGGCGGCGCCCCGGTGCCGGCGGTCGGGATCGCCCGGATGCTGATCCTGGAGCTGCTGCTGCACGGCTGGGACGTGGCCCGGACGGTCGGCGGGCGGATCGAGGTCGACGAGGAACTCGCGCTGCTGGCCGGGGAGATCGTGGCGGAGTACACCGAGCTGTACCGGCAGTACGAGGGCTTCGCCGAGTCGGTGGCGCTGCCGCAGGACGCCTCCGCGTGGGACCGCGCGCTGGCCGCCTCGGGGCGCGATCCGCACTGGAAGGCCTGAGCCGCCGGCACCGGGCCCGTTCGCCCGACGCGGCGTTCACGCCTCGGCACGAACCGTCCGACGGTCACTCGAAGCTGAGCGCCGCCCTGAGCCTGGCCCGCAACAGCCGTACGGCCGGGGACGGTTGGTCGCGGCGGGCGACCACGCCGAGCCGGGCGTGCGCGGCGGCGTCGGCCAGCGGGACGGCCCGCAGCCCGGCGCCCGCGGCCGAGGAGGCGCTGAGGACTGCCACACCTGCGCCGCGCTCGGCGAGCCGGAGCAGCGCGACCGGGGAGCTGGCCTCGATGTCCACCCGCGGGTCGAGGCCGAGCCGGCGGCAGGAGTCCTGGTAGGCGGCACGGATCCCGGTGCCCGGGGACAGGCAGAGGATCTTCTCGCCCCACAGGTCGGCGAGTCGGAGCTGCGCCCGGTCGAGGGGGTGTCCGGCGGGCACGACGGCGGCGATCGGCTCGTCGACGGCGACGGTGGCCTCCAGGCCCGGGGAGACCTCGCCCGCGTAGCCGATCAGGGCCAGGTCGAGGGAGCCGGCCAGCACCTGTGCCTGGAGGTCCGCGGAGTGCCCCTCGTGCAGGCTGAGTTCGATGCCGGGGTGGCTGCGGCCGAGGTCGGCGACGGTGTCCAGGAACGGCGGGATCGAGCAGCCCGTGATCATGCCGAGCCGGACCCTGCCGCGGACGGCGTCGGCGAACTCGGCGGCGGTGTGCCGGATGGCGTCGAGGGTGGCCAGGGCGTTCTTCGCCAGCGGCAGGACCGCCTCGCCGGCCGGGGTGAGACGCACCTGCCGGCCGGCCCGGTCGAGCAGCTGCTGGCCCAGTTCGCGCTCCAGCTTGGCCACCTGGGTGCTGATGCCGGACTGGCTCACGTGCAGCCGGGCGGCGGCGGCGGTGAAGGTGCCCTCGTCGACCACGGCGGCGAAGTAGCGCAGCTGGTGCATCTCCATGACCGGTGACGATATTCGACCGGCGCGCCGTCCGGCGGGCCGGTCGGCCCGCCGGACGGACGGCTGCGGCCCGCCGATCACGCGGCGGCGCACCCTTCTTCCATCACTCACAGAGATGAATGGCATCTGATCCATCTGTTGGACCGATGGCGGAGCGGTCGGGAGGATGGACGCATGACGACGACGAAGAGTGCGCGTGAGCTTGCCGAGACCTACTTCGCCGCCTGGGAGGCGGGCGAGTTCGAGACCATCCGGGAACTGCTGGCCGACGACGTCGACTTCGTCGGGGCGCTGGGGACGGCCTCGGGGGTGGAGGAGGCGCTGGCCGGGCTGAAGGGGCTCGGGCGGGTGCTGGAGAAGATCGACGTGAAGGTCCGGGTGGCCGAGGGCGACGAGGTGATCACCTGGTTCGAGCTGTGCACGAGCATCGCCCCGCCGGCGCCGACGGCGAACTGGATGCGCGTCGAGAACGGCAGGATCGCCCGGATCCGGGTCACCTTCGACCCCCGCGGCCTGCTGGCCGGCATCGAGAAGAAGGCCTGAGGGCGGGAGCCGGCCGGCGGCGGTCCTACTCGCCCTGCTTCTGCACGTACCTGGTCGTGAAGCCCAGGACCGCCACGTAGCGGCCCTCGGCGGGCCCCGTGACCTCGCTCGGCCGCACGGGCTGCCAGGTCAGGTACTCGGACCGCTGCCCCTCGTCGTTCCGGTAGCGCCGACTGCCGTACTTCTCGTACCAGTAGTCCTCGCCGGAGGTCAGGAGTTCGGGGCCCGGCGGCCGGGTGACACTCACTTCCAGCGCCGTCCGCACCGCCTCACCCGTCGACAGCTCGAACTCCACGGACGGGGCGATCGGCCTGGCCGCCGCCTCCGCCACCTCCTCGGGGGTCGGGTCGGCGGGCGGCTGGTGGGCGTACTGGTCGGCCGCGACCAGGCCCGCCCACCGCTGCGAGCTCTGCCAGCCCTGGCCGGCCAGGTAGCGGTCCAGATCGGCGAGCCGGGAGCGGATGTCGCTCCCGTCGAAGGCCAGGTACACGTTCACGGTCCGCTCGCAGGCCACCGGCAGCCACTTGCCCCGGATCCACAGGTCGCCGCGGTAGTCGGTCCGGCACACGTCGACCGTCGACCTCCCCAACACCTGGGCCCACGGCAGCAGTTCGGGCATCCGGTCGATCCGGCCGGCCATCCGCTCCTCGGCCGCCCGGCGGGCCTGCGTGGTCTCCGGGGCCTGCGCCAGCCCCTGGACGTCCGGCGGGGCCGCAATGGCCGTGGTGCGGTAGTGCCGCCACCCCGCCCAGCCGCCGAACACGACCGCCACCCCCAGGACCGCGATCAGCACCCATCGAAGCCAGAACCGAACCACGCCCACCCCCGGTCTCCGCCCACCCCGTCCGGGCATCGTACGGGCGCGAACGCGGTACCGGACGGGCGGTGCCGGTGAAAGCCGCCCCGCACGGGAAGCCGGCGGATCCGACTTCCCGTGCGGGACACCGGCGTTCAGGCCTTTCCGCCACCCTGCCGGGCGCGACGGTCACCCGCCGGAGCGGATCGGCTCGCCCGTCCGGTGCAGGTGGGCGAAGATCTCCCGGTAGGAGCGGAACAGGCCCGCCTCGCAGTACGGGACGCCCTTCTCGGCGCAGAACTCCCGGGTGATCCGGGCGGCCCGCCCGAGCGCCGGGGTCGGCATGCTGGGGAACAGGTGGTGCTCCACCTGGTAGTTGAGGCCGCCCATCACCGAGTCGATGACCGGTCCGCCGCGGACGTTGCGCGAGGTGAGCACCTGGCGGCGGAGGAAGTCGAGTTTCATCTCCGGCGTCACCATCAGCATGCCCTTGTGGTTCGGGGCGAAGACGGAGCCCAGGTAGACACCGATCAGCGCCTGGTGCACGGCGAGGAAGGCGACCGCCTTGCCCGCCGGGAGCGCGGCGAACACCAGGCCGAGGTAGGCCGCGAAGTGGACCACCAGCAGCACGCCCTCCAGCACCGGGCGCTTCATCATGGGGCTGCGCAGCGCGCGGAAGCTGTTGAAGCTGAGGTTGAGGCCCTCCAGCAGGAGCAGCGGGACGAACAGGTACGCCTGCCGGCGGCCGATGAACCGGGCGAGGCCGCTCGCCTGCCGGGCCTGCCGCTTGGACCACACCAGGAGTTCGGGGGCGACGTCCGGGTCCCGCTCCTCGTGGTTCGGGTTGGCGTGGTGGCGGGTGTGCTTGTTCATCCACCAGCCGTAGCTCATGCCCATCAGCAGGTTGGCGGCGATCCGACCGCCGATCTCGCTCGGCATTCGCCGGTCGAAGACCTGACGGTGCGCCAGGTCGTGGGAGAGCAGGCCGATCTGGGCGAAGACGACGGACATCGCCGCCGCCAGGCCCAGCTGCCACCAGGTGTCGCCCAGCGCGAACAGGGCGTACCAGCCGCCGAGGAAGGCGGCGAGCACCAGGCCCGCACGGACGGCGTAGTAGCCGGGGCGCCGGTCGAGCAGGCCCTCGGCGGCTATCCGGCGGGTCAACTGGGCGAAGTCGCTGCCGCCGCTCCCCGGCCGGGGGGAGGGGGCTTCGGGCGCTTCGGTCGTCATCACGGGCTGCGCGGGCATGCCCAGAGTCTGGTGCAGCCGGCCCGCCCGCAGAACGGGGAAAGCACCCGTCCCGTACGGGTGCTAGCCCCCTTGCCGCGCGGGGCGCCGACCCGCTGCGGCGACCGGCGGTACGGGGCCGTCAGCCCACCACCGGCCGCCCGAACAGCTCGTCCAGGTGGTACGCGAGGACCGCGAGCGCCTGCTCGCCGGTGCGCTGGCCGCCCAGGACGCTGGAGCCGAGCCCGTTGACCATCGCCAGCAGCCCGGCCGCGACCGCCTCGACGTCCCGCTCCGGCCCGATCCCCCCGGCCTGCTGCGCCGCGCGGAGCTGCTTGGCGAGGAAGCCCTCCAGCACCACCGGCGGCTGTGCGGCCTGCTTCTCCAGCACCTCGGGGTCGCCGAGCACCAGCGCGTAGTACGCCGCGTACGTCCTGGTGATCCGGCGGCTCTCGGCGTCCGTCGGCAGGATGCAGGACAGGATCGCCGTCACCACCTCCCGGGGGGCCCGCGCCTGGCCGATCCACCGCTCCATCCGGGCCTGGAGCTGGGTGCCGAGCCTCGCCAGGGCGTCCAGCAGCAGGCCCTCCTTGGTCGTGAAGTAGTACTGCACGAGCCGCAGTGAGACCCCGGCCTCCGTCGCGACCGCCCGCATGCTGGCGGACTGCAGGCCCTGGGTGTCGGCGATGCGCAGCAGGGCCTCGGCGATCTGCCGCCGGCGTTCCTCGTGGTCGACCTTCGCGGTCATTCCGGCCTCCGTAGCTGGACCCGACGGTCGGGCCCGCTTTGCTTGGTACACCCGTATCATGCATGTGATACACATGTACCATGCGAATCAGCGAGTTCACGAACGGCAAGGCCGAAGCCCGCTTCCGCGCCGCGTACGAGCGCGCGCTGACCGAACTCCGGCCGGAGCCGTGGACGTCGCTCGACGTCCCCACCGGCTACGGCACCACCCGCGTGTACCGCACCGGCAGCACCGAACCCGCCCAGGGTCGGCCGATCGTGCTGCTGCCCGGCTCCGGCGGCAACGCGCTGATGTGGCACCGCCACCTCGACGCCCTCGCCGCCCGGCACCCCGTGATCGCCGTGGACACCGTCGGCGAACCGGGCGCCAGCGTGCAGAGCGCCCCCATCGCGAACGGCCGCGACGCCGCCGACTGGCTGGAGGAGCTGCTCACCGCCCTCGACCTGCCCGCCGCCCACCTGGTCGGCTGCTCCTACGGCGGCTGGATCGCCCTCAACCACCAGATCCACCACCCCGGCCGGACCACCGCCCTCACCCTGGTCGAAACGGCGGGCCTGGCCGACCTGGACCGCCGCTTCTACACCTGGCTCGTCCTCGGCGGCCTCGCCGCCATGGCCCCGCGCCCGCTGCGCCCCCGGCTGGCCCGGCTGGTCGGCAACAGCGCCGTCCTGGAGACCGAGCTGATGGCACTGGTCCGCGCCTCGACGGGCTTCCGCCGCCGGCTTCCCCCGGCCGCCACCCTCACCGACGAGGAGCTCGGCCGGCTCACCGCCCCCGCGCTCTTCCTCCTCGGCGAGCGCAGCGCCCTGCACGACGCCCGGGCCGTCGCCGAGCGCCTGCACCGGCTGCTGCCGGCCGCCCGGGTCGAGATCGTCCCCGGCGCCGGGCACTCGCTGCCCACCGACGACCCGGCGGCGGTGACCGCCGGCATCCTCGGCATGGCCGCGCAGCAGGCCGGTTGACCGGAGCGGCCGTCGGCGGCGGCAACAGCCCGTACCGGTCCGGCCCGCGCGAACGGCTGCTCGTTCAGGCCGAGTTCCCGTCGGCACCCGTGACGGCAGCCCGGTCGAAGGGCGGCCGCGGCGGGCCGGGACGGTACCGGCGCCCTCCCCCGGTCGCCGAGGCCCGCGGCCGTCACTCCGCCGCTACGGCCGCTCCGCCGGCCCGCCGAGGGCGGCGCGGACCAGACGGGTGACCGCCGAAGTGGCGGCGGTCAGATCGCCGCCGCCGTCCGGCGCCCCCGCTTCCGTCGCCAGCGCGTCGTAGGTCTCGAAGGCGGTGAGGACGAAGAGCAGGCCCGCCGCGTCCGGCGGGGCGGAGGGCAGGCGGCCGGAGAGGACCGCCGCGCCCTCGCGGCGGCGGGCGTCGCGGTCGGCGATGACCCGGCCGACCTCCTCGTCGAGCGCGGCGAGGGCCCGCAGACGGCGGGTGCAGACCCGGTCGACCGCCCAGAAGCCGCCCATCACCTCGACGAAGCGGTCCACCGCCGCCCAGGGGTCGGCCAGGGTGAAGGCCTCGGCGAGCCGGGCCATGCCGCCCTGTGCGGCGAGGGCGTCGCAGACCGCCTCCAGCAGGCCCGCCTTGGAGCCGAACTGGTAGTAGACGGTCGCCCGGGCGACGTCCGCGCGGCGGGCGACCGCGTCCAGCGAGACCCCGCCGGTCTCGGCCAGGTGCGCGCGGGCGGCCGCGACGATCCGGGCGCGGGTCTCGTCGACCTCTGCCTGCCGCTGTCCCATCCGGTAGGACCGGGGGCTCATCCCGCTCGCCTCCACTCGTTCCGCGCGAACTGGCAGTATCGCCGATCGGTTCACCGCGCCCGGCCCGGCCCCGGGCGTTCGACGGGGCAGCCGGCCCCGCCGCTCAGAGCATGATCCGCCCGCCGCTGACGTCCAGGGTCTGCCCGGTGATCCAGGAGGACGTGCCGGAGGCCAGGAAGAGCGCGGCCGAGGCGACGTCCCCCGGCTCGCCGAGGCGGCCCAACGGGTGCGCGGCGGCGACCTCGGCCTGCACCTCGGGCGGCATCTGCGCGGCGGTCCGCTCGGTGCGGACGGCGCCCGGCGCGATGGCGTTGACCCGGACGCCCTCACCGGCGACCTCCTGGGCGAGGTGCCGGGTGAACATCAACACGCCCGCCTTGGCCGTGGCGTACGCGGCGGACGCACCGCTGGGCAGCCGGCCCGCCGTGGAGGCCATGGTGACGATCGAACCGCTGCCGCGGGCCAGCAGGCCGGGCAGGAAGGCCTGGACGGTGAGGAAGGTGGCGGTGAGGTTGCCGTCCAGCACGGCCCGCCAGTGCTCCTCGGTCTCGCGGACGGTCGGCACCGGGTAGCCGTCGCCGCCGGCGAAGGCGGCCAGGACGTCGACCGGGCCGAGGTCCCGCTCGATCCGGGCGGCGGCGGAGCCGAGCGCCGCCGCGTCCGTGCAGTCGGCGACCAGCCCGAGCGCCCGGGCACCCTCCGCCCGCACCTGCCCGGCCACCTCCGTCAGCGCCGCCTCGTCGCGGCCGAGGACGGCGACGGCCGCGCCCTGTCGGCCGAAGGCGCGGGCGGTCTCCGCGCCGATGCCCCGGCTGCCGCCGGCGATCACGACCACCCGGCCGTCCAGGTCGGGGTACCGAGCCTGCCGAACTCCCATGTCCCATCGCTCCTTTGGGCTTGCTCTCGCGGTGCGTTGTGGTTCACTTGATTTCATTCATACAGCCCGTCTGAATGAATGACAAGCACCGCCCAGTCCCGGCACTACCGAGGAGGAACCGATGAGGATCGCAGTCGTGGGCGCCACCGGACGCACCGGCCGTCTGGTGGTCGACCTCGCACTGGCGGCCGGACACACCGTCACCGCCGTCGCCCGCGACCCCGCCCGGCTACCGCACTTCGCATACGGCACCCCGCTCACCGCCCGGGCCGACGTCAGCCGGCCCGGCTCCCTGCACGGCCCGCTGAACGGCCAGGACGCCGTCGTCGCCACCCTCGGCACCACCGGTCGCCGGGCCACCACCGTCTTCTCCGACGGCGCCCGGGAACTGACCGCCGCCGTGCGGGCCGGCGGCGGTCAGCACCTGGTGACGATGAGCTCGGCCGGCCTGGACACCGGTCGACTCCCCTTCGCCCAGCGGGTGGTGACCAGGCTGGTGGTCGACCGGCTGTACCGGGAGATCCACCACGACCTGGCCCGGATGGAGGCGGCGCTCGCCGGCTCCGACACCGCCTGGACGGTCGTCCGGGTGCCGATGCTCAAGGACGGACCACCGCCCGCGGGCCCCCGGGTCTCGTACGACCGGCCGCTTCCCCGCGCCGGCACCGCCACCCGCGCCACCGTCGCCGAGTGGATCGTCGGCCACCTCGGCGACCCGGAGACCTTCCGCCGCCTCGTCCACCTCGCCGACGACTGACACGGCCGCCACGCGGCACGCGCACCGTCGTGGACCGCTCCGGCCGCCGCGCCGCGAACAGCCCTCACGGGAAGGGCCGCCGGCACGGCCCCGGCTCAGTCCTGCTGCGGCGGGCGGCGCATGGCGAGCAACAGCAGGACCACCGCCGACAGCACGGCGGACAGCCGCAGCACGTTCGGGGCGGCCGACCAGCTGATCTGCCCCAGCGGCGAGCCCGACTGGAGGCCGCCGCCCTGCCCGCCGGCCTGCTTGGCCTGCTGCATGGCGTAGAGGGTGGTCGCGCTCATCGTGATCAGCGGGATGCCGAGGATCACGAACTTGCGCATCAGGTCGGAGATCTGACGGGACAGGTAGCCGAGACCCCAGCCCGCCAGCATGGCCGGGAAGAAGCCGGAGACCGCGCCGCCGACCAGCAGGCCACAGGAGAGCAGGATCAGCGGGGAGGGCTTGCGGGCGGGCGCGCCCTTCTCCGCCTCCTTGCCCTTGGCCTTGGTCTTGCCCCCGTCCTTCCCCGCCGGGGCCTCGGGCGGCGCGGCAGGCGCAGCGGGCGCGGCAGGGACCGGCTTGAGCCGGCCCCAGCGCGGCTTCTTCTTCGGGTCCGCGGGCTTCGCCGCCTCCGCCGCGGGCCCGGCCGCCGGCACGACCTCCTCGGCGGTGCGCTGCTCGGGGATCGGCTTCGGCGCGGGCTGCAGCCCGTCCGAGAAGTCGAAGAGCGTCATCGTCCACGGGCCGGTGCTCGACACCGTCGGCGGCGGGATCGCGTCCGACCGCTCCTCGGTGGCGGCCACGTCCGGCAGGTCCAGCGGCACGGACGGGATACCGGCCGCACTCGGCGCCGGCGGGTCGTACACGCTGTCGGGGTCGGGAGTGAGGCCGGGACCGGCAACGGGCGCGGACGGGGCCTCCGGAGCGCCGCCGGAAACGGCCTCACCCGAGCCGGCACCCGGGGCGTCGCCCGCGCCGCCGCCCGAACGCTCGCTCCACGGCCCGCTCTTGCGCCACCACTCGCCGTCCGTCATCACCGACCACCCCGCCTCGCCCGTACCGGCCGCCCACCGAACCGCACTCGGCGTGACGCTACCCACCCCGCCCCCGCCCGCGCGAGTCCACCCGCCGGGCCCGGCGGTGCGGGTACCCCGGGACGGCGATACGGCGCTGTACGGGACACCCCGCCGTCCCCGCGCCCGACTAACCTAGGTCGAATGACCACACAGCAGGGCCCTCAACGCCGGGGCAGGTCCGCCACCGGCCCGCGCACCCTCGCCGAGGAGCTGCGCGCCCGTCCCGACGACGCGCTCGCCGCCCTGCTCCGCTCCCGCCCCGACCTGCTGAACCCCGTCCCCGGCGACCTCACCCAGCTGTCCGCCCGGCTCTCCTCGCGCGCCTCCGCGCTGCGCGCCCTGGAGCGGCTCGACCGCTTCACCCTCCAGGTCGCCGAGGCGCTGGCCACCGCCCCGGACGGCACCTCGCTGAACACCGTCCGCACCCTGCTGACCGGCCCGGCGAAGGTCAAGCCGCACCCCGGCGCGACCCCGCTCACCCCCGCCGACCGGTCCGCCGTCGCCGCCGCCCTGCCCCGCGCGATCGCCACCCTGCGTGACCGGGCACTGCTCTGGGGCCCGGACAACGGGCTGCGGCTGGTCCTCGCCGTCCGCGAGGCGCTCGCCCCGACCGCCGGCAACCCGGGCCGCACCGGCCTCGGCCCCACCCTCGCCGACGCCACCGTCGGCATGTCCCCGGCCCGGCTGCAGCAACTGCTCGCCTCGGCCGGGCAGCCCGCCACCCCGGACCCGGTCAGCGCCGTCGCCGCGCTCACCGCACTGCTCACCGACCGCGCCCGCTGCGCCGCGCTGCTCGACACCGCGCCCGAGGCCGCACTGCGACTGCTGGAGCGGCTGGTCTGGGGCCCGCCCACCGGCACCGTCCCGGACGCCACCCGCCCGGTGACCGCCGAGGACGCCCACAGTCCGGTCGAATGGCTGCTCGCCCGCGGCCTGCTGCTGCCCACCAGCCCCGGCAGCGTCGTCCTGCCCCGCGAGCTCGCCCTGCACCTGCGCGGCGGCCGCACCCACCGCACCGTCGAACCCGTCCAGCCCGAGCCCGCACCCGCCGCCGCCCCGCGCGATCCCCAGGCCGTGGACAGCGCCGCGGCCGCACAGGCACACACCGCGGTCAAGACCGTCGAGGAACTGCTGGACGGCTGGGGCCTCACCCCGCCGCCGACCCTGCGCGCCGGCGGCCTCGGCGTCCGCGACCTCAAGCGCACCGCCCAGGCCCTGGAGAGCACCGAGCAGCAGACCGCCTTCTGGCTCGAACTCGCCTACACCGCGGGGCTGCTGGCCCCCGACGGCGAGGTGGACGAACGCTGGGCCCCCACCCCGGGGTACGACGCCTGGCTGCACCTGGACACCGCAGAGCGCTGGTCCGTGCTGGCCACTGCCTGGCTCGCCGCCACCCGCGTCGCCGCCCTCACCGGCACCCCGGACGGCCGGGGCAAGCCGCGCGCCGCCCTCGGCCCCGAACTCGACCGCACCCTCGCCCCGTCCGTCCGCCGCGCCGCCCTCGCCCTGCTCGCCGAACTCCCGCCCGGCACCCCGGCCACCGCCGAGGAGCTGCTCCCCACCCTGCGCTGGCAGCGCCCGCTGCGCGGCGGCCCCACCGGCCCGGACGGCCGCGAGCTGCGCGACGAACTCACCGCGTGGACCCTCGACGAGGCCGAACTCCTCGGCATCACCGGCCGCGGCGCCCTGGCCGCCCCCGCCCGCGCCCTGCTCACCGCCGAGTCCGACCCGGCCGAGGTGCTCGCCCCGCTGCTCCCACAGCCGCTGGACCACGTGATCCTCCAGCCCGACCTCACCGCGATCGCCCCCGGCCCGCTGCTCACCCCGCTCGCCCAGGCCCTCGCCCTGTGCGCCGACATCGAGTCCAAGGGCGGCGCCACCGTCTACCGCTTCACCCCGACCTCGGTGCGCCGTGCCCTCGACGCCGGCCGCACCGCCACCGACCTGCGGGCCTTCCTGGAGCAGCACAGCCGCACGCCCGTCCCGCAGCCGCTCGCCTACCTGATCGACGACGTCGCCCGCCGGCACGGCATCCTGCGGGTCGGCGCCGCCTCCTCCTACCTGCGCTGCGACGACCCGTCCCTGCTCGGCGAGGTGCTCGCCGACCGCCGCTCCGCCGACCTGCGGCTACGGCTGCTCGCCCCCACCGTCCTCGCCTCCCAGGCCGCCCCGGACGTCCTGCTCGCCGCCCTGCGCACCATGGGCTACGCCCCGGCCGCCGAGTCCGCCGAGGGCGACGTGCTGATCACCCGCCCGGACAGCCACCGCACCCCGCCCCGCACGGCACCGGTGCCCGTCCCCGACGGTCCGCCCAGCCCCGACGACACCCTGCTCGCGGCCGCCATCAAGGCCATCCGGGCCGGGGACCGCGCCGCCACCGCCACCCGCCGCGAGCCCGCCCCCGACCCGCGTCACCTCCCCCGCACCGCCGCCGCCGAGACCCTCGCCGCCCTCCAGACGGCCGTCCTGCTCGGCGAGCGCATGTGGATCGGCTACCTCAACGCCGAGGGCATCGCCAGCCAGCGCATCATCGACCCGGTCAAGGTCGAAGGCGGCTTCGTCACCGCCTTCGACCACCATGCCGAAGAACTCCGCACCTTCGCCCTGCACCGCATCACCGGCGTCGCGGAACTCGACGAGTGACCTGAGGTGTCCGAGGCCTCAGTGCCCCTGCTGCGCCTCCTTCATCTTCTCCTGGACGGCCTTGTCCGCCAGGCTGCCGATCTGCCCCTGCCCGACCGGCATCGACCCCCCGGTGGCGGTCTCCGCGATCAGGAATCCGGGAGCCGCGAGCAGGCCGCCGGGCCCCTCGCCGATGCCCGCGAGGGCGTGGGCCGAACCGGCCGAGGAGGCGGTGGCCGCGAAGGCCGAGCCCATCAGGGCGAGGGCGGTGAGAACACGCTTCGACTTCTTCATGACCAGCCCAACGAGCGAGTACGGACCGTGGTCACTCGAAGCAGCCGCCCGCGCCCCCTCCGGAATGCGCGACACTGAAGGGTCTGCGTCAATCCACCCTGTCAGCCAGTGGAGGGCTTCCCCGCGTGAACGACGGACCGCTCATCGTCCAGAGCGACAAAACTCTTCTCCTGGAGATCGACCACCCCCAGGCCGCCGACTGCCGCCGCGCCATCGCGCCGTTCGCCGAGCTGGAGCGGGCGCCCGAGCACGTGCACACCTACCGGGTGACCCCGCTCGGGCTGTGGAACGCGCGGGCGGCCGGGCACGACGCCGAGCAGGTGGTGGACGCCCTGGTGACGTACTCGCGCTACCCGGTGCCGCACGCGCTGCTGGTGGACGTGGCGGACACCATGGGCCGGTACGGGCGGCTCCAGCTGGTCAAGCACCCGACCCACGGGCTGGTGCTCACCACCACCGACCGGCCGGTGCTGGAGGAGGTGCTGCGCTCCAAGAAGATCGTCCCGCTGGTCGGCGCCCGGGTCGACCCGGACACCGTCGTGGTGCACCCCTCCGAGCGCGGCCAGATCAAACAGGTGCTGCTCAAACTCGGCTGGCCCGCCGAGGACTTCGCCGGGTACGTGGACGGCGAGGCGCACCCGATCGACCTGGACGAGGACGGCTGGCAGCTGCGCCCGTACCAGGCGCAGGCCGTCGAGGGCTTCTGGCACGGCGGCTCGGGCGTGGTCGTGCTGCCCTGCGGCGCCGGCAAGACGCTGGTCGGCGCGGCCGCGATGGCGCACGCCAAGTCGACCACGCTGATCCTGGTCACCAACACCGTCTCGGCCCGCCAGTGGAAGCACGAGCTGGTCAAGCGCACCTCGCTCACCGAGGACGAGATCGGCGAGTACAGCGGCACGAAGAAGGAGATCCGCCCGGTCACCATCGCCACCTACCAGGTGATGACGACCAAGCGGAAGGGCGTCTACGCCCACCTGGAGCTGTTCGACGCCCGCAACTGGGGCCTGGTGGTCTACGACGAGGTGCACCTGCTGCCCGCGCCGGTGTTCAAGTTCACCGCCGACCTCCAGGCCCGCCGCCGGCTCGGCCTGACCGCCACCCTGGTGCGCGAGGACGGCCGCGAGGGCGACGTCTTCAGCCTGATCGGCCCCAAGCGCTTCGACGCGCCGTGGAAGGAGATCGAGGCACAGGGCTACATCGCGCCCGCCGACTGCTGCGAGGTGCGGGTCACCCTGACCGACTCGGAGCGGCTCGCCTACGCGACCGCCGAACCGGAGGAGCGCTACCGCTTCTGCGCCACCACGGCGACCAAGCGGCGGGTGGTGGAGGCGCTGGTCAAGAAGCACGAGAAGGACCAGACGCTGATCATCGGCCAGTACATCGACCAGCTGGACGAACTCGGCGAGGCCCTGGACGCCCCGGTGATCAAGGGCGAGACCAGCAACGCCCAGCGCGAGAAGCTCTTCGACGCCTTCCGGAACAAGGAGATCGGCGTCCTGGTGGTCTCCAAGGTCGCGAACTTCTCGATCGACCTGCCCGAGGCCACCGTGGCCATCCAGGTCTCCGGGACCTTCGGCTCCCGCCAGGAGGAGGCCCAGCGCCTCGGCCGGGTGCTGCGCCCCAAGGCGGACGGCCACGCGGCCCACTTCTACTCGGTGGTCGCCCGGGACACCGTGGACCAGGACTTCGCCGCCCACCGGCAGCGCTTCCTGGCCGAACAGGGCTACGCGTACCGGATCATCGACGCGGACGACGTGCTGTAGACGGACCCGGGTTCAGTACCGGACACCGTCGCGCCCGAGGAAGATCACGCGCGCGGCGGTGTCCAGGGCGATGCCGACGTTGCGGACGGCGGCGGTCAGCGGGTTGCGGTGGCGCCCGGAGACGGCGGTGGCGCCGGCCGGGCCGGATCGGGGGGTGTGGTTCGTGGTGCTCATGTTTCAACGGTAGGCACCCGGCCGGCCGTCGGCATCACTCCAAAGGCCGTATCCGCAGGTGCGCGGGTCGTCCTCCGGGTGTACTGCGGCCCCGACGCCCCGCAGGGAGGAACCCCGAGACCCCGCGGGAGGAACCCTGAGACCCCGCGGGGAGAAGGCCCGAGACCCCGCGGGGAGGAAGCCCGAGACCCGCCGGGCTGGAACCGCCGGGCGGACGGGTCTAAGATCGTCCGTCTGCCCCCTCCCGAACCGTGGTACCTGCTGAAGTCCCGCAGGCAGCCGGGGGAGGTGCCGACCGCTCGGCAACCGGTCGGCCGTACCCACCGTGAGCTCCTACGATCCGCTGCGCCCGCCACCGGGGCAGCCGGGAAGGTTCGCTGTGCCCGCCACCTCCACCACCGACCCCCTCCAGCGCGAACGCGAGCACCTGGCCGCGTCCCGGGCCGCCCTGCGAGCCATGCGCGAGGACGTCGAGTCGCTCGACATCCGCGACGTGACCGGCACCTGGGTCACCGCGCTCGTGCTCCAGAACCAGATCGAGGCCAGGATCGCCGCACTGGCCGACCTCTCGCACACCCCGCTGTTCTTCGGCCGCCTCGACTACCTGCACGCGATCAGCGAGGAGCTCGGCGAAGGCGGAGGGGGAGAGAACTTCTACATCGGCCGCCGCCACGTCCACGACGCCGACGGCGACCCGATGGTGATCGACTGGCGCGCGCCGGTCTCCCAGCCGTTCTACCGGGCCAGCCGCACCGAGCCGATGGACGTCGAGCGCCGCCGCCGCTTCGGCTACACCGGCGGCGAACTCACCGCCTACGAGGACGAGCACCTCACCGACCCGGCCGAGACGGAGCAGGCCTCCGCGCTGCTCGCCGCCGAGATCGAGAAGCCCCGCGTCGGCCCGATGCGCGACATCGTCGCCACCATCCAGCCCGAACAGGACGAGATCGTCCGCTCCGACGTCACGGGCACCATCTGCGTCCAGGGGGCGCCCGGCACCGGGAAGACCGCCGTCGGCCTGCACCGTGTCGCCTACCTGCTGTACGCGCACCGCGAGCGCCTCGCCCGTACCGGCACCCTGGTGATCGGGCCGAACAACGCCTTCCTCTCCTACATCGAGCAGGTGCTCCCGGCCCTCGGCGAGCTGGACGTCGCCCAGGCCACCGTGCAGCAGCTGGTCGGGCACGTCGAGGTGAAGGGCGAGGACGCCCCGGAGGCGGCCCGGCTGAAGGGGGACGCCCGGATGGCCGAGGTGCTGCGCCGGGCGGTCCGGTCGGGCATCACCCTGCCCACCGAGCCCTGCGTGGTGGTCCGCGGCTCCCGTCGCTGGCGCGTTCCGGTGTACGAACTGGTCGAGATCATCGAGGAGTTGAAGGGCCGCGAGGTCCGCTACGGCGCCGCCCGGGACGCCCTGCCGCAGCGCATCGCGCACGCCGTGCTGCTGAAGATGGAGCAGGGCGGCGAGGCCCCGGACGACCGGGTGCAGGACGCGGTGGCCCGCAACAGCGCGGTCAAGGCGGTGGTCAAGGAGTGCTGGCCGGCCGTCGACCCGGCGAAGCTGGTCCTGCGGCTTCTCTCCGAGCCGGAGTTCCTGGCCGGGTGCGCCGAGGGCGTGCTGACGCCCGAGGAGCAGCAGGCGGTGCTGTGGCCCAAGCCCGGCCGCTCGGTGAAGACCGCCCGCTGGACGGCGGCCGACGCCGTCCTGGTGGACGAGGCGACCGACCTGGTGCAGCGCACCCCCTCGCTCGGTCACGTGGTGCTGGACGAGGCCCAGGACCTCTCCCCGATGCAGTACCGCGCGGTCGGCCGCCGCTGCACCACCGGCTCGGCGACCGTCCTCGGCGACCTCGCCCAGGGCACCACCCCGTGGGCGACGGCGAGCTGGCCGGAGGCGCTGCGCCACCTGGGCAAGCCGGAGGCGCACGTCGAGGAGCTGACCAAGGGCTTCCGGGTGCCGGAGGAGGTCATCGCGTACGCCTCCCGGCTGCTCCCGGCGATCGCCCCGGGCCTGGCCCCGGCCTCCTCGGTCCGCGAGGCGCCCGGCTCGCTGACGATCCGCCAGATCGTGGACGGGGACGGCACGGAGGCGGTCCTGACGGCCTGCCGGGAGGCGCTGGAACACGAGGGCTCGACCGGTCTGATCGCCGCCGACGCCCGCATCCCGCAGCTCGCCGAGGCGCTCACCGCGGCCGGCCTGCCGCACCTCTCCCCCGGCACCGAGACCAGCGCCGAGGCCCGGCTGACCCTCGTCCCGGCCTCGCTGGCCAAGGGTCTGGAGTACGACTACGTGGTGCTGGACGAGCCGGCCGCGGTGATCGCCGGGGAGCCGGACGAGCGGACCGGCCTGCGCCGCCTGTACGTGGCGCTGACCCGCGCCGTCTCCGGGCTGACGGTGCTGCACGCCGAGCCGCTGCCGGAGCAGCTGCGGTAGGACGCGAAAGGGCCGGTCCGGGGACCGGCCCTTTCGAACGGGCACTCAGGACGCCCGCTCGGGACGGGCCACCGGAACGAGCGTCAGGCGTCGATCAGCGCCCGCCACCCGGCGACCTTGGCCGCGTCCACCGGCGTCCGCCAGCCGTCGACCCGCACCGCGCCGCCGACGTGGAAGGCGTCGAAGCCCTCCGCCCGCAGCTCCTTCAGGTGTTCGACCCGCAGGCCGCCGCCGATCAGGATCCGCTGCCGGTACCCGGGCTCGCCGGCCCGGGCCAGCTCGGCCGACAGCACCTCGCGCCCGGCGTCCACCCCGGCGGCCGCGCCGGAGGTGAGGAAGGTGTCCAGGCCGGGCAGCCCGCCGACGGCGGCCCGCAGGGCGGCCCGCTCGGCACTGTGGTCGATCGCCCGGTGGAAGGTCCAGCGGCAACCTGCGATCGCCCCGGCGACGGCCGTGGTGGCGGCCAGGTCGACGGCGCCGTCGGCGTCGAGGAAGCCGAGGACGAACTCCTCGGCCCCCTCGGCCCGCAGCGCAGCGGCCCGGGCGCACAGCTCCTCCAGGTCGCCGGGGGCGAAGCCGTCCCGGATCCGCAGCATGACCCGCAGCGGGATGCCGACGGCGGCCCGGATCCGGCCGAAGTCCTCGACGGACGGGGTGAGCCCGTCGGCGGCCATGTCGGTGACCAGTTCGAGCCGGTCGGCGCCGCCCGACTCGGCGGCCTGGGCGTCCTGGGGCGTCAGCGCGATGACTTCGAAAATTGGTCTAGACATATTCGACAGCCTGCCACATCCGCCGGCCCCCGGGCGACCCCGTCCCCCGAACGCTCAAGCCAGTTGGCGCCCGCCCGGGCCCTTCCGGCGCCCGACCAGCGCCAGCGCGACCGCCGCCGAGACCGTCAAAGCGGCCATCGGCAGCAGCTTCCAGGCCCCGCCCTCCTGCTGCCAGAGCCCGTGCAGGTTGACGCTGAACGTCCACGGCAGGGCGGCGAGCCCCGGAACGGCCACCAGGTACCAGCCGCGCACCGCCGCCAGCGCCATCAGCAGCGGGACGACGATCATCAGCGCCCGCCACTGCGGGTCCAGGTGGTACCAGCTGGTGTAGACGTTGTCCGCGAACGCCGCCACCGGGGTCAGCACCGCCGCCGCCAGCAGGAGGCCCCGCTCCCGCCAGGTCGGCACCGAAAGCGCGTCCTTCGGCGCGGCCAGCAGCAACAGGGCCCAGAGCACGAACGGGCCGTTCCACTGGAGGGCCTCGAGGAAGTACCAGAGCGGCTGGAGGACGTGCGGGCTGCTCACCGACCACACCAGGTCGACCACGGCCGCCAGCGCCGACACCCCGGCCAGCAGCTTGGCCGCCGCCCACCGCCCGAGCAGCGCCGCGACGGCGGAGAGCATCGCCGCCCCCAGCAGCGCCCAGTAGGGCAGGAAGTGCAGCGGCCCCCAATCCCCGTGCGCCACACCGGACTCCAGGCGGCTCAGCAGCGCCTGGCCCGCCGCCAGCCCACCGGCGGCCCCGGCCACCAGCGGTGCGGTCAGCGCCGCCAGCCGCCCGCCCCGGGACGTCGAGGTCAGCCCGGTGCGCATCCGCAGCCCGTACGCGCCCAGGTCGAGCAGTTCCCGGACCTTGGCGACCGAGCCCGCCTCCGCCGTGGTGTCGGCGAAGACGACGGCCAGTTCGTCGCCGCGCTCGCGGCGGTAACGGCCCGGGTAGAACGCCAGCGCCGTCCGGACGGCGACGGTCGAATCGATCATGCTCATGCGAAGGCTCCCCTGACCCTCGGACTCACAACGGCGACGGACAGCCGCCGTTCGGCCTCGGTGGCCACGGCCCGCAGCCGCTCGGCCTCGGTGGCCAGCGCGCCGCGACCGACGTCGGTCAGCGCGTAGGTGCGCCGGGCCCGGCCGTCCACGACCTCCTCGGCGGCGACCTCGATCAGCCCCTGGGTCAGCAGCCGGTCGAGCGCCCCGTAGAGCGTTCCGGTGCGCATCTTGACCCGGCCGTCCGAGATCGCGGCGACCTCCTGGATGAGTGCGTAGCCGTGCCTCGGGGCGTCGGCCAGCGCGGTGAGCAGAAGCAGCGTCGGCTCCTGCATGGAGCGTTCTGTCATACGCCTACATATATCGCTGACCGGCACATCCCGTCCACCGGAACCAGCCACCACAATGGGCGCCATGCCGACCGAAGACCTGCTCGCCGCCTGGACCGCCCTGCTGCACCGCTGCGGGGCCGCCGTCGACCCCGAGCCGTACGGCCGGGAGCTGCTGCGCCGCTGGTCGGAGCCGCAGCGCCGCTACCACACCCCCGAACACCTGCGCGCCGTGCTGCGGCACGTCGACGAGCTGGCCGGGCAGGCCGCCGATCCGGAGGCCGTCCGCCTCGCGGCCTGGTTCCACGACGCCGTCTACCGTCCCGACCGCACCGAGAACGAGGAGCGCAGCGCCGCCCTGGCCGTCCGCGCGCTGACCGCCGCCGGACTGCCCGCCGAGCGGGTCGCCGAGGTGGAGCGCCTCGTGCTGCTCACCGTCGACCACGACCCCGCCCCCGGCGACCGCAACGGCGAGGTGCTCTGCGACGCGGACCTCGCCGTCCTCGGCGGCGCCCCCGAGGCGTACGCGGCGTACGCGGCCGCCGTCCGCGAGGAGTACGGCTTCGTCCCCGCGCCGGACTTCAGGGCCGGCCGGGCCGCCGTGCTGCGCCACCTGCTCGCCCTGCCCGCGCTCTACCGCACCCCCGCCGCCCGCGAGCGCTTCACGGCGGCGGCCCGTGCCAACCTGACGGCCGAGCTCGACGCCCTCTGAAGCGCGCACACGCGCCCGCCCGTCAGTCCCGCCGCGCTCTCAGCCGGTCCCCGGCGGACAGTCCCCCCATCACGAAGAAGACGCGCCCCATGATGGCCCACCACGCATCCTGGTCACCTCCCAGCACCTTCACCACGGCCCACCACAGTGCGAGCCCGCAGCAGCCGCCCAGCACGGCCCAGAACCAGTGCTTGATACCCCGTCCCATACCGCGCACCGTACACAGGTGCTAGCCGAGCTCTCCCACCGGAGCCACCACCGTGCCCCGCTTGCCGCACACCCAGTGCGGCTCCGGCCCCAGCTCGGGCTCCACGCTCAGCGCGTGGGGATCCCCGTCCGCCGCGCAGTCGGTGCACAGCGGCCAGCGCCCGTACGCCTCCAGCAGCGCGTCCTGGACGTCCTGGGCGACCAGCCCGAGCACGTACTCGGCGCCGTCCGGCCACTGCTCCAGCCACCAGCGGCGGTGCGTGACGGCCTGCTCCACCAGCGAGACGACGGCGGCGTCCGCCACGTCCCGCGCGGTGAGGTCGGCCAGGATCAGTGCCCGCGCGTTGTGCAGGGCGGTCTCGATGTCGTCAGCAGCCATCCGTCCATTCTCCGTCGACACGTCCGAACGCCGAAACGCCGTGTGGGCGGCCCCCGAAGGGAGCCGCCCACACGGACGAGGAATCAACCGATCCGATCAGGATCAGAAGTCCATGTCACCGCCCGGCATGCCGCCGCCGGCGGCCGCGGCGGCCTTCTCCGGCTTGTCGGCGATGACGGCCTCGGTGGTGAGGAACAGCGCCGCGATGGAGGCGGCGTTCTGCAGCGCGGAGCGGGTGACCTTGGCCGGGTCGATGATGCCCGCGGCGACCAGGTCGACGTACTCGTTGGTGGCGGCGTTCAGACCGTGACCGGCGGGGAGGTTGCGCACCTTCTCCACCACGACGCCACCCTCCAGGCCGGCGTTGGTCGCGATCTGCTTGATCGGGGCCTCCAGCGCGACCTTGACGATGTTGGCACCGGTGGCCTCGTCGCCGTCCAGCTCCAGCTTGTCGAAGGCGACACCGGCCTGCAGCAGGGCGACGCCACCACCGGCGACGATGCCCTCCTCGACGGCGGCCTTGGCGTTGCGGACGGCGTCCTCGATGCGGTGCTTGCGCTCCTTGAGCTCCACCTCGGTGGCCGCGCCGGCCTTGATGACGGCCACGCCGCCGGCCAGCTTGGCGAGGCGCTCCTGGAGCTTCTCGCGGTCGTAGTCCGAGTCGCTGTTCTCGATCTCGGCGCGGATCTGGTTCACGCGGCCCTGGACCTGGTCGCTCTCGCCGCCACCGTCGACGATGGTGGTCTCGTCCTTGGTGATGACCACCTTGCGGGCGGTGCCCAGCAGGTCGATGCCGGCGTTCTCCAGCTTGAGGCCGACCTCCTCGGAGATCACGGTGCCACCGGTGAGGATGGCGATGTCGCCGAGCATGGCCTTGCGGCGGTCACCGAAGCCCGGGGCCTTGACGGCGACGGACTTGAAGGTGCCACGGATCTTGTTCACGACCAGGGTCGACAGGGCCTCGCCCTCGACGTCCTCGGCGATGATGACCAGCGGCTTGCCGCTCTGCATGACCTTCTCCAGCAGCGGGAGCAGGTCCTTGACCGAGCCGATCTTGGAGTTGGCGATGAGGATGTACGGGTCCTCGAAGGTCGCCTCCATGCGCTCCAGGTCGGTGGCGAAGTAGGCGGAGATGTAGCCCTTGTCGAAGCGCATGCCCTCGGTGAGCTCGAGCTCCAGGCCGAAGGTGTTGCTCTCCTCGACGGTGATGACGCCTTCCTTGCCGACCTTGTCCATGGCCTCGGCGATCAGCTCGCCGATCTGGGTGTCGGCGGCGGAGATGGAGGCGGTGGAGGCGATCTGCTCCTTGGTCTCCACGTCCTTGGCCTGGGCGAGCAGCTGGTCGGAGACGGCCGCGACGGCCTTCTCGATGCCGCGCTTCAGGGCCATCGGGTTGGCGCCGGCGGCGACGTTGCGCAGACCCTCGCGAACCAGGGCCTGGGCGAGCACGGTGGCGGTGGTGGTGCCGTCACCCGCGACGTCGTCCGTCTTCTTGGCGACCTCCTTGACGAGCTCCGCACCGATCTTCTCGTACGGGTCCTCGAGCTCGATCTCCTTGGCGATGGAGACACCGTCGTTGGTGATGGTGGGGGCGCCCCACTTCTTCTCCAGCACGACGTTGCGACCCTTGGGGCCGAGCGTGACCTTCACTGCGTCGGCGAGCTGGTTCATGCCACGCTCAAGGCCGCGGCGAGCTTCCTCATCAAAGGCGATGATCTTGGCCATCTGAAGTGGTCCTCCGGGACACGGTCGACTGCTCGGACCAAGGGGTGCCCGCGACGGACGGCCCTGGTGTGCGGGGGTCCATTCCCCTACCGCTCCCGGGGGCCTCACCGACCCGGTCCGCTGTCACTCTCACGCTGTGAGTGCTAACGCAATGATTAGCACTCGTGGTGGTCGAGTGCAAGCCCAATCGACAACCCGCGAGCCGTCGCCGGGGCCGCCCGGGAACGCCGACGGGCCCGTACGACACGTGTCGTCCGGGCCCGTCGAGAAGCGAGTGGTCACCAGCCGAGGGCCGCGCCGAGCTCCTGGGGTCGGAAGGGGGTCAGCCCGCCGCGCGAACCATGTCCGCCTGCGGGCCCTTCTGTCCCTGGGAAATCTCGAACTCGACCCGCTGGCCCTCCTCGAGGGTGCGGTAGCCGTCCATCTGGATCGCGCTGTAGTGGACGAAGACGTCCGCACCACCGTCGACCGCGATGAAGCCGTAGCCCTTCTCCGCGTTGAACCACTTGACGGTGCCCTGAGCCATTCCGAACTCCCCTAGTGCTGTGCTGGCCCTTCACGTGCCCGCAGGTCGCGGGCCCGGGTTGGTTTGAAGGCCGGCCCGGGGAACCCCCCCTGGGCGCAGCCGTGCACGCCGCAACCCTCCGCGCGGAGCGCCGAACGGCTTCCGGTGAGCGGGTGATTGCGTCGACCGCCGCTGAATGTATCCGGACCGAAGCCCTCTGCAACAGGGCCAGCCGCCGGTAATTCCACCGTGGCGTCAACGGACAGGACGGGCTGAATCGGGAAAATCTCGGCATTCCACGCCGGACATAGCGGACGAATTACCCAAATCCCCGCGGTAATTCTGACATCTGCCTGACATGTTTCACGGGCCGCCGCCATCGGCGAGGGGCCCCCGGGCCGAGCTCTGCGGGGGCCGAAAGGGAAACCCTGTTCCCAGCCGAGCCACACTCTACTCCGACTCGACCCGGAAATATTCCCGCCGGAATGCAAGCGGTCGCCCACGCATACGGAGAGCGGAATTCCGTACGCGTGGGCGACCGCGGGTTCTCCGGACGGCTCAGCAGCCGCCGGCCACCGCCGGGATGATCGAGACGCCGGCGCCGTCCTCGACCTCGGTCGCCAGACCCTCGGCGAAGCGCACGTCGTCGTCGTTCACGTAGACGTTCACGAAGCGGCGCAGCTTGCCGGTGTCGTCCAGGATGCGGGCCGAGATGCCCGCGTGGTTCTTCTCCAGGTCGGCGATGACCTCGGCCAGGGTGGCACCCTCGGCGGTCACCTCGGCGGCGCCGCCGGTGTAGGTGCGCAGGATGGTGGGGATGCGGACGTTGGCGCTCATGACTCTCCTTGCGGGGGCGGGGCCTGTCGGGGTGGTTCAGACGGACGCGAGGCCGGCGTCGCGGAACGAGTCCAGCGTCGGGCGGATGACGGCGGTCATCCCGGCGTCGGAGACGGCGTCCAGGGTCTTCAGGCCGTCGCCGGTGTTGATCGCGACGGTCTCCTTGGACGGGTCCAGCTGCCCGGTCTCGACCAGCTTCTTCAGCACGCCGACGGTCACCCCGCCCGCGGTCTCGGCGAAGACGCCCTCGGTCCGCGCCAGCAGCCGGATCGCCGCCACGACCTCGGCGTCCGTGACGTCCTCCACCGCGCCACCGGTCCGGCGGGCGATGTCCAGCACGTACGGGCCGTCGGCCGGGTTGCCGATCGCCAGCGACTTGGCGATGGTGTCCGGCTTGACCGGCTTGATCACGTCCCGGCCGGCCTTGAACGCGGCCGACACCGGCGAGCAGCCCTCGGCCTGGGCGCCGAAGATCCGGTACGGCCGGTCCTCGACCAGGCCGAGCCCGATCAGCTCCTGGAGACCCTTGTCGATCTTCGTCAGCTGCGAGCCCGAGGCGATCGGGATCACGATCTGCTCCGGCAGCCGCCAGCCGAGCTGCTCGCAGATCTCGTACGCCAGCGTCTTGGAACCCTCTCCGTAGTACGGCCGCAGGTTCACGTTGACGAATCCCCAGCCCTCGCCGGCCGGGTCGCCGATCAGCTCCGAGCAGAAGCGGTTCACGTCGTCGTAGTTGCCCTCGATGCCGACCAGCTCGCCGCCGTACACCCCGGCCATGACGACCTTGCCCTGCTCCAGGTCGTGCGGAATGAACACGCAGGACCGGAACCCGGCCCGGGCCGCCGCTGCACCCACCGCGCCGGCCAGGTTGCCGGTCGAGGAGCAGGACAGCGTGGTGTACCCGAACGCCCGGGCCGCCTCGATCGCGCACGCGACCACCCGGTCCTTGAACGAGTGCGTCGGGTTGCCGGAGTCGTCCTTGATGTGCAGCTGGGCGGTGAAACCGAGCTCCCGGCCCAGGTTGTCCGCCTTGACCAGCGGGGTCCACCCCGGGTTCAGGTTGGGCTTCGAAGCCACGTCGGCCGGAACCGGCAGCAGCGGCGCGTAGCGCCAGATGGAGGCCGGACCGGCCTCGATCCGCTTGCGCAGCTCCTCGGCGCCCTGACTGCCGAACTCGTAGGCGATCTCCAGCGGGCCGAAGCACTCCAGGCAGGCGAAGCTGGGGCCGAGCGGGAAGCGGGTGCCGCACTCCCGACAGGACAGCGCGGCGGCGGGGCCGAGGTCGACGGAAACGGGTGCGGCGCCGGAAGGGGTCGTCTCAGTGATAGCCATGACGGCGAGGCCTCTCTCCTCATCTTCCCCGTGGCGCGGTCGCGGCACGGGCCGGAATTGGCACCTGTCCCGCCGGGGCCTGTCGACGACAGCCGCGCGAGAAGGTTGCCGGGACGTCAACGGGCCGTTCCCTCAGTCCCTCTGGATGAGCTTGTGAAATTGTGGTGGTGCTCAACGGCGACCCCGGCGTGCAAAGGTCCGACCGCTGTACGAAGACTGTATCCGAAGGCGTCAAACCCGAACGGGACCGTCCGCCAAGCGAGATGACCCGTCCCACCCCACCCCGCCGAGGAGACCTCCGTGCCCGCCGAACCGACCCCCGAGCTCCTCCCGCAGGTGGCGTCCTGGCTGCGCCGCCGCTCCTGGAGCGCGGCCGACCGGCCGGTCCGCACCCTCCTCGCGGCCAAGGAACGCACCGGCCGCACCGTCAGCGTGGTCCTCCCCGCCCTGGACGAGGAGGCCACCGTCGGCGACATCGTCCGCACCATCCGCCGCGAGCTGATGGAACGCCTCCCGCTCGTCGACGAACTCGTCGTCGTGGACTCCGGCTCCACCGACGCCACCGCCGCCGTCGCCGCCGAGGCCGGCGCCCGGGTCGAGCACCGCGACGCCATCCTGCCCCGGCTGCCCGCCGTCCCCGGCAAGGGCGAGGTGCTCTGGCGCTCGCTGCTGGTCACCCACGGTGACATCGTCTGCTTCGTCGACGCCGACCTGCGCGAGTTCGACCCTGCCTTCGTCTCCGGCACCGTCGGACCGTTGCTGACCGACGACTCCATCCAGCTGGTCAAGGCCATGTACGACCGCCCACTGGAGTCGGAGGGCGCCGTCCTGCCCGCCGGCGGCGGCCGGGTCACCGAACTCGTCGCCCGCCCCCTGCTCAACCTCCACTGGCCGGAACTCGCCGGCTTCGTCCAGCCCCTCGGCGGCGAGTACGCGGCCCGCCGCTCCCTGCTCGAACGGCTGCCCTTCCCCACCGGCTACGGCGTCGAACTCGGACTGCTGGTCGACGCCCTGGAACTGGTCGGCCTGGACGCCCTCGCCCAAGTGGACGTCGGCGTCCGGCACCACCGCCACCAGGACGGCCAGGCCCTCGGCCGGATGGCCGCCACCATCTACCGGACCGCCCTGGAACGCCTCGACCGCACCCACCGCCTCAAGGCCTCAGCCGACCTCGTCCACCCCCACCTCACCCAGTTCACCCGGGACCCGGAGACCCGCGCCTTCACCGCCCACACCCACCCGGTGACGGCCCGGGAACGCCCCCCGATGCACACCGTTCCCGAATACGTGAAGCGCCGCACCGACGGGTGACGGCCCCGAGCAGTGCGGCCGCTGCGATTTCGCCGGTTATCCCGGCGGTTGGTTTGCGATGTCCGCCAACCGGCAACATCCCAACCGTGACTCCTCCCCCTCTCGACGAGGGGGCTTCCCACTCGACCCCTGCGGAGCCTCGCGACTCCTCCCCCATGCGAACGCGGGGGCTTCTCACCCCGGCCCGTCAGACCCTCATGACGGCCAGGCCCTGACCGCTGCGTATCGCAGGTCTCCGACTGTACGGCTGCGCCGCGCACCGCTCCGCCGTAGGCTCGGAATCCACCCCAACGGGTGAACGGGCAGACCCAGAAGAGGACTCATGGCCGATTCATCGACCAAACGTTCAGGCCAGGCCGGCACCGCCCCCGTCCTGGTGGCCTCCAACCGGGGACCGGTGTCGTTCAGCACCGCCGACGACGGCACGCTGACCCTGCGCCGCGGCGGCGGTGGCCTGGTCTCCGGCCTCTCCGCCATCGAGGACCCGAACGCCGTCTGGGTCTGCGCAGCCCTCAACGACTCCGACCGCAGGGCCGCCGCCGGGGCGCCCCACGGCCGCCTGGACCTGGCCGGCCACGAGGTCGGCGGCCAGGCCGTACGGATGCTGGACATAGACCCGCAGACCTTCGCCCGCGCCTACAACGGCGTCGCCAACTCCACCCTCTGGTTCGTCCACCACCTGCTCTACGCGACCCCCACCGCACCCGCCTTCGACGCCGGCTTCCGCACCGAATGGGCCTCCTACCAGGCCTACAACGAGGCCTTCGCCGAAGCCCTGGCCGCCGAAGCCGCCCCGAACGCCGCCGTCCTCATCCAGGATTACCACCTCTCCCTGGCCCCGGCCCTGCTCCGCGAAGCCCGTCCCGATCTGCGGATCGGCCACTTCTCGCACACCCCCTGGGCCCCGCCCGAGTACTACCGGCTGCTGCCCGACGACGTCGCCCGGGCCGTCCTCACCGGCATCCTGGGCGCAGACCGGGCCGGTTTCCTGACCGACCGCTGGGCCCGCGCCTTCGCCGCCTGCTGCGAGGACCTCCTCGGGGCGAGCGTCGACCACGACGCGCTCACCGTCACCTTCGACGGGCGCACCACAGACCTGGGCGTCCACGCCCTCGGCGCCGACGCCGACTTCCTGCGCGAGCGCGCCCACCGCCCCGACGTCGACGAACGCCTCGCCGCCCTCCGCGAGGCCGTCGGCGACCGCCGCACCATCGTCCGGGTCGACCGCACCGAGCTGAGCAAGAACATCGTCCGCGGCCTCCAGGCCTACCAGCACCTGCTCCGCACCCGCCCCGAGTGGCACGACCGGGTGGTGCACATCGCCTTCGCCTACCCGTCCCGCACCGACCTGGCCGAGTACCGGAACTACACCGCGGCCGTCCAGGACCTCGCGGCCGCCGTCAACGGCGAGTTCGCCACCCCCACCTGGCAGCCGCTGATCCTGCACGTCGACGACGACTTCCCGCGTTCCCTCGCCGCCTACCGCCTGGCCGACGTCGCCCTGGTCAACCCCATCCGCGACGGCATGAACCTGGTCGCCAAGGAAGTCCCCGTGGTCTCCGACCACGGCTGCGCACTCGTCCTCTCCCGCGAGGCCGGCGCCCACGCCGAACTCAAGGACGACGCCCTCACCGTCAACCCCTACGACGTCATCGCCACCGCCGACGCCCTGCACGCCGGCCTCACCATGAGCCCGGAGGAGCGCGCCGACCGCACCAAGCGCCTGACCGCGGCGGCCACCGCGCTCCCGCCGCAGCAGTGGTTCCTGGACCAGCTCAACGCGCTGTGAGCGCCTCCCCCAAGGCCCCCAGCAGCTCCACCACACCCTCCGGCCCGACGACCACCAGGTCCGCCCGGTCCGCCAGGTCCCGCACCGGCGCGTCCCCCACCGCGCCGGCGCACACCAGCACCCCGGCCACGCCCTCGCCACGCAGCTTCTCCACCGCGGCGAAGGCCGCCACATCCCCCAGATCGTCCCCCGCGTAGAGCACCGAACGAGCCCCCCGCTCCCGCAGGAACCCGGTCAGCGCCGCCCCCTTGTCCACCCCCGGCGGCCGCAGCTCCAGCACCAGCCGCCCGGGCTCCACCACCAACCCGTACTCGGCCGCCAGCTCCCCCACCGGCGCCCGCAGCAGCTCCAACGCCTCCTCCGGCGCCGCCGTCCGCCGGGTGTGCACGGCCACCGACCGCCCCTTGTCCTCCACCCACGTCCCCTCGGGCGCCCCCACCCGTTCCAGCACCCCCGGCAACGCCGCCCGCACCCGAGCGACGCCCGGATGCACCTCCGGCGCCGAAAGCTCCCCGTCCTCCCACCGCTCGGCCCCGTAGTGCCCCAGCACCACCACCCCCGGCAGCCCCGCGAACCCCCCGTACTCCACCGCCAACCCGGCCGGCCGCCCCGTCACCACCACCACGGCCCCCACCGCCGACGCCAGCCGCCGCAACACCCCCACCACCCCCGGATGCGCCCTCGCCTGCCCCGGATCCGCCACGATCGGCGCCAACGTCCCGTCGAAGTCCAGCCCGATCACGGCATCCCCGGGCGCCGCCAGGATGGCCCGCACCCCGTCCCGCCCCGCCTCGGTCCCCGGCACGAACATCTCTTCAAAGCCCATACCGAAGCCCCTACCCCGGAGCATCCCCCTCCGCACCCGCCACGCCGGGGCCCCCGGCACCCACCCTCCCGGGAGCCCCCGTCAACGAGCCGCCCGCCGGGCCTCCCGCACGCGCCGCAACCGATTCACCAGAACCGGCGCGTGCGCCAACGCCTCCTCCCGGTCCAGCAAGGCGTTCAGCACCTGGTAGTACCGCGTGGAGGAGATCCCCAGCTCCTCCCGGATCGCCCGCTCCTTGGCCCCCGACGTACGCCACTGCCGCCCCTCCAGCGCCAGCACCGCCCGGTCCCGCTCACTCAGCTCGCCCACCGGAAGCACCTCCGTCCACCGCTACGGAGTGTCATTCTCCCGCGTGACCCCGACACACACTGCTCGCCCCACCGTGCCCCCACCCCCACTAACGTCACCCCCATGACCACGCCCAGCTTCGCCCTGCACATCCCCACCGCCGACCTCGACCCCGACCCGCTCGACCCTTCCCAGATCGTCTCCGGCACCCCCGAGGTCACCGGCAAGGTGCTGTCCGAGTCCGCCGACGGCCGCCACCTGCGCGGCCTCTGGCAGATCACCCCCGGCGTGGTCACCGACGTCGAGGCCGACGAGATGTTCGTGGTGCTCAGCGGCCGGGCCACCATCGAGATCGAGGGCGGCCCGACCCTGGAGGTCGGCCCCGGCGACTGCGCGGTCCTGCGCGAGGGCGACCGCACCACCTGGACGGTCCACGAGACCCTCCGCAAGGCCTACGCCATCACGCTCCCCTGACCGGCGATCGACACCCCGCCGGGGCTGAGGCCCACCCCAGGCCCCGGCCCCGGCCCGGTCCTACTTACGGACCGCCGCCGCCTCCTTCACCGCCGCGTCCTGCAACCCCCCGAGCACCTGCTTCGGATCCCCCGTGACCGCCCGTCCGATCCCGGCCTTGATCCGGTTGCTGACCTCGCCCCAGGCCGGGTCCCCGAACGGGTAGAAGCTCGCGTTGGTCAGCCCGACCGCGAACTGCTTGAGGTCCTCGTGCTTCGGGTCCGACGACATCCGGCCGAACGCGTCCTGAGTGACCGGCAGGAGGTTGTACTGCTCGTCGAACTTCAGCTGGTTGTCCTTGTCGTAGACGAACGACAGGAACTTCTTGATCTCGTTCTTGTGCCCGTTCGCCTTGAACGCCATCATCCAGTCCGCGACCCCGAGGCTCCCGGTCCGCCCCACCCCGTCCTTCTTCGGGATCGGCGCCGTCCCGAAGTCGATCTTCCCGGCGGCCGCCATCCGCAGCAGCGTCGGATGCCCGTTCAGCATCGCGACCTTCCCCGCGGCGAAGTCCTGGAACACCGGGGTGCGGTTCATCGTGCCCGGGTCCGGGTACGTCAGCCCGGTGCTCACCAGATTGGTCTTCAGCCAGCCGAAGGTCGCCTGGTTCTGGGCGCTGTCGATGGTGTAGTTGCCGACGTCGTCGGAGATGCTGCCGCCACCGCTCAGCGTCCAGAGCATCGACTCGGCCGGCGCCTCCTCCGGCCCCAGCGGCAGCCCGTACGGGGTCACCCCCGGCACCTTGGCCTTGATCTTCTCCGCGTCCTGCCGCAGCTCGGCCCAGGTGGCCGGCGGCTGCGTGATCCCGGCCTGCCGGAACACCGCCTTGTTGTAGAAGAGGACACGCGACGAGGACACGAACGGAATCCCGTACTGCGTCCCGAGCACCTGCCCGGCGTGCGCGAAGTTCTCCAGGAACTTGGCCTGGGTATCCACCGAGAGCACGTCGGACGCCGGGTACAGCCGGTCCGCCGCGACCTGGTCCGCGAAGCCGCCGGTCTGGAGCAGGTCCGGCGACTTGCCGGCCGCGATCATGTCCTCGACCTTCTTGCCGATCTCGGTCCAGCTGTCCACCTCGACGCTGACCCTGATCCCGGGGTTGGCCGCCTCGAAGGCCCTGGCGACCGCGTCCCAGTAGTGCTGGGAGTTGGTCTCGGGGCTCTCCCCGTAGTCCGCCGCGACCAGCTTGAGGGTGACCGGCCCGTCGTCCTGCCCGCCGCAGGCACTGGCCGCGGTGAGGACCAGTGCTCCGGCCAGCGCACCGCCGAGCACACGGGTGGGAACGTGGACGCGCCTGTTCAACGCGGGTACCGCCTTCGGGGGGATGAACGGGGATGAACGGGGGTGAATGCCGGCCGGAACGGGGGAATCCGGCGGGGGAGGCGCAACACTGCCAAACCCGCCGAGCACTGGTCCACACCACCGACCGGGCTCGCCCCAGTAGTTATCGAAGTGCTCGGAGTCATTGCACAATGCGCAACAAAACCCCCGCCCCCGCCCCTCGCACCCCGGTCCGCGCCCGCCCCCGCACCCGGCCCCGCCCCCCGGCGCAAAGCCCCGCACACCCCCGCAGCTGCGACAAAGCTCACCCAGCATGGACCAGACCAATCCGACAACTGGACTAGACCTCTTCTACCCGCCCAAGGGAAACTGTCCTCCGTGAAGCACGTCATCGCACTCGATGTAGGCGGCACCGGCATGAAGGCCGCGCTGCTCGCCCAGGACGGCTCCGTGCTGTTCGAGGCACGCCGACCGACCGGGCGGGAGCACGGCACGGACGCCGTCGTCGCCGCCATCCTCGACTTCGCCACCGACCTGGCGGACGAGGGCCGCAGCCGCTTCGGCGTCGCCCCGCTCGCGGCCGGTGTCGCCGTCCCGGGCACGATCGACGAGAAGAACGGCATCGCGGTCTTCTCCGCCAACCTCGGCTGGCGCGAGCTCCCGCTGCGCAAGCTCCTCGGCGAGCGCCTGGCCGGACCGGACGGCAGCGCGATGCCGGTGGCCCTCGGCCACGACGTGCGTTCCGGCGGCCTGGCCGAGGGCCGGCTCGGAGCCGGCCGCGGCGTCGGCCGCTTCCTGTTCGTCGCCCTCGGCACCGGCATCGCCGGCGCCATCGGCATCGACGGCCGGATCGAGGCCGGCGCGCACGGCTACGGCGGCGAGATCGGCCACGTCGTGGTCCGCCCCGGCGGCCCCCCGTGCGGCTGCGGCGCCCGCGGCTGCCTGGAGACGCTGGCCTCCGCCTCCGCCGTCTCCCGCGCCTGGGCCGAGGCCAGCGGCGACCCCGACGCCGACGCGGCATCCTGCGCCGCCGCGGTGGACGCCGGGGACGACCGCGCCCTCGCGGTCTGGCAGCGGGCCGTCGACGCCCTGGCGGACGGCATCGTCCTGGCCCAGAGCCTGCTCGACCCGTCCACGGTGATCGTCGGCGGCGGGCTGGCCGAGGCCGGGGACACGCTCTTCGGTCCGCTGCGCGCGGCGGTCACCGAGCGCCTGACCTTCCAGATGCCCCCGAAGGTCGTACCCGCGATGCTCAAAGACACCGCCGCGTCCCTGGGCGCGGGCCTGCTCGCCTGGGATCTGCTCTCCTTGGAGGTGACCGCGTGACCACCGCGGACCGTGACCGTACTGCCCTGGCCGGCGCCCGGCTGGTCCTGCCCGGCGGCGTCGTCGAGGGCGACCGCCTCGCCGTCGAGGGCGAGCGCATCGCCGGCCTCGGTGGCGACAGCGAGCCCGGCGATCTCGACCTGACCGGGTACACCGTCGTACCCGGCTTCGTCGAC
>NZ_JBFBFA010000059.1:0-33840 GCF_040683915.1 Kitasatospora sp. NPDC093102 | reverse complement strand
GATATGACAAACGTGTCTATGTCTTCCTCGGCACGGTCACGGTCGCCGCCCTGGCCATCTGGCTCCGCTCATGATCGACCGGACAGAACCTAGGAGCTCTTCAAGGTTCGGATCTTGGCCTGGCCTGATGGCGGGCTGGCGTCTCTGGTGGAACCCCCAGCCGGGGCCTCGGCGTGGAGCGCCGGGGAGCGGGAGGCCTACGTGAACGACCTGGGCGATGGCCGGTCCCTGGTGGGGGTGTCGGCGCGCAGCAACCGGGCGAAGGCGGACAAGGACATTGCGGAGCAATGCCGCGAAGTTACGGCTGAGGTGGCACTGTCAAGGCGTCGGCGGAGGGTTCGCGGAGGTGGACTTTGTAGGTCGCACGTCTGGCTGTCCGGCTCTCGCGGCGAGCATGGACCTGTTTGTAGGAGAACGGTGAGACCGGGCGCTTGACCGCGCGGGGGCTGACACGATCCGCGCGTCGTGGCGGTAGGAGTTCGTTGGTCAGCAGCTGGTGGAAGGTCTCCGGGCCGCCGGGCGAGGCGTGGTCGGCTGCGATGACGCCGTGGCGCGCGGTACGGACCGCCACTGTGAAGGAGACCCGGTCCGGGTCGACGCCGACGCGGCGAGCACTGTGATGCGATACCCGCCGCAGGACCTGATAGACAGTGAGGTAGGCGTAGATCTCCTGCTCGACGCCTTCCGGGTGCTGCGACCGCAGGACCCGGTCTGCTGTTCGCAAGGTCACCTTCAGTCCGAAGAATGCGATCTCCACCTCCCAGCGCTGGTGATAGAGGGCCGCGAGTTGGTCGGCGGGATGGCGGCGGGGGTCCATGAGCGTGGTCAGCAGGCGGTAGTGCTCGGTTCGGCTGGCACCGTCGCTGGTGGCCACTGTGAGGTGGAACTCGATGACGCGGACCTGGTGCCCGTTGGCGGCGCGGTAGCCGCGCCCGTTGCGGTCGGGCAGCACGGAGAGGTAGGAGCCGTCCGCCAGCGGTACCAGCCGGGGCAGGATCCGCACACCCTTGGCCCGCCAGAGCAGGTGAGCGCCGGTGTCCCGGGCCTGGCCCCACAGCTCGTAGCCGTCGAAGTTCCGGTCGGCGAGCAGCAGCATGCCCGGGCACAGGCCGCCCAGCAGGCGCTGCGCGAGCGTCTTCTCCGCGGTGCTGTAGGCGCCGAAGGCCACCTCATGGATGGCGCGGCTGCTGCACTCCACCAGGGCGGCGAGCCTGACCAGGGGGAATCCGGAGCGTCCGCGGCGGGCGTGGAGATAGCCGAAGGCGGCGGCGTTGGCCGGGCTGTCCGCCACCTCCAGGTGCAGGCCGTCCCAGGCCATCAGACGCAGACTGTGCCAGAACGCCCCCGGCGTCGCAGTGGTGGCCACCGGGCCCGACAGGCGAGCGAAGAGCTCGGCCATCGGAGCCGCCCCGAGTAGGGCACGGGCCTGGGACAGAGCCGGAGTGGACGGCACCCGCGCGGTGACACCGCCGAGTCCCTTGACCAGGCCGGCCCACACCCCGTGGTAGCCGTCGGTGCTGAACAGGGCCATGGCGAGCACGAAGTACACGACCACGCGGGCCGGCAGCAGACGTACTCGGCGTTCGCGGCGGCCCGTCGCTTCGAGCACGTCATCGACGAGACTCGGCGGGATCTTCCGGGTGAGCGCACCGAGATGCCCCGGAGCATAGACATCAACGGCGGGACAACTGCCAGAATGGGTGGTCAACAGGGCTCCTGCACAGGGAGAGTCGTCTTGGTCGACTTCCTCTCCTAGCAGGAGCCCTGCCTGCTGGGGGCAGCTTCAACGAACCGCTTGACAGTGCCACCTCAGCCGTAACTTCGCGGCATTGCTTTGAAACGCCCCTGCGCGAGCCGGGCCTTCTGCTCGGTGAGCCAGCCGCGGCGTAGGACTACGCGATGGTTTCGCCGGCTCTGGTCGGTTCGCTGTCCAGGCAGCAGCGGACGAAGTCCTGGACGACGGGGTTGGTGTCGTCGGCGGGCGCCCAGGCGATGCCGACCCGGCTGGGGCTGACGCCGCTGACGGGCCGGTAGGTGATGCCGGGGCGGGCGTAGAAACGGGCGGAGGATTCGGGGGTGAGGGCGACGCCGTAGCCATTGGCGATCGCGCTGAGCCAGTCGTCGGGCTGGTCGGCGACGGCGCCGATGCGGACCGGGTGGCCCTCGCGTTCGTCGGTGGCCAGCCAGTACTCCCGCCACCAGCCTGTCTCCGGTGGGGCTGCCACGAACGGCTCGTCCCACAGGTCCCGGAAGGGAATCAGGTCACGCGTGGCGAACGGGTGGGCCGAGGGGAGCGCGATCCAGCGGGGCTCGGCGAACAGCACCTCCACGCGCAGACTGTCCTGGCCCGGGAAGGGCAGCCGCAGCAGGGCGGCGTCGACATCTCCGTCGGCGAGTCCGGCGGTCGGATTCGACCACGCGGCCTGCCGCATGTCGACTCTCCATCCTGGCCGGCGGCGGGCGAACATCGCGATGATCTGCTGGGTGGTTTCGTTGGCGGCGCTGGCCATGAATCCGACCCGCAGCACGCGGGCCGCCCGGTTGGCCGTGCTCTTCGTCTCCCGCAGCGCCCGGTCCCAGTCGGCCAGCAGGGCGGGTACCCGAGCCAACAGCGCCCGGCCCGGTTCGGTGAGGGCCATGCCGGCCCGGGACCGTGTGAACAACGGCACGCCGAGCTGGTTCTCCAGTTGCCTGATCTGTTTGGTCAGCGCCGGCTGGGAGACGAACAGCCGTTCTGCCGCTCGGGTGAGGCTGCCTTCCTCCGCCACGGTGGCGAAGTAGCGCAACAGCCGGGTGTCGACATCCATGCCATCAGGTTATAGAAGCAGGTATTGGACGCAAGTCCGGGGCTCGCCGAGAGTGAATACAGCACATGGGCAAAACCTCGCCCAACCAGAAAACGAGGGAGATCTCATGCCTGTTCTCATGATTCGCTACCGGGTGGCCGACGAAGGTGTCGCGGAGGTAGTCGACGCAATCGAGGCGGCCTTCGCGGCGGTGGAGGCGCAGCAGCCGGAAGGAATCCGGTACGCCTACCTGCGTCAGGCCGACAGTGCCGAATTCATTGCCCTGCTGGACCTCGACGAGGGGGTCGAGAATCCTCTCCCGGGCCTTGAAGCGGCGCGCCGACTGCAGGCGACCGTGGCCAAGTGGGCTGTGGGGACAGGCGCGACGCCACAACCATTCGATGTCCTCGGTTCCTTCCGCATTCTCTCCTGAACGGTACATATCCATGCACGTCGCCTACATAGTCGTCACCGTCATCACGATCGCGGCCAATGCCGGGATCGCCATCGCGGACTTCGCGAAGGCCAAATTCGTCCTTGCCAACTCGGCGGAGGTGAATCTCCCGCAGTCCTGGCTCCCGAAGCTCGCCACACTGAAAGCTGCGGGGGCTGTCGGACTCGCCGTCGGGCTCCTGGGTGTACGAGCCATCGGCGTCGCCGCCGCGATCGGCCTCGTGCTGTTCTTCGCCGGTGCCATGGCGGCCCACTTCCGTGCCCGCGTGTTCTACAACATCGCCTTTCCCTGCGCCTACCTCGTGATGGCCATCGCTTCTCTCGGGCTCGTCATCACTCAGTGATGCCGTTCCCCGTGGTTGATGGGCCTGCTCTCTCCGTCGACCGCTGGGTGAGTCCGGTTCTCGCGAAGCCCCCTGCGTAATGCGTCCGTCCCAGACGTCAGTGATCCGATTCGGAACCTGGGACACCGTCTCACCGGACACACCCGAATAGGCACCACCCACCCGCTCCCTCTGCCCGAGGAACCCGCCGATCTCTCCACCGCCCTGGTGCCGCGCCGAGCCCACCGGCCTGCACCAGGGCGGTACCGACGGGGCTACCATGCCAGCCGGCCACCGCATCCCAGCCTGCTAGGATCCGCGGGTGCTCATTGTGATGTTCATCTGACGGTCCTGGGTCTCTCCCGCCCAGGTTCTGATCCGTTGAGGGTGCGATCGTTCATGCCCTCCGGACTTCGATCACCGTCAGACGTCGGCGGCCGCGGACAAGACCCCGGTCGCGCATCATCGGAGCCTCCTCATGCTCGCAGTGCTTCTCCTTCCTGGCGCGCTTCGTGCCTTCCTCCCCGCCCTGATCGCCCGCTCCGCCCTCGCGATGGGCGGTCTGGCTCTCCTGCTCGCCGTCCAGGACAGTTCGGGGTCGTACACGCAAGCCGGCTTCGCGACAGCGACGTTCGGGATCGCCAACGTCATCGCCGCCCCTTGGCGCGCCCGAGCCGTCGATCGACTCGGTCAACGCATCGCGCTCACCGTCATGGCATCAGGTCAGGCATCAGGGTTCATCGTCCTCGCGCTCATCGCGGAAGCCGAGGGAGTCGCGGTTGTCTGGTTCCTCGTTCTCAGCGCGGTGGTCGGCCTGACGGCGCCGCCCCTGGGGGCCGCGATGCGCATGATCTGGGCGTCGCTCACGACGGCCGGTGACCAGCGAACAAAGGCGTTCAGCATCGACGCGGTGTGCGAAGAGCTCCTCTTCGTCGGTGGTCCCGTCGTCATCACCGCGGTCATCGTGGCCACTTCTCCTGCTACCGGGCTCTGGGTGACCGCTGCCACGGTTTCCCTCGGCACCGCGGCGATGACGTCCAGCGCGTCGTCAGGGGCGCTGCGCGGAACGGGAGGGGGTGTCGCGCGAGGTGATCGCCCGCTCCGCCAGCCAGGATTCGCAAGGGTGTTGATCGTTCTCGTGGGCGTCGGCGGTGTGCTCGGCGTCGCGGAGATCGCAGCGCCGGCAGTCGCCGAGGAACGTGACGCTGTCGCGGCTTCGGGATGGATCCTGGCGGCCTTCGCCGGCGGAAGCGCTCTCGGTGGATTCCTCTACGGGCAGCTGAACCTCACGTCAGGAATCGGCAAGAGGCTGTTCGCCCTGTGCACCGGCATGGGGCTCGCCGCGGTGTTCGTGTCCCAGCTGCACACACTCGGTCTCTTCGCTGCGGGCCTCGCACTCGTCGGCCTCTTCCTCGCTCCCTCTCTCATCACCGGGTACCTCATCGCCGACACCATCGTTCCGGAATCCAGCCGGACGGAAGCGTCGACATGGATCAACACCTCCGTGAATCTCGGCGCATCGCTGGCGTCCGCCGCAGCTGGAATCGTCATCGACAATTCCGGTGGCTGGTTCGCCCTCCTGCTCATGGGAGTGATCGCTCTCGCTCTTGCCACAGCTGCGCCGTTCGCACGACTGCGCGAGATCGAGCCGCCCGTGGTCCCCGCTCCCGATCGTTGCGAGCACAGCTGACCAGCAATCCTGGGGTCTGGTGCACAGCGGGGCGATGCCTGCCTCGCGGTTCGACCGCGAGGCAGGCAACCCGAAGGACGTGAAACGATCTGAGGGGCTACATCAAAGTGGTGCGGCCCCCAGAACGGGATCGCCCACCACGCCCGGCCGACCCCCACAGCGTCGACCACGTCCTGCACTGATCCCAATGGCGTCGCCGACGCCAACTCCGGGCCCGGATCAGCTACGACAAACGACGAGGCCACAGCCCAAGAGCTGAGGCCTGGTCACGGTGAAGACCGTTGCAGCACTAAACGCTGCTGCGGCAAGGACGGGCTGTGTGGACAGTGGCGGCCGTGAGGTAGAAGGCGTCAGGACGTCCGAGGATTCCTGCGGACGTGTCACTGTCCAGGAGCTGCTCCAGCGTTGCGCGGTCTTCCAGATCCAGCCGGTCACCGATCTGATCGCGCAGCCGGGTCAGATGCATGTGCAGATACTCCCGCGCCGAGATCCCGAGGGGAGACGGGAGATCGGTGAAGAAGCTGCGCGTCCCGCTGGGGATGAGCCCGGCGTCGGCAAGCATGGCCGGCCAGTCCTCCACTGTCGCGGCCGATCCCGGCAGTTGGCCGCGCATCTCGCCGAAAGCGTCCTCGGCGGCCGCATCCAGGCGGGTCTGCAAGCCCGGACGCCCCATGCCGATGTCGCGAGGCAGGAAGCGCGGGGGAAGCCCGCTCTCGCAGATGGCAAGGAGTCCGCCCGGCCGCAAGCAAGCGACCATGGAGCGCAATGCCGCTTGCTGATCCCCCATCTGGTGGACGCCGTTACGGCTCCAGATCAGGTCCGCGGAACCCAGTGCGTGGAACTCTCTTCGGAAATACGTCAGTTGAATGACGATGCGGTCTGCCATTCCCTGAGCCGCCGCGCGCGAACGGACCTGTTCCAGGATGCCGGGCGACCGGTCGGCAGCTACGACCTCGGCGTCCGGGAAGGTGCGCGCCAACAGGTACGTCACCACGCCCGGTCCGCTGCTGATGTCCACTACCCGGTGGACGGGAGCAGGTCCGCCGCCGATCCGCAGCAGACCCCGCAACCAGTCCATGGTCCGCATGAGGGCGGGGGCATGCACGCCGTCTTCTCGTTCCCGGAGCGCGCCCGAGGCGTCCCATTTTCGCAAATTTTTCCATCTCGGGGCACCCTCCGAAGTGATCCGAGGAGAACTCGCGGCGGGCAGTGGCCTCACGCATTCGATCCGCGCGACCGGGAAGGCCATGGCTTTCATGGCCACAGCACGCACACGCCGGCCAAGCCTTCGGCTCGGCCGGCCACCGCCACGCCGAGTGGCCCTCACCCTCGCGGACGAAGACCAGTCAGTGTGCGGCGACGTCAGTTGTTGGCGGAGCCGGGCGTCGCAGTGGCCGCCTCGCCGTACGCAGCGAGCGTGCGATACGGACTGGAGCGGCCGATACCGAGGTGCTGAGCGGTGGCGGTGCCATGCGCGACCGTGCGGTCTTCACCCACACTGCGGCGTCCCTGTGTGCGGTGCAGGGCATCACCACGGTCGAGGAGAACACCGTGCACGACACCCACGCCCTCCTGGGCGGCGGCCTGGGTCACTGACGCCGCCCTCACCTCGACCTGCCGGCCCACCTACCCCGGCCCTCAGGGCAAGCGGCTGCTCCACACACTGGTTCACCGCTGCTGCGGCCCCTGCCACGACGGTGACAGCATCACCACCGCGCCAGCGCCCGCGACCGACTGGACGCGCGGACGCCGCCTCGACGCCGTCCTCCTCGACGACTATGGCGCCGACTGGTGAACGGCCCCCCGCCGAACACGCCGATCTGTGGCGCCGCCCCGAGAACCGGACTGCCGCTCACTTCAGCGCAATGTCCTCAGCGAGCCCGACGCCCGTGTGATCGACCAGGCGGCCCGCGGCGGCAGGCCCTGACACCGTGACGTCGTCCGGCATCCGGTGCTATGGGCCCGCGGTCTTCAGAAGTCCTCCTTGCCGGCAGTCCGCGTGGCCCGCGCCGCGCAGCAGCAAGCCGAGCGAGAGCATCGCGGACAGGCTGAGCAGCACCGTGGACCAGAACCAGAAACGTACCCATGTATCGGGGACAGGCAGCAGGATCGCCAGCACGGCCGGATACAGGACCAGCAGCCACCCCAACCGCCGCTCCGCTTTGGACTGTTGGTGCAGCTGCCTGGCTGCCCTCTCGCCCTGCCCGGCGGCCCCACTGGTGATCAGTTTCAGCCCTTCGGCGGTGGTCAGCTGACACGTGTGCACGAGCGCCACGATCATCGTGAGAAGTAAGGCGAGCCCCAGTAACTGGGCCCATTCGGGCACTCTGGGATGGCCTGATGTGGTGACCATCAGCATGGGCACCGCGAACAACAAGGTGCTCAACGCCTCGAAGGCGAAGAGCCGGGTGGCGGGGGTACGGGGTGTGGACACCAGCGTCTCCTTGGACAGAAGTCTCCGGTGGCCGCAGGCGCAACCGATCGCTCGGGGGCGGTGTGAGTCCGTCATGACCCCGGCTGCGCTTCGCCAAAGCCCGCGCGGACGGACCCGTCGGAGATGGACTGGTCCGGGGCGACGCGCGGTGCCGTCAGTACGTACTCATCCGGGTCGATGGCTCGGGTTCGACGGCGAAACTGCCAGGTCGATGCGGGCCAGATGGTAGTGACACGGCCCGTGCGGTCCTGGTACCAGCCGGAACAACCGCCCGCGGCCCAGACCGTGGGGGCCATCCGGTTCTGCAGTTCGGCGTTGTACGCGTGCTGCGTCTCCGCGCGCACGTCCACGGAGCCCAGGCCGCGGCTCCGCATCAGCTGCAGGGTGCTGACGAGGTAGTTGATCTGCGACTCGATCATGTGGATGAGGCTGGTGTGTCCCACGCCCGTGTTGGGTCCTGCCATCAGGAACAGGTTGGGGAATCCCGCGACGGTTGTACCGAGGTGTGCCTGCGGGCTGCCTTGCCAGACCTCGTTCAAGGACCGTCCGTCACCACCTATGACGTGCTGCGCGTAGGAGGCGTCGGTGACACGGAATCCGGTTCCGAAGATCAGTACGTCCACTGGATGCGTGGTGCCGGCGGATGCGGTGCCACCGGGTGCGGCTTGAGTGCCGCTGCGCGGGGTGGTGAGGACCGTGTTCGGTCCGACGCTCGCGATCGGGTTGGTGACGACGTGGACGTTGGGTTGAACCAGTGCCGGGTAGTAGTCGTCGGAAAGCAGGACCCGCTTGCAGCCCAGTGCGTAGTCCGGGGTCAGCTTGGACCGCAGCTCGGGGTCCTTGACCTGGCGGTGCAGGTGGGACAGTGCCTCCCGACGCCCCAACGCGGCCATGGTGCGGTTGCCGAGCAGTGCTGGCAACGTCGCCTCCCGTGTCATGTACTCCCAGCCTCGCGCCAGTCGCTGCGCCGTCGGGGCCAGCTGGAACAGGCGATGCTGCCACGCCGGTACCGGCCGGTCCTGGCGCGGGGCGATCCATGATGGAGTGCGCTGAAAGACAGTCACCTGCCGGGCCGTGCGCTGCAGGTGGGGGATGAACTGGACGGCGCTCGCGCCGGTGCCGATCACGCCCACCCGCTTGGCCGACAGGTCCAGGTCGTGTTTCCATCCGGCGGAGTGGAACGCTTCTCCGGTGAAGCCGTCCAGGCCGGGCAGCGAGGGGATGGCCGGCTCCGAAAGGGGCCCTTGGGCCATCACCAGCAGCCCGGCGCTGAGCGGTCCGGTGCTGGTGTCCAGCTCCCAGCGCAGCCGCTCAGGGTCCCAGGTGGCGCGCTGTAGTTCGCAGCCGAGCCGAAGGCGGGGCGTCAGGCCGTATCGGCCGACGCAGCGCTTCAGGTACCGCTCGATCTCTTCCTGAGGCGCGAAGCGCCTGCTCCAGGTGGGGTTGGGTGCGAAGGAGAACGAGTACAGGCGCGAGGGCACGTCACAGGCGCATCCGGGATAGGCGTTGTCCCGCCACGTGCCGCCGACCTCATCGGCCCGCTCCAGTATCAGCAGGTCGCGGTAGCCCTCCTGCAGCAGCCGGATGGCTGTGCCGAGGCCTGCGAATCCCGCGCCGACGATGACGACGGATACGTGTCCGGGTGAGGCGCCGGCTGCTTCGTGCGGGGCCGGGCCCGTGGTGTGCGGGTCGGTCATGATTCCCCTCCATCCAAAAGAATGCTCGAACTGAATGCTATCGTACGCGCTACGACCGCAATCAACACGATAGATGGAGGAGCGAATGAGGATTCTGGCTCTCGGAGGCCCCGGAGCAATGGGTGCCGTAGCGGTACGTGTGGCGGCCGGACTCCCCGGCGTCACCGAGATCGTCGTGGCCGACCGGAACCTGGAGGCGGCCCGGACGCTGGTGCGCCGGCTCAACGAGGACGGCACGGGTGGCGCGCCGATGCGGGCGCTGAAGGTGGACGTGACCGACAGCGGCGCCCTGCACGCCGCTCTGGAGGGCGCGGACGCCGTCCTCAACACCGTCGGCCCGTACTACCGCTTCGGCCTGACCGTGCTGCGAGCCGCGATCACGACCGGCACCCACTACCTGGACATCTGCGACGACTGGGAGCCGACCCTGCAGATGCTCGGCCTGGACGAGGAGGCCCGGGCCGCCGGGGTCCGTGCCGTGGTGGGAATGGGCGCCAGCCCCGGTGTCAGCAATCTGCTGGCCACACGTGCCGTCCGGCAACTGGACCATGTCCAGGATCTGTACACCGCCTGGCCCGTCGACGTCTCCGGCAGCGGTGGGGACGACGAGCAGCTGAGCGACCCCGACGGGCGACCCAGCGCGGCCGCCGTGCACTGGATGGAGCAGATCAGCGGGAAAGTCGCGATGGTCAGCGACGGACGGCTCGTCCACCGGCGGCCACTCCAGCCGGTCACCCTCTCCGTATCCGCCGGACGCACCGGCACGGCCTACACCGTCGGCCACCCCGAGCCGGTCACCCTGCACCGCAGCTTCCGACCGGCCGGCGAGGCCGCCAACCTCATGGTCGTCACCCCAGGCACGATTGCCTACCTCGACGTCCTGCGCCGCGACATCGACGCCGGAAAACTCACCAACGAGACCGCGGCAGCCGAACTCGCCAAGCCCTCGGTGTCCCGCGCGCTGCGGGCCACCGCGGGTGCCATGACCCGCAAGGGGCCCGGGTCACTGCCCCCGTTCTTCGCTACCGCCACGGGCACCCGCGACGGCCGCCGCGTCACCGCCCTGGCCCGGCTCGCCGATACACCAGGCGCCTCGGCGCTGCTCAACGACATGGCGGAGGCAACCGGTCTGCCCCTGGCGCTGGGGCTCGCGCAACTGCTGGACGGCACCGGTGGCCACCTCGGCGTCCACCCGCCGGAGACAGCCATCGACGCCGACCGCTTCTTCCTCGACCTGGCACGCCACGTGCCCGACCTTCCCGGCCACGACGGCCCTCGCGACGGCGTGATCATCGACGTGACCCCGACCCAGTGAAACGCAGCAGGAGACACAACGTGCCATCAAAAAAAGCAACCACACCCCCCACCGACTTCATCGACGTCGCGGGGCGTACCGTCCACTACACCGCGACGGGCAGCGGCCCCCCGGTGCTCCTACTGCACGGTCTGGACCGCAGCCTGGCGGACTGGGCACCGCTCCAAGCAGCCCTGCCCGACCACCGGCTCATCGCAATCGACGTCCCGGGGTTCGGCCGGTCGCAGCCCCTGCCGGACTGCCGGCTCCCCTCACTGGCCGGGCACGTCGAGCGGGTACTCGACCGACTCGGCCTCACGTCCGCCGTACACGTGGTCGGCAATTCCCTCGGCGGCGCCATCGCGATGCAGCTCACCGTTCATGCCCCCGCGCGCGTGTCCTCGCTGACACTGCTCAACAGCGCCGGATTCGGCCGCGAGGTCACCTGTGCGCTGCGTATCCTCGACCTGCCGCTGCTCTGGCGGTTGCTTCTGCGCCCCGCTAAGGGGAACGCACAGCTCGCGGAGCGTTCCCTCTTCCACGATCCGGACTTCGCGACCCCCGAACGGATAGCCGCAGCACTCACTCTCGCCCGCCGCGAAGGAGCCGCCCGAACGCTGCGACAGGTGGCCCGCGAGCTCGGTTCCTGGCGCGGCGTACGTTCCAGCTGGCGCACAAAGCTGCTTGCGGAGGTCTCGGCGCTCGATACCCCGACGCTGGTCGTCTGGGGGACCCACGACCGCATCCTCCCCGCCCGCCATCTCATCAACGCCGCGTCCACCCTGCCCCGGGCACGTACCCACCTCTTCCCGCGAACTGGTCACCTGCCGCAGATCGAGCGCACTGAAGAGACGGCCGCCCTGCTCAGCTCGTTCTGGAACGACCTGTGAAGCGCGTCGAGCGAGGGCTTGGCGGCGGGTGCAACGCGCAGGTCCCGACCCCGGACCGCCTTGTACACGCCTGTCGGTAGGCCACATGGTCGCCCCGGTCCGGACCGGGGCGACCATAGCGATCGGCCTCGCCTCGCGCCCCCGATCAGGACTACGTCGAGGTGGTCGGCATCACTCCCAGAGCCCATGAGCCGAAGGTAGCCTGTTCCGTAAGCGATCGAATCGATTCCGATCGCTCCTCGATCCAGGACCCCGACGCGGCACCTTGATCTACCATCTCAACGACGCCCGAGAGGCCCACCACCCCATGCCTGGAACGGATTCACCCCGCACTCCGGAACCAGCCGTCCAGGTCCCCACCCGGACACTCGTCGAGGCACTGATCCGTACCGACAACACTGTTGACACTGGCGAGCTCTACGCCATCGCCCCGCTGCTCGGCATGACCGACCAACAGGTGCGGCTGTGCGTCAAGCGGATGGTCACCGAAGGGCGGTTCACCCAGGAAGGCAGGGGGCGCAAAGCAGTCCTGCGGGCCACCGGCGCCACCGAGCAGACTCTTGGGCCCGACGTCGACTTCGTCGCACACGCGTTCCGGCAGGACGCGGGCCTCGCCCCCTGGGACGGTACCTGGCACCTCGTCGCCTTCGCGGTCCCCGAGACCGCCCGCACCGCCCGCGACGCCCTGCGAGCTGCTCTCACCCGGCTCGGTGGCGCACCCGTGCAGGGCGGCGTCTACGTCAGCGCCAACGCCTGGGAGCCCTACGTCGAAGACCAAGCCCGCCACCTCGATGTCCTCGACCACCTCACGCTGTTGACCACGGACAACCTGCGCCACGGCAACGAACACGACCCCGCCGCAATCGCCCGCACCCTATGGCCACAGGACGAGATCGCCGACCGCTACCAGCGACTCGCCTGCGTCGCCCGACCGCGGCTGCGCCGACTCCAGGAAGACGCTTACCTCCCCGGCCCCCAGCGGCTGACGATCGCGGTCGAACTGGCCGCCGAATTCACCCGCGCCATGGAGCCCGACCCCCTCCTGCCGCCGGAACTGCTGCCCCAGCCCTGGCCCGGCACGCAGGCCCGTGAACTCGTCGCGCAATGCTGGTCGCTCCTGGACAAGTACACAGAGAAGAGCGAGCGAATCAGCCTGTTCCGGCTCTACCGCGACGCGATCCGCCCAGCAGCTGCCGCCAGCTGAGGCCCGCGACGCAGACCGGCTCGAACAGGCCCTCGGTGTTACACGGATGCAGACCGTCAGGGAAGCTCCCGGGGTACTCCCCAAGCAGCGGTCGGCGATCTGCTTGCCGCGGACCCCGGTGAACAGGCCCTGGCGCCGGACGGTGATGCTGGCGTAGACGGACGTGGCGGGGATGTGTTCGGGGCAAAGCGCGCTCGGCTGGGAGATCCCAGCCGAGCGTCTGTCCGGACTGCTCGCGGCCTGAACAATCGACCACGTGTTGCAACGATCCCTAGAAACCGCTTTCGACGGCCCATGCCTTCGTTGTCTTCTGAATACCGTTGCCATGCCGGCCCAGTGCACGGGCGCCTCTGCGGGGCCGATCAACGACGCCGGCCGAGTTCCCCAGCGCGCCGGCGGTTCTCAGGGAGGCGTGGTTCAGCCGCACAGGGCCGCGTCGACGGCATCCTCGGCCGGCTGCAGGTCCGCGAGGCTGGTCGGGGCGACGGTCGTCGTGACGCTGGCGGCGCGTCCGTCGGCGGTGGCGGCGCTCCAGGTTCCGTAGCCGGGGATGCTGCCGTTGTGCCACCAGACGGTCTTGTGGCACGACAGCTGTGTCCTCATGATCCCCAGTCCGTAGTCGTAGCCGGGCGCGCCCGTGGGGGCGGTGGTGCGCATCTGCTCGAGCTCGGGGCCGCTGAGGAGGTGGCCTTCCTTCATGAGCTCGGAGAAGAACCGGGTGAGGTCGGAGCTGGTGGAGACCATCGCGCCTGCCGCCCAGGCCGCGGAGGGGTCGATCTCGGTGACATCACGCGGCGATCCGTCCGGGCCGTCCTTGTGGTAGCCGTGGGGGTGGGGCCCTCGGAGGGTGGTCTCGGCGGGGGCGGGAAGGTAGGTGTGGCGCAGTCCGATCCTCTTGATGATGCGCTTGTCGACCTCCTCGGCAAGGGGCCGTCCGGTGACCTTTTCCACGATCATCCCGGCCACCAGGTAGTTCGTGTTGCTGTACCCCCAACTCGTTCCCGGGGCGAAGACGGCTTCGTGTCGCAGCGCGATGTCCAGGGTGTCGCGGGGAGAGAGGTAGCGGCGCTGGAGGATGTCGTCGGTGACGTCGTCCTCGTAGTCGGGAAGTCCGCTGGTGTGCTGCAGGAGCTGACGCACCGTGATGTGGCGCCCGTCGATCCCTTGCCCGCGCAGGAGGCTGGGCAGGTAGGTCTCGACCGGGCCATCGAGGCGGATCTTGCCCTCGCCGACCAGTTGCAGCACGACTACCGCGGTGAACGTCTTGGTGACGCTGCCGATCCGCACCTCGCCGTCCCGGGGCACCTTCGCACCGGTGGCCAGGTCCCCGACGCCCGCAGCATAGGTACGGGTGTGGCCGGCCTGGTCACGGACGGCAGCCAGAGCGCCAGGCACGTGATCGGGGCTCACTATTGCGTTCAGACGCTGCTGGATGGCGTCTGGCCTGGCGGCCCTTGAGGCGGCGCCGGCGGACGGGGCCAGCGCGCCGAGGGCGAGGGCCCCGATGGCCACGGCGACGGCAGCGTGAGCCGTCCTGCGACGCAGGACGTGGAACCGAAGCGGCGTACGCGAGTTCATGGAATGTCACCTCTGATGGTGTGTGCGGTTTTGGTGTTCGCCGGGGTTCCCGGCGCGGTCAGTGCCCGGAGAGGTTGCGGCGGACGCACTCGACGTACTGGTGGAGGCCGTCGGGGCGGTAGCACTCCTGGGTGTGGTTCGCGTACCAGGCGATGAAGGCGGCGGCCAGGACGGACACCGCGATCGCGGCGAGCGAGAGCAGCAGGCCGACGAGCGCGCGGCCCCGGCCGGTGCGTCCGGACGCTCGCAGGGCGATGGTGCCCGTGACCAGGCCGGCGGCGCCGAACAGGCCGCCGACGACCGCGAACGAGGTGAACAGGCCGAGCGTGCCCAGCACCACGGTCGCCGTCGCCGGGGTGTTGCGTGCTGCTGCGGGTCGGGCGGCCGTCGTTCCAGGGGTGTGCATCCGCTGTCCTTCCGTGATCGGCCCGGTCGCTCCGGGCCTGACCGATCCTGGAACACGGCGCCCCGTGCGCGCCTCCCGGGAAGGAGGGAAACCGCGCTCCCCCGATCGGGGGAGGGGGCCGGGGGTGCGGGACGTCATACTTGGCATCCACGATCTGGGGAATCCGGCCGTTGCTACGCGGCTCCACATACACGGGCGTGCTGTTCGCGTTCCTCGGCGCGGCGGCGAGCACGGTGCTGCTGTCGGTCGCCGTGCTGCCCGCGCTGCTGTGGGAGTCCGGCCCGTACGGGGTGCGGGCCGCGCTGGTGCTGGTGGTGTGGGCGGGGCTGATCGCCGCGGCCGGGCTGGCCCGCACCACCCGGTGGGTGCTGATCGCGGGGCCCGCCGCCTGCTGGACGCGCCGCTGCCGGAGTCGGCCGGGCCGCTCGGCGTGGACCGGCGGCGGACCCCGCTGCTGATCGCCGACGACGACGCGGTGACCCGCAGCGGCCTGCGCGTCCTGCTCGCGGCGCAGCCCGGGATCACCGTGGTCGGCGAGGCCGCCGACGGCCTCGAAGCGGTCGAAGGGGCCCGGCGGCTGCGGCCGGACGTGGTGCTGATGGACGTGCGGATGCCGCGCCGCAACGGCATCGAGGCGACCCGGCGGATCCTCGCGGAAGTACCGGACCCGCCCAAGGTCATGGTGATCACCACGTTCGAGAACGACGGCCACGTCACCGCCGCGCTCGGCGCCGGGGCCAGCGGGTTCGCGCTCAAACGCCTCCCCGTGCCCCGGATTGCCCAGGCCGTTCGGACCGTCGCGGCGGGGGAGGAGATCCTTTTCCCGGCCGACCTGCGCCGGATGGTCACCGCCCGCCCGCTGGACTCCGCGAAGGCCCTGTGTTTGCCATGTTCGCGGGCTTCTACTTCTGGTGGCCCAAGTTCACCGGCAGGATGCTCGACGAGCGGCTCGGCAGGATCCACTTCTGGACGCTGTTCGTCGGCTTCCACGCCACCTTCCTGGTCCAGCACTGGCTGGACGTCGAGGGCATGCCCCGCCGCTACGCGGACTATCTGGCCTCGGACGGCTTCACCGGCCTGAACACCGTCTCCACCATCGGCTCCTTCGTCCTCGGCCTGTCGATGCTGCCGTTCCTGTACAACGTGTGGAAGACCGCCAAGTACGGCGAGAAGGTCACCGTGGACGACCCGTGGGGCTTCGGCCGCTCGCTGGAGTGGGCGACCTCCTGCCCTCCGCCGCGGCACAACTTCCTCACCCTGCCCCGGATCCGCTCCGAATCCCCCGCCTTCGAACTGCACCACCCCGACATCGCCGCCCGCGACTACCTGGAGAACCAGGGTGAGCCCGCCAAGCACCTCGCCGGCGTCACCCCCGCGCAGTACGACACCCCGCGCCGCCGCAGGGCCGGCACCGCGGACGAGTGAGCCGCCCGATGGCCGAGGAAGCCTGCGACGCGATGGGCGGAGTGCGCAGACTGGAGGGATACCTCCTGTGGCAGGCCGAGATCGCGGGGGCCCGGCGCGCCGCCACCGCGTTCGCCGACCAGTTGCCGTGGCTCACCACCGCCCAGCGCGAAGCGCTCGAACGCGCCTACGTGCAGGAGCAACTGCACAGTTCCCAGCGGACCATCGCCCACATCGCCCGACGCTGCCGGACCATCCGTGGCGAGTACGAGGCACGCTACCGCCGGCTGCGGCTTCGAGCAGCCGCGCTGTGCCTGGGGGCCATCGCGCTGGCCGCGGCCGCTTCCGCTCTGGTAACCATCCCGTCCGGTCGATGGTGAGTCTTCGGGCAAGCCGGGGCCGCGAACGTCCGCTTCGCCAAGACCGGCCGGATCCTGGCCGATTCGGCCGGCGGCCACGCGGACCGCACCTGGGACAAGCGGATGCGCGGGCTCGTCCGCCCGGACGTGCTCATCCTTGACGACTTCGCGATGCGCCAGCTGTCCGCCGCCCAGGCCGACGGCCTTCACGAGCTGGTCAGCGAGCGGCAGGGCCGGTCCCTGATCATCACCAGCAACCGGGCGCGCAGCGACTGGTATCCGTTCTTCCCCAGCCCCGTCGTCGCTCTCAGCCGACATCCCGGCGGCGCAGCCCGGCGAGGCCCGTGCCGGCCAGGCCGGTGGCGAGGAGGGTCAGCCACAGCAGCGGCGCCCACTGGAGGCTTCCTCCCGGGAGCCGTGGCAGGTGCTGGAACGGCGTCAGATCCATGATCCAGTGGTTCAGGTCGAGCGCGGGCCCCAGGTAGCCGATCAGGAGCACGAGAGCGCTCACGCCCCAGACAGCCGGCTCCCGGCGGGGCAGCAGGCCGACCACGGCCACGGCGAACCCGGTCATGACCCAGACCACGGGCAGCTGCACCAGGGCGGCGACGAGGCAGCGGCCCAGCCGGCCGACCGGATCGCCGACGGCCGCGCCGGCGCCGATCCCGGTCGCGGCCCCGCCGGCCGCGAGCAGTACGGCCGATCCGAGCACGGGGTGGACGAGGTGACCGCCGGCCCAGCGCAGCCGGGAGACCGGAGTGGCGAGCAGGGGCTCGGCCCGGCCGCTGCTCTCCTCGGCGCGCATCCGCAGGACCGCCTGCACCGCGTAGACCGAGGCGACCATGCCGAAGACGCCGAGGATCGCCGCGAGGTAGGCGTCGACCGCTCGCTGCTGGCCGCCCATCCGCTCGATGATCTGCCGGAGCTGATCGCTGCCTCGGATCATGTCAAGGACGCCGTTGCTCACCCCGCCGACCACCAGGCCCCCGGTGGTGAAGCCCAGGACCCAGCCGAGGAGGGCGCCGCGTTCGAGCCGCCAGGCCAGTGCCCGCGTGCTGCGCAACCGCGGGCCTGCGGCTGCCGGGCCGGGCTTCGGTGCGAGCAGAGCTGCGCCCAGGTCGCGCCGGTTTCCCAGCGCGGCTGCCCAGCCGAGCAGGAGCGCCGCGACGGTGAGAAGCAGTGCGAGCGGCCACCAGCGGTCGCCGCCGTAAGGGCGGATCTGTTCCGCCCAGCCGATGGGGCTCAGCCACGACAGCCGGCGCGCCCCGTCCGGCCCCGCGCCGTCACCGGCGGCCCGTGTCAGGAAGGCCGCTCCGAGCAGTACTCCGGTGAGCACGTTGGCCCCGCGGGCGGTCTCGGTGAACTGGGCCGTGACGGCCGCGACCCCGGCGAAGCACAGGCCCACACCCGCGAAGGCCAGCCCGAGGGCGAAGGAGCCGGCGGCGGGCTGCCCCAGCGCGGTCAGGCCTGCCCCGACCACCAGCGCGATGGCGAGGTTGGCGAGCGCGGCGGTGGTGACGGCCGCGGTGAGCGCGGCGCCGCGGCCGACCACGCCCGCTCCGACCAGTTCGAGCCGGCCGGACTCCTCCTCGGCTCGGCTGTGCCGGACCACCAGCAGCTGTGACATCAGCCCGGTGAGCACCGCACCGGCGACGAGCATGCGCCACGCGGTCAGGCCGCCGATGCTCGTCGGGTCGAAGACCGAGCCGTAGAGGGCGCGCAGTGAGCTGCTGGCGTTGATGGAGAGGGCGAACCTGGTGCGGTCCGCGTCCGTCGCGTAGAGCCGCTGGAACGCGACGAGGGTCGCGAGCGTCGAACCGGCGATGGCGTACAGCCACACCGGCAGCATCAGCCGGTCCCGGCGCAGCGCCAGGCGCAGCAGCTCCCGGCTTCCTCGGATCGTCATCGCCGCCCGGCTCCCGTCCGCCCGGCCGCCGGCTGGGCGTGGCCGTCCACGTAGTGGCGCAGGAACAGCTCCTCCAGGGTCGGCGGGCGGCTCGTCAGGGTGCGGAGTCCGACGGCGGTGAGCGCGCGCAGGAGGCCGTCCAGGTGGTCGGTGTCGACCTGGCAGCGTAGGTGGGTGCCGGTCAGTACCAGGTCGTGGACGCCGGGAAGCCCGGTGAGTCCCTGTGGCGGAGCACCGAGTTCGGCCTCGACGAAGGTGCTGGTGAGGTGCCGCAGGTCGGCCAGGCTTCCGGTCTCCACGGTCCGTCCTGCGCGGATGATGCTCACCCGGTCGCACAGGGCTTCGACCTCGGAGAGGATGTGGCTCGACAGCAGGACGGTCCGGCCGCGTTCGCGTTCGAGCTCGATGCAGTCGCGGAAGACCTCCTCCATCAGCGGATCGAGCCCGGAGGTGGGCTCGTCCAGGAGGAGCAGTTCGGCGTCCGAGGCGAGCGCCGCGACCAGGGCCACCTTCTGGCGGTTCCCCTTGGAGTACGCCCGGCCCTTCATCGTGGGGTCCAGTTCGAAGCGCTCCAGGAGGTCGGCCCGGCGCAGGGGGTCCAGTCCGCCGCGCAGCCGCCCGAGCAGGTCGATGACCTCTCCTCCGGTGAGGTTCGGCCAGAGCGTCACGTCCCCCGGCACGTAGGCGAGGCGACGGTGCAGGGTGACGCTGTCGCGCCACGGGTCCCCGTCCAGGAGCCGCGCGGTGCCGGAGTCGGCCCGTACCAGGCCGAGCAGGATGCGGATGGTGGTCGACTTGCCGGAGCCGTTGGAGCCCAGGAAGCCGTGCACCTCCCCGCGGGCGACGGTGAGGTCGAGCCCGTCGAGGGCCCGGGACCGGCCGAAGGCTTTCGTCAGGCCGGACACTTCGATTACTGGTGTCATGTGGTGTGAGCCCTCCGTTCGGATGTCGTCGTGGTCGTGGTCGTGGTCGCTCGTCGGGCGCAGCCGCGGCCGGCACCGGCGCTGGTCATGAACGGCAGTGGCTCGGCCGGTCGCGCCGTTCGGCGGCCTCGGGCCGGGCCGGCTGAGCGAACTCGCACGGCACGGCCCGGTTCACGCCCAGCAGCCGCAGCACCTTCGCGGGCTGCCGGGGGACGCCGCGCAGGAACAGCCGGGTGCCCGCTGCCAGTCGCCGGTTCACCTGGAGGAAAGCGCTCGCCCCGGAGCTGTCGCAGAAACCGACCCCGGACAGGTCGAGCACCAGTTCCCGGTTGCCGTCGTCCGCCAGGCCCAGCAATGCCGGGACCAGTTCGGGCGCGGTGAGCACGTCCAGCTCGCCGTGCAGCCGTACCACCGTGGTGCGGGCCTGCGGATCGCGGGTGACCGAGTGGATCAGGCTGCCCGTGACCGGGGCGGGTGCGGTCATGACCGCCTCTGCCGTTGTGCCCACCACAACCTCCTGGAAGTCCCGTCGTCCCTGGCGTCCTGCCCGGCCGTGTGCTCGCCTCGGGGCGGGCGGTCCCGTGCCGCACCGAAGCCAATCAAGTGCCGGGGGCGCAGGGGAGATCCGTTCGGACCTGGGTGAGCGGGTCGGTGGTCCCTGTATCGAGGTCGGCGGCAGGCCGGGTGCGTTCCGTCGGGAGGACCGTATTGACCGGCCGTGCCGGTTCGGCGGTGCTGCCCGCGGGCTCGGTACGGCGCATGCCCGGTGTTCGGCCACGTAGGTCCTGGCCTGGGGCCTTACCGGCTGCCCGGTGCACCATCCGGTGATGCGGACCTTCCTCGGTGTTCCGGTACGGGTGCGCCACGAGGTGTTCGGGAACCTCTACCTGACCGACAAGCGGGGCGGTGAGGAGTTCGACGCCGACTGGACACTGGGGCCCGCACCCCGTGACAGGGCACGGGCCGGGTTCTACGGCGTCTCGGGGGTGAAGGATGAAGAGTCCGGCGACCTTCTCGTCCGTACGGCGCGGCCGTAGGCGGTGCTGCGGAGTCGTGCCGAGCACTGCTCCGCGTCCAGAGGCGCGAATTCGGTTGTCATGCCGGCCACGATCCTCCCTCGCGTTGTCCGCAGCGAGGGGCGGAGGGGCCTCGTGGACCGGTCGGGCGGCCCGTCGCGTGAGGGCCGCCCGGTCCGGGCTCAGAGGGCCGGGCGGCCCAGGCTCCGCTCGCGCACGGGCGGAGCCTGGGTGGCGATGAGGGCGGCCTGGACTCGGCGTTCGACGCCGAGCTTGGCGAGCAGTCGTGAGACGTGGTTCTTGACGGTCTTCTCGGCCAGGTAGAGGCGCTGGCCGATCTGTCGGTTGGTCAGGCCCTCGCCGATCAGCGAGAGGATCTCCCTCTCGCGGTCGGTGAGCTGAGGGAGACCGGTGGTCTGCGGGGTGGCGTCGCCGCGCAGCCGGGTCATGAGGCGGGTGGCGGCACCGGGGTCGAGCATGGACTGTCCGGAGGCGACGGTACGCACGGCGGTGACGAGGTCGGTGCCGCTGATCTGCTTGAGGACGTAGCCGGAGGCGCCGGCCATGATGGCGTCGAGCAGGGCCTCCTCGTCGTCGAAGGAGGTGAGGATGAGGCAGGCGAGTTCGGGCATCCGGGAGCGCAGTTCGCGGCAGACGGTGACACCGTCGCCGTCGGGCAGGCGCATGTCCAGGACGGCGACGTCGGGGCGCAGGGCGGGGACGCGGGTGAGTGCTTGTTCGACGGTGGCGGCTTCGCCGACCACGGTGAGATCGGGTTCGGCGTCCAGCAGGTCGTGAACGCCCCGGCGGACCACCTCGTGGTCGTCGAGGAGGAACACCTTGACCGGGCCGTTCGTGTTGTCCGCCATCATCGCTCCGCTCCACGGCCCGCCGTGCCGAGCCACCTGGGACCACAGCTTAGCCCCGTGTGCAGGGCCACCTGTCCGGTCCTTGAAAGGCTGATCCGTCCGGGAGCGGGGGCGGACGGTCAGCCGGCCTGCTTGCCCGGTGCGGTAGGGCCACTCCAGATTCGTACAACGCCCAGGAGGACTGCCAGGAGTCGCAGGCGCGCCGGTCCAGAACGGCCAGCCGGGCGGTGAGGCCACTGGCGACGAGCACCGTCAGGCCACAGAAGGCGAACCGCCCGATGAGCAGTGCGTTGACGGCGGTGTCGGTTGCCGATGGAGACGCGGCGACCGGCCGACCGCGGTCGTCGACCCAGGTGCTCACGGTCGAGCCGGGGGACGTACGGCGCGGGACGGCGATGCTGCCGGTGTGGTGCTGGTCGCCGGGCCAGGACCAGTAGGCGTCTGCCTCGTACATCGTTCGACCGGCGACGGTCAGGTCGGTGCCCTGCGGAGGGGCGAGTGTGACCGCATTGACCCGGTGGAGTCGGGAGGTGGCTGAGAGGGCCTGCGGGTGGGACGTTGCGTAGCCGGCCGCGGTGGCTCCGGCGCCGACCAGGGCCGCCAGCGCCATGCCGACGAAGGCCATCAGCACGGCCTGGCTGCGGTGGCGGTCGGCGGGGCGGCTCAGCGGGTTGCCGCCGTGGCCGAAGCGCGACGGAGGTGGCCGCGCAGCATGCCGCGAGCAGGTCCGCACCGGTCACGACGGCGCGCCGTGCTGCGCAGCCGCCCGCCGGTCTCCGGGGCAGGCGAAGCAACGCCCCAGGGACCGAACGGACCCGCACGGGGACCGATGGTCCCGATGATCCGCAGCCAGCCGCGTCGCCCGGCGACCGGGGTGCCGGCCCGGTGGGAACGGAACGTCACACGGGAAGCAGGGCGAAGGCCTGGGGGTCGACAGGCCCGGGACCAGGTGGGACCCATGGGGGCGGTATCCGGGACGGCCGGGTCCGAGGTGAGGGACTGTCGGCCCCTGGGGCGCGGCAGGGCCGTGAGCAGAGGATCTTCAGCGACGGGCGGTGAGGAACAGACCGGCCCACGGATTTTTCGCACATCGGCAAAGGAGCCGCTTCATGTCAGCGCTCGATCGCGGGAGACGATCAGAGACCCCGGACGGCACGCGGGCCCGGGAAGGCCGGTCGTTCGGGCTGCCCGCCGCGACGGCGCTGGTCGTCGGCAGCATCATCGGGACCGGCGTGTTCGCCCTGCCGTCGGCCCTGGCCCCGTACGGGCCGATCGCCCTGGTGGCGTTCGTACTGGTGACCATCGGCGCACTGGCGCTCGCGGTGACGTTCGGCCGGCTGACGGAGCGGTCCCCCGGCAGCGGCGGCCCCTACGTCTACGCCCGCGAGGCGTTCGGCGAGTTCGCCGGGTTCCTGACCGCCTGGTCGTACTGGATCACGGCCTGGGCCGGGAACGCGGCGATCGCGGTGGCCTGGGTGGGCTACGTCGAGGTGTTCGTGAACAAGGGGCACCACACCTGGGCGTCCGTGACGATCGCGCTGGCCGGGCTCTGGCTGCCGGCCGTGGTCAACCTGACCGGGGTGCGGAACATCGGCGCGATCCAAGTGGTGACCACCGTACTGAAGTTCGTGCCGCTGGCGTTCATGGCCACGGCCGGCCTGTTGTCCGTGAAGTCCGGCAACTTCGGTGCCTTCAACGCGAGCGGCGGTTCGGCGCTCGGCGCGATCTCGGCAGCGGGGGCGATCGCCCTGTTCAGCTACATCGGGCTGGAGACCGCCTCGGTGGCCGCGGGCCGGGTGCGCGATCCGCAGCGCAACGTCCCGCGCGCCACGGTCTACGGCACGCTGGCCTGTGCCGCGATCTACCTGCTCGGCACCCTGGCGGTGTTCGGAACCGTCCCGCACGGTCAACTGGGTTCCTCCACCGCGCCGTTCACCGACGCCATGAACAACATCGCGGGCGGTACCTGGGCGGGCAACCTCGTCGCCCTGGCCGCGATCGTCTCCGGCATCGGCGCGCTCAACGGCTGGACCCTGATCTGCGCCGAGATGCCGATGGCCGCCGCCAAGGACGGGCTCTTCCCGTCCGCCTTCACCAAGGTCCGCGGTCGCGGCGAGGTGCCGGCCTTCGGCATCGTCTCGGCGACGGTCCTCGCGTCGGTGCTCACCGTGGTCAGCTACACCAGCTTCACCAGGGTCTTCACCGAGATCGTGCTGCTGAGCGTGCTCACCGCCGTCCTGCCGTACCTGATCTCCGCCGCCGCCCAGCTGTACTGGCTGGTGCGCCGCGGCCGGGAGGAGCTGGACCGCGGGAGGTTCGCCCGGGACGTCGTCGTCACGGTCCTCGCGCTGACCTTCTCGTACTGGTCGATCCAGGGCAGCGGTTACCAGACCGTCTACTACGGCCTGTTCACCGTCCTGCTCGGCATCCCCGTCTACATCTGGCTCAAGCGGCCCCAGGCCGAGCCGGCCGCCCCCGAGGAGGCCGAGGAGGCCGCCGCCCCGAGCGGCTCGCCCGCCACCGCCCCGCAACTGCCCCACGCCGCCCGGGCCGCCCGCCCGGCCGGGCTGCCGACCCTCCTGCGCCGGGCTCTGACCCCGCGCCACCACTGAGAACGAGGAGTACCCCGATGTCCGCCCTGCGTGTCGATTCCGAGGCCGGCCGCCTGCACCAGGTGATCCTGCACCGCCCTGGCCTGGAACTGTCCCGGCTGACCCCGCGCAACGTCGACGAGCTGCTGTTCGACGACATCCTGTGGGCCAAGCGCGCCCGCGAGGAGCACGACGCCTTCGCCCAGGTGCTGCGCGACCACGGCGTCCGCGTCCACCACTACGCCGACCTGCTCGCCGAGACGCTCGACATCCCCGTCGCCCGCGCCTGGCTGCTCGGCCAGGTGGCCACCCCGGCCGTGGTGGGCCCGGCCCTGGTCGACCCGGTCCGGGAGCTGTGCGAGGAACTCGACGGCCGGACCCTGGCCGAGTACCTGATCGGCGGCGTCCTCAAAAGCGACCTGCCGCTGAGGAACCCGCACAGCCTGCTCTGGCACACCCTCGGCGACCAGGACTTCGCCCTGCCGCCGCTGCCCAACCACCTCTTCCCGCGCGACAACTCCTGCTGGATCGGCGGCCGGTACAGCCTCAACCCGATGGCCCGTCCGGCCCGCCGCCGGGAAACCCTGCACACCGCCGCCATCTACCGCTTCCACCCGCTGTTCGCCGAGACCGCACCCCCGCTGCTCGACGGCACCACCCCGACCCCGGGACTGAACCTGGAAGGCGGCGACGTCCACACGATCGCCCCGGGCGTCGTCATGATCGGCATGGGCGAGCGCACCACGCCACAGGCCGTCGAGGCCCTCGCCCAGCAGCTCTTCCTCACCGGCACCGCCCGCCGGCTGATCGCGGTACGGCTGCCGGAAAGCCGGGCGTTCATGCACCTGGACACCGTCCTGACGATGATCGACCGGGACACCTTCGCGATCTACCCGGGGCTGGCCGACCAGTTGCGCTCCTGGACCCTCACCCCAGCTCCCGACCGGCCCGCGGGCTTCGACGTCCGCGCCGACACCGACCTCGCCGTCTCCCTCGCCGAGGCCCTCGACGTGGACAAGGTCCGCTTCCTCTCCGCCGACCAGGACGCCCGCGCCGCCGAGCGCGAACAGTGGGACGACGGCAGCAACTTCCTCGCCCTCGCCCCTGGCGTCGTCGTCGGCTACGAGCGCAACACCACCACCAACACCTACCTGCGCAAGCAGGGCATCGAGATCGTCACCATCACGGGTTCCGAACTCGGCCGCGGCCGCGGCGGCCCGCGCTGCATGAGCTGCCCCATCCAGCGCGACCCCGCCAACTGAACCCACCCGAGGAGCGACAACCATGAGCATCGACCTGCGCGGACGCCACTACCTGCGCGAACAGGACTTCACCCCCGCCGAGATCCGCCACCTCCTCGACCTCGCCGCCGAACTGAAGGCCGCCCGGCGGGCGGGCACCGAAACGCAGCTGCTGACCGGCCGCAGGATCGCCCTGATCTTCGAGAAGAACTCCACCCGCACCCGCTGCGCCTTCGAGGTCGCCGCCGCCGACCAGGGCGCCACCACCACCTTCCTCGGCCCGGACGGTTCGCACATCGGCCACAAGGAGACCATCGCCGACACGGCCCGGGTCCTGGGCCGGATGTACGACGGCATCGAGTACCGGGGCTTCGAACAGGACGCCGTCACCGAACTCGCCGAGCGCGCCGGCGTCCCCGTGTACAACGGTCTCACCGACCAGTGGCACCCGACCCAGAGCCTGTGCGACGTCTTCACCATGCGCGAGCACAGCGGCAAACCGCTGGAGGAGATCTCCTTCTGCTATCTGGGCGACGCCCGCAACAACACCGCCAACTCCCTCCTGGTCATGGGGAGTCTGCTGGGCATGGACGTGCGGATGGCTGCCCCCGAGGCATTGTGGCCCGCCCCGGACCTGGTCGCGCAGTGCCGACGGATCGGCGAGGACACGGGAGCCCGAATCATGCTGAGCGATCAGCCGACGGAGGCGGTCCGCGGCGCCGACTACCTCTACACCGACGTCTGGGTCTCGATGGGCGAGGACCACGGCAAGTGGAAGGAGCGCATCGACCTGCTGCTCCCGTACCAGGTCAACGCCGACCTGCTCGCCGCCACCGGCAACCCCGACACCGCCTTCCTGCACTGCCTGCCGGCCCTGCACGACCGCAACACCGACCTCGGTGCCGAACTCGCCCGCGAGCACGGCCTCGACGGGCTCGAAGTCACCGACGACGTCTTCGAGTCCCCCGCCTCCCTCGTCTTCGAGCAGGCCGAGAACCGGATGCACACCATCAAGGCGGTCCTGGTCGCCACCCTCGGAAGGAACTGACCATGCGCATCGTCGCCGCACTCGGCGGAAACGCCCTGCTCCAGCGAGGCGAACGCCCCGACGCCGACGTCCAGTTGCGTCACGTCCACCAGGCCGCCCGCTCGCTGGCCGAACTCGTCGAGGCCGGGCACGAGCTGGTGATCACCCACGGCAACGGCCCGCAGGTCGGCCTGCTCGCCGCCGAGAGCGAGGCGGACCCGGCGCTGACCGTTCCCTATCCGCTGGACGTCCTCGGCGCCCAGACCCAGGGCATGATCGGTACTCTTCTCGCCCGCGAACTGATGGGACGACTGCCGGGCCGCGCCGTGGCAGCCGTCGTCACCCACACCGAGGTCGACCCCCACGATCCGGCCTTCCAGGGGCCGAGCAAGTTCATCGGCGGCCAACTCACCGAAGCGCAGGCCAGGTCGATGGAGACCGAACGCGGCTGGACCACCGCCCGGGACGGCGACCGGCTGCGGCGCACCGTCCCCTCGCCGCGACCGGTGGCGATCAGCGAGGTACCGGTCGTCCGTTCCCTCCTGGCCACCGGGACGGTGGTGATCGCCGGCGGCGGCGGCGGAGTCCCGGTCATCCGGGACACCGACACGGGGCTGCTGCGCGGCGTCGAAGCGGTCGTCGACAAGGACCTCACCGCGGCTCTGGTCGCGGAAGAACTCGACGCCGACGCACTGCTGATCCTCACCGACGTCACCCACGTGTTCACCGGCTTCGGGACCTCCCGACCCCGCCCGCTGCTCACCGCCACCCCGGCGCAGCTGCGCGTACTCGACCTGCCCGAGGGCTCGATGCGGCCCAAGGCGGAAGCCGCCGCCGCCTTCGCCGAACGCACCGGCGGCCTCGCCGCGATCGGCCCGCTCGACAACGCCCTCGGCATCCTCCTCGGCACCACCGGGACCACCGTCCGCGCCCACGCGGACGGTCACGCCGCACACCACGACCTGCTGCTCCTCGGAAAGGAATTCTGATGAACCGTCTGCAGACCCACCCCGTCGTCGACGTCCTGGTGGAGACCTGCGGCTAGGTCTCGCCGGCCGCTCCGGACTACGTGAGGGCCAAGGTGACCGCTGTGCCGGAGCGTGTGGACGAACCCGTCCTCGCCGCCCGGGTGAAGCTCACCCAGGAGGCGCACCACTCGATCGCCAAGCCGTGCCTCGCCCAGGGCATGGTGGACCTCAACGGGCGCCCGGTCCGGGCCCACGTGGCGGCCGCGACCATGCAGGAAGCGGTCGACCTGCTCCAGGACCGGCTGACCGCGAGGCTCGCCAGGATCCGCCGTTACCAGGACCACCACCGGCACCACGGCGCGTCTCCGGTGGATCCGGGCGCGTAGCACGAGGAATCCGGCCATGACCACCGCCCGCACCGCCGCGGCCTGGCCCGGAGGAGCGGCGGATCGTCCGCCACAAGGCCTACAGCCTGGCCCGCCAGAACGTGTGGTCCGCGGTGTTCGAACTGGAGGCCATGGACTACGGCTTCCACATGTTCACCGATGCCGTGACCGGCTGCGACGGTGTGGTCTACCGTGACGGGACCACCGGCGGTCACCGAGCGGCGGCGGCCGGCCCGGCACCGGAACCGCTGACGGGACTCTCGGTGAGCACCTGCGGAGTTCCGGAGCTCGGCGTCGCGGACGCCGTCTCGCGGCTCGACCTCAGTGGCCTGCCGTTCGTCCTCTTCACCGACACCGCCACCGGGCGCGGCAACGTCCTCTACCACCGCTTCGACGGCCACTACGGTCTCATCACCCCGGTCGCGTAGAGCGGCGGGGGACGGACGGGTGTGGGTCCCGCGTGATGCTTCGCGAGCGGACGACTGCTGCGGGAACGGGCGAGCCCGTGACGGATGGGGCAGGGCCTCCACGGGCCCTGCCCCATCCGTTGCCATCTGGCCCGACCTATACCGTGGCACGCTCGCCGGGGCGCGGGACGACCGCGTTCCAGCCGAGTTCCTTCGCGATCCGGGTGCGCAGCCGCTCGGAACTCCTTGGCTCGCCGTGGACGATGTAGACCGTGTCGGGAGCGGGGGCACCGCTCAGCCAGCCGAGGACCTCGTCGGCGTCCGCGTGGGCTGAGAACCCGGGCACGTTGACGACCTCGGCCCGGACGGGGACGTAGGTGCCGAACATCCTCACCGACCGGGCGCCGTCGACCAGGTCCCGGGCACGGGTGCCCAGGGCTGCGAAACCGACGACCAGGACGCTGTTGTGCGGGTCCGGGAGCAGCCGGCGCAGGTGGTGCACGACGCGTCCCCCGGTGGCCATCCCCGAGGCGGAGACGATGACGCTCGGGACGGGGGTGTGCTGGATGCCCGCGGACTCCTGGGCGGAGCGGGCCGGGGTGAACGGGGCCGGATCGAGCGCGGCCTCCCCTTCAGCCGTCAACTCGGCTCGAAGGCACGGAGACCGGCGGTCGATGGCGTCGCGGTAGACGCGCAGGGTCTCCCGTTCCATCCCTGATCTTCGGAGGGTATCCCCGGCTTCAGCCGGGGAGGGAATCCGATCCTGGGATCGGCGGCGCGGAGCGCCGCCGCGTCCCTACGCAGCAGAGCGCTCGTGGTGTGTTCTGTCAGTGGCGTGTGGCATGTTGATTGCCGAGGCGGTGGAGGGGGTGGGTCGTGTTGATTCGTGCGTACAAGTTCTTGCTGCGGCCCACCGTGGGCCAGCAGCAGGCACTGACGGAGATGCTGCGGGATCACTGCTCGCTCTACAACGGGGCGTTGCAGGAACGTCGGGATGCCTGGCGGCATGTCTCCGGGACGACGGTCCGGTACGGCGATCAGTCTGCGCAGCTCAAGGAGATCCGGGCGTTCGACCCGGAGCGTCAGGGCCGCTGGTCCTTCTCCTCCCAGCAGGCCACGCTTCGACGGCTGGACAAGGCGTTCGCGGCGTTCTTCCGCCGGGTCACGTCCGGTGAGAAGCCGGGATACCCGCGCTTTCGCGGCGTGAACCGGTTCGACACGGTGGACTTCCCCAAGGACGGTGACGGCTGCCGCTGGGACTCAACCCCGCACGATCCGGTGACCCGCGTCCGTTTCCAGGGCGTCGGCCACGTCAAGGTCAACCGGCACCGCCCGGTGGCCGGCACGGTCAAGACGATCTCGGCCAAGCGTGAGGGCAAACGCTGGTACGTCGTGCTGACGGCCGAGCAGGCCCGGCCCGATCCGCTGCCCGCGACCGGATCCGTGGTCGGCATCGACATGGGCATAGCCAGCTTCCTCGCCGACTCCAGCGGCGGGTTCGTTCCCAGCCCCCGCCACGGCCGGAAGGCCGCCGCGAAGCTGGAGAAGGCGCAGCAGGCTCTCAGTCGGTGCAAGCGCGGGTCGAAGCGCCGCCGCAAGGCTGTGGAGACCGTCGCCAGGCTGCACCGTAAGGTCCGCCGTCAGCGCCTCGACCATGCCCACAAGACCGCCCTCGGTTTGGTCCGCGAGCATGATCTGATCGCGCACGAGGACCTCAGGATCCGCAGCATGGTCAAGGCCCCCGCGCCGAAGCCCGACCCCGACCGGCCGGGTGCCTTTCTCCCCAACGGGGCCGCGGCCAAAGCCGGGCTCAACCGCTCGATATCGGATGCCGGATGGGGGGTGTTCCTTGCGATCCTGCGTGCCAAGGCTGAAAGCGCCGGACGGGAAACGATCGCCGTGGACCCCCGCAACACCTCCCGGACATGCCCCACATGCAGGCATGTTGCGGCGGAGAACCGGCCCACCCAGGACACCTTCCACTGCACCGGCTGCGGCCACCAGGCGCACGCCGACACAGTGGGAGCCGTCAACGTCCTACGGGCCGGGCTGGCCCGTCGCAACGCCCGGAAGGGTTAGCGAGAAGCCCCCGCGGTTCACGCGGGGGAGGAGTCACGGAGTGCCCGTCCACGATCACACCGCCCTTGCGGACCAGGCGGGCCGCGTCGTCCCACGGCGACTCCTCGTGGGAGTCGAGGATGTCCTGGGTGGCCGACTTCGACGGGTCGTCCAGCGAGGGGATGCCGGACAGCAGGTCGTACGTGCAGCGGAACTGCGCCTCGAACATCCGCCCGCCGCGCATCGTGTACCCGGTCTCCGGGGTGCCGCCCGCGTCGAGGCTCCCGCCGACCTCGTCCTGTGCCTCGAAGATGTGGATGTCACGGCCGGCGAATCCCCCGTCCCGGATGAGGAACGCCGCCGCGGACAGGGCGGCGATGCCGCCGCCGACCAGATACGCCTGTGCCATCGAGAACTCCTCAACTCTGCTGCGCCGAAGCCCTGTGTGTCCGTCCGACCGAGCGGCCCTCGCGGCGATTCGCCGACCGGGACCGGACCCCTCGGATGGGGTGTGGACGCCAGCCTGCTCCTCGTCACTGGGCGTGGTCTGTGGGCCGTTGGTCACTGGAGGGCGGCACAACGGTCCCGGTCGGGCGGCCTTCGGTCCCGGCCGTGCTCGGAAGTGATCGCGCGACCCGGCCGGCGAGGGGCCGGACACGCGCGTCCCGCGACCGACCGAGCGCACCACCGCCCCCGGCCACGCGGTGACGGGGCTCACGGCCCCCTCCGGTGGGACATCCGCCCGCCCGCCCGCCGCCGCAGCCGTGTCCGCAAGCGGGCGGAAGGTCCCGGCAGCATGGTCCCCTCCGGCCCTTCGCCGCACCGAGCCGGTCGCCCGATGGTGGAGACAACTGCAAACGAGAAGGAGAGCACCGTGACCGAGCAGACCGACACGCAGCGGTGGATCGTGGTCGGCGTGGACGGCTCGCCGTCCTCCGTCGACGCGCTGCGCTGGGCCGTGGACCAGGCCCGTGCGCGGGGCGCCGTCGTCGAGGCCGTCACCGCGTGGCAGCACCCGGTGGCCACCGGGTGGCCCGTACCCGTCGTGGCCTACGAGAACCCCGCCGACAGCGCGCGCAACGTGCTCGACGAGGCCGTCGCCGAGGCGGCCGACGCCGAGTGCCGGGGCGGGATCCGCGCCCGGGTGGTGGAGGGCGGTGCCGTGTCGTGTCTGCTCGACGCGGCTCGGGGCGCCGACCTCCTGGTTGTCGGCAGCCGGGGCCACGGCGGGTTCACCGGCGCCCTGCTGGGGTCTGTCGGCCAGCACTGCGTCCAGCACGCGCCCTGCCCCGTGGTCGTGGTCCGCCACCCCAACGACTGAGCCCGCCAACCCTGCACCCCACCCCACTACACCGCCCTGCCAATGCCCACCGGAAAGGAGAAAGCCGACCATGCGACACCGGATCGTGGGAGAGCTGATGACCCACGTCGTCGTACACGTACGGCCCGACACCGGCTTCAAGGAGATCGCCCGGCTGCTCGCCGAGCACGACATCACCTCCGTACCCGTCCTGGACCAGGAGGACCGTCCGATCGGACTGGTCTCCGAGGCCGACCTGCTGCTCAATGAAGCCGCCCAGGAAGACCCCGCCGGACTGATGCTCGCCCCGGACCTGCCGCCGCGCGACCGCGCCCGCAGCCGAGCCGCCACCGCCGAGGGCCTGATGACCAGCCCGGCCGTCTGCGCCCGGCCCGAATGGACCGTGGTCGAAGCCGCCCGCCTGATGCAGCGCGACAAACTCAAGCGCCTCCCCGTCGTGGACGAGGCCGGACGTCTGATCGGCATCGTCAGCCGCAGCGACCTGCTGCGCGTCTTCCTGCGGCAGGACCGGGCGATCCGCGAGGAGCTCCTCGGGGACGTCCTGGAGCGCACGCTGGGACTCGCCCCGGGCACCGTCGACGTCCAGGTGCACGAAGGCCGGGTCACCCTGACCGGCACGGTCGAGCACCGTGCCCTGGTGTCGGTGGTGGAGCGGCTGTGCCGGGGCGTGGACGGCGTCGTGGACGTGACCAGCCACCTCGACCACCGCACGGACGCGACCACGGTCCTGCACCCGGCGCGCTGACCGGGCGCACACGGGTCGGAGCCGTGTGCCACTACGGGAACCCGGCTCCGATCGGTGGCGATCCACAGCTCCTGTCGATGCCGGCCGGTATCGTTGGATCACGGGAATGTGATGCCCGTCACGGTGATACTCGGTGTCCGGGTCGTGTGTGCCGGAAGGATCTTGAACCAATGCGGCAGCCCAGCGCAGCGGACGCGGCCGGTGCCGGCGAGCAGGCAGACATCGATGCACTCCAGGCCCAGCTTCGGGAACTGGCCCGCGCCCAGAGACGGATGAGCAGTCTGCTGCAGGCCGTGCTGGCGATCAGCCGCGACCTGGAACTCCCGATCGTCCTGCGGCGCATCGTGACCACGGCGATGGATCTGGTCGGGGCCCGCTACGGGGCGCTCGGCGTCCTCGACGAGGACGGCACCCGGCTGGCCGACTTCATCCCGGCCGGCCTGGACGAGGACGAACGCTCCCGGCTGGCCGGCACCCCGCTCCCCGCCGGCCGGGGGCTTCTGGGTCGCCTGATCCACGATCCGCAGCCCCTGCGCGTCGACGACATCGCAGTCCACCCGGCCGCCGTCGGCTTCCCCCGAGGGCACCCGCCGATGCGCACCCTGCTCGGTGTCGCGATCACGGTGCGCGGCCGCGTCTACGGCAACCTCTACCTCGCCGACAAGCACGGCGACCAGCCGTTCGACCTCGATGACGAGGCCGTGGTGAGCGCGATGGCCGGCGCCGCGGGCGTGGCGATCGAGAACGCCCGCCTCTACAGCCGGGTCCGAGCCGACTCCGAGCACTTTCAGCGGCTGCTGCTGCCCACGCTGCCGGTGCTTACTCCACTGGCCACCTGGGCGAGCTACCAGCCGGCCACCGAGCCCGCTCTACTGGGCGGTGACTGGTACGACGCGCTGGCCCTGCCGAACGGTACGCGGGTGGCAGTCATCGGCGACGTGGCCGGCCACGACCTTGACGCCGCCGCCATCATGGCGCAGACCCGAAACATGCTGCGGGCCATCGCCCACGACGAGGCCACGACACCCAGCGAGGCGCTCGCCCGGCTCGACCACGCCGTGCACGCCCTGCCCGAGGTCCCGATGGCGACCGTATGCCTCGCCCGCCTCGAGCCAGCGGACGGGGCATGGAATCTGCGCTGGAGCAACGCGGGCCATCTGCCGCCGCTGCTCGTCACCCCGGACGGCACCGCACACTATCTCGACTCCGAGCCCGACCTGCCGATCGGGGTCGACCCGAGCCTGCCTCGCCTCGACCGCACGCATCCGGTGCCCGAGGGCGCGACGCTGGTGCTGTACACCGACGGACTGGTCGAGCACCCCGCCGTGAGCATCGACGCGGGGCTGCGAGTCGTCGCCGAGACTGCTTCGGCCTGGGCGGGCAGGCCGCTGGAGAGCCTCGGGAAGGCTTTGATCGACGCCCGCCCGGGAGACCCTCACGACGACCTCGCCGTGCTGGCTCTGCGGATACCCGGAGTGACGTGACCTCGTGGAGCGGGCCGACCACGGGTCGGTGAGTGGGACTCCGGGTGCAGGCGCACAGGCGCGCGCCGGGGCGTGACCTCGATGCGCGCCCCCGGCTCGTCGGCAGCCGAAGCCGCAGCCCGGGCGCAGTAGAGAGTCCCTGGGCTCCATGTGGACGGCAGAGGAGGCAGCGGGCAAGACCGGCGTTCGTCCGGCCCGGCCAGCGCATTCCTATGTGACTTTCCGTCACCACCGAATGTGAGCCAGAGCCGTTGGCGGCTCTGTCGAAGATCTTGTGATCAGGCTTGAGTCAGACGGCCCGGATGGTTGTGCGCCTCGGTGGCGCACTGTCTGGCTTGTCGGTACCGCGGGCTAGCATCCATTTGATTCGCGAAGGATGA
>NZ_JBFBFA010000058.1:0-35673 GCF_040683915.1 Kitasatospora sp. NPDC093102 | reverse complement strand
CCACCCGTCGCCACCGCGGCCCACACCAGCTGCGCCACCGTCCACAACGTCATCGCCGCCGTGAACCCCATCATCAGCTGGGCGCGCTCGACCTGTTCGGCCTGCTCCTCCAGAGCCTGCGCCCCCTCACGCAGATTCCGTGCACTGTCCAGGGTGCCGTCCCCGACCGTGACCAGGGTCGCGGACATCACCGCCCCCGCACCGGGCATGCCCAGTGCCGCTCCCGAGACCGCCCGCCGGAACGCCACCGCCCGCTCGTCCACCCAGCCGGCCGCCCGCCGCAGCGCCCCCGCGCTTGCCAGCAGGCCGGCCGCGTCCGCCTTGGGGTAGGAGGACCCCGATGACGCTCCCATGAACCCCGCCCACCACGACGGCACACCCTTGCCCGAGCCCCCGAGATTGAACAGGCCGGTGAACCAGCTGTCGACAGAGGTGTTCGGCACCAGAGACCACCCAACGCAAGGAACGTGAAGGAACGGATCGAAGCTGATCCGCACTCGCCCGTAAAGGGGCGAACAGGAGCTCCGCCGAGGACACCACGTCTCGCACCGGGGGAGGCGTTCAGCGGATCGAAGGAGGTGCCGGGTGTTCGAAGGCTCACACCGGGCCCGCTGAACCGGGGACCGCAACGGCCACGTGAACACGGTCGGACACCGTCGGCGGCCGGCGCCCGAGCGGTGACGAGGGGAACGGTGGGTGGATGGCCCTGTCAACGGACCACGTGGTGGCGAATCCCGGCGAGGTGCTGGCCCGGGCCAAGGATCTGGCGGAACCCGCCCTGCGACGTGCGGCGGCGGGACTCCCGGCAGGGGTGGCAGAGGTGGTGGCGCACCACATGGGCTGGTCCCCGCAGCCCGGAGCGGGGGCGTCCTCGGCCGGGGACGGCGGCAAGGCCGTGCGGGCGGCCCTGGCACTGCTCGGTGCCCGGGCGGCGGGCGCCCCCGAACAGTGCGGGGTGGCGGGGGCGGTCGCGGTGGAGCTGGTGCACAACTTCACCCTGCTGCACGACGACATCATGGACGGCGACCGGGAACGCCGTCACCGTCCGGCGGCCTGGGTCCGGTTCGGAGTGCCGCGGGCCCTGTTGGCCGGCGACGCCCTCCTGGCGCTGTCCCTGCGGGTCCTCACGGGGGCGCGGTCGCCGTACGCGCACCGGGCCGCCGAGATGCTGACCGCGACCTTGCAGGACCTGGTCCACGGCCAGAGCCTGGACCTGGAGTTCACCGGCCGGGCCCACGTGTCCGTCGACGAGTACCGGACGATGGCCCACGGGAAGACCGGCTCCCTGCTCGGCTGCGCCTGCGCGGTGGGCGCGGTCCTCGCGGGGGCACCGTCGGCCACCGTCCTGCACCTCCAGCGCTTCGGCGAACACCTGGGGCTCGCGTTCCAGTGCGCCGACGATCTGCTGGGGATCTGGGGCGACCCGGCGCGCACCGGCAAACCGGTCGGCTCCGACCTGCTGGCCGGCCGCCGGACCCTGCCCGTGCTGGCCGCGCTGGCGGATCCCGGCCCGGCCGGTCTGCGGCTCGCGGAGCTGCTGGCCGCCCCCGAAACGGCCGCCCCCGAAACGGCCGCCCCCGAAACGGCCGCCCCCGAAACGGCCGCCCCCGAAACGGCCGGGCCCGAAACGGCCGCCCCCGAAACGGCCGGGCCCCGGGCGGCCGTGACCCTGGCGGCGCTGGTCGAGCAGGCGGGCGGACGCGCCTTCGCGGAGGACGAGGGGCGCCGCCAACTCGCCGAGGCGACACGGCACCTGGAGGCGGCGGAGCTGCCCCCGGAGGAGCACGCGGAACTGACAGCCCTCGCCGCCACGGTGCTGGGCCGGGACCGTTGAACCGCGAGGCCAGGGCCGTGCGGGCGGGGCGGGGGTGGCACCGCCGGGCCGGGTGAACCCGTTCGTCGCTCCCGCCGTATCTCGGGTAACGGTCCTTGACCAACCCCTGGGGAGCACATGTTCACAGCACAGAGTCCACTTGCCGACCGGGACCGGGACGACGGCCAGGCGTACCGGGAGAGACGCGCGGTGAGGGCCGGCGGCGGTGCCGGGCGACCGGCCCCGCTCCCGGCCCCGCTCCCGGCCACCCTCGCGGGCCGGATCCGCTTCGAGGTCCGGGTCACCATCCGGCTGCTGGCGGACAACTCGTCGGCGGCCGTCGTGCCGCCCGTCCTGTTCACCGCCGCGGTCGGCCTCCGGCAGGGCCTGGCCGCGGCCGACCTCGCCCGTCATGTGGCCGCCGCGGCGGTGCTGTTCCTCCTCTTCCTGTACGTCTTCGACACGGCCAATCAGGCGGCAGGTGCGGCGGAGGACGCGCTGAACAAGCCGTACCGTCCCATTCCGTCGGGCCTGATCACCCGGGAGGGAGTGCTCACCCGGCTGAGCATCGCCCTCCCGCTGTACACCCTGGCCGGCCTGCTGACGGAGACGATTGGCTGGGTGCTGCTCTGGCAGACCGTCTCCCTCGGCCTGAACCTCCTCTCCAACCCCCGGCACTACGTCGTCGTGAAGCCGGTCGCCATGGTCCTGGGCACCCTGGCCCAACTCGCGGCCGCGTGGGAGCTGGTGACGCCGCTCGACGGCGAAGGGTGGCGGTGGGTGCTGGTGGTCACCGCGGCCTGCAACCTGCCCATGTGTTTCGAGGACGTCCGCGACATGGCGGGTGACCGGCGGATCGGGCGACGGACCCTGCCGCTGATGCTCGGGCACTGGCCGGTCCGGATCTGGTTCGCCCTCAACATGGCGGCGCTGCCGGCCACCCTGCACGTGCTCCTGTTCTCCCACGGCCACGCCGGCCAGGCCGTCGTGCTCGGCTGCGACGCGCTGGTCGCCGTCCCCGCATGGACCGCGGGCGCCCGCAGCCTGCTGCGGCGGGAGGCCCGAGCGGACAGAGTCACGTACCTGCTCTTCACCGGTATCTACGCGGTGATCCTCTCCTGCGCCTTCGCCCTGCTCTGAGCGCCGTAGCCGAATCCGACCGGAAAGGTCCGAACCCGTGAGCACTATCGACCGTGCCGTGCACACCGCCCCCGGGCGTCTCCCGCTGCTCGGGCACGCCCTGAAGCTGCACCGTGATCCGCTGGCGTTCCTCGACTCCCTGCAGGGGCAGGGCGAGATCGTGCGGATCTTCCTGGGCCCGCGGCCCGCCTACGTCCTGAACGATCCCGAACTGGTCCACCGCATCCTCGTCGCCGGAGACGACAGCGTCGACAAGGGCGCCCTCTTCGAACGGGCCCGCCGGGTCATCGGCGAGAGCCTGATCACGTCGACCGGAACCGCCCACCGGACCCGACGGCGAAGGGTCCAGCCCGCCTTCCACCGTGCCCGGATCGACCGCTACCTGGACGCCATGCTGCGCGAGGCCGACGAGGCGACGGCCGGTTGGGAGGACGGGCAGCAGATCGACCTCGGCCGCACCGTCAACGACCTCACCCTGTCGGTCGCCGCCCGAACCCTGTTCACCACGAGGGCCGACGACGGCACCGCCGAGCGGATGGCCGCGAACGTCCCGGTGCTCTTCGCCATCGCCGCGACGCTGACCATGCTCCCCTCGTGGTGGCGCCGACTGCCCACCCCCGGCAACCACCGCTTCGACCAGGCATCCGCCAACGTCCGGGCCGCCGTCACCGACGCGCTGGCCCGCCGCAGGTCCGGTACCGACGTCGCGGAGGGCGCCGCCGGTGACGTCCTGGACATCCTGCTGGCCTCCCGGACGGAGGACGGCGGCACTCCGATGAGCGACCGCGAGATCCAGGACGAGATCATCACCCTGGTCGTCACGGGTGCGGAGACCACCCGGGCGCTGATCCTCGCCACCCTCCACGAACTCGGCCGCCACCCCGAGGTGGCCGACCGCATGGTGGCGGAGATGGACTCGGTGATCGGCACCAGCCCCGTCCGGCCGGAACAGCTGCGGCTCCTGGAGTACACCGGCCACGTCATCGCCGAGACCCTGCGGCTCTACCCCAACTGGCTGCTCACCCGTCGTGTCCTGCGGCCGACGAAGCTCGGACCGGTCCTCGCCCCCGCGGGGACCGAACTCATCTACAGCCCCTACCTCCTGCACCGCAACCCGGCGCTCTACCCCGACCCGGACCGCTTCGACCCGGACCGGTGGCTCACCGGCGAGAAGCCGCGGCGCGGCGCCTTCATCCCGTTCGGCAACGGCGCGCACAAGTGCGTCGGCGACCACTTCGCGCTCTCCGAGGCGCTGGCCGTACTGGCCACCATCCACCGGAAGTGGCGGCTGCGCCCCATCGCCGGGCTCACCCCCGGCCTGGTCGCGAAGGCCGGACCCATCTACCCGACCCCGCTCCACCTGCGCGCCGAATCGCGCAGCCGATCGCGCCCGGCGCCGTTCGTACCGCGTCAGCGCGCCTGACAGAACACTCCCGCGGCATGTTCTCGTTGCCGCCCCGGCGCTGCGCGGGGGCGGCAGCTCGAGGCTGTCGTCCTCGGGGGATCGTCCTCAGCCGCGATGCGGTGGGAGTGGTCGGACTGCCGAACCGTCACGTGTTCGCAGGCCGTTGATGGGCGTGGGGTGAACCCGCTTCAGGGCAGCCCCGGGGCTCCCAGCGATGGGCCTCCCGTTTCTGTGTTCTTCGTGTGAGGAATCGTCGTGTCTGCTGCCCCTGCTGCGTGGTTCTCCGGTCTGTTCAGGTTCGGTGTCTCAGGCCGGTCCGTGCCGTCGTGGTGGGCGGCGTTGATGGGTGCGGTGTCGGGGGCGTCGTATCCGAAGGTGGACGCGGAGCGGCTGTTGACGGGCGCGGGGGCGCTGCGGCGCACGGCCGTGCTGGTGGACGAGGCGGGGGTGGAGGTCGAGCGGCATGCGACCGCGTTGCCCACGAGCCTGCCCGGAGCGGGCAGGGAGATGGCACGGACCCTGGCGGACGTCGGAGAGAGCACCCGGCGCGGCGCGGCGAGTCTGCGGGAGGGCGCAGGGGCACTGGAGGAGCAGGCCGGACAGGTCGACTACGCGCAGCGGTCGATGGAGCTGACGGCGGCGGTGACGCTGTGGACGGTCGCACAGTTGGTATGGGCCATGGCCACGACAGCCGGCGCGTCGGCGGCCCTGGTCCCCGGAGTCCTGGCGGGCGGGCGCCGCTCGGTGGGCGAGATCCTGGCGGAATTCTTCAGGTTGGTGTGCTCGGGGGCGGTCTTCGGGGCCGGGCAGGATGCGCTGGTGCAGGCTTCCCAGCTCGGTGAGTACCGCCGCGGGCTGGATGTGACGTCGTTGCTGGTCGCGGGGGTGGGCGGTCTGGCCGGGGGGCTCGGAGACCCGGCCGGGCACGCCCTGGGGGGCCGGATGGGGGGACCCGCCCTGCTGCGCAAGGCTGTGGGCGGGGCGTTGGGCGGAGCGATCGGAGGGGAGGCCGGGGCGGTGGTCTCCACCGCCTGGCAGGGCGGCGAATGGGACCCGGCGGTGTTCGGCCTGGCCGCGGCCGCCGGCGCGGGTACCGGTGTGATCGGTGGCGCACTCCATCACTACACCCAGCTCAAACACGTCCGGAATCCGCGCCTTTCCCAGGACCCCGTCGGCGTCCGCGGCACCGACCACTGGACGGCCCCTGCCGCCCACGACCGGCAGCCGGCGGCCGAACTCCCGCCACCGGCCCTCACGGGCACCCCCGAGCCGGTGTCGCACGAGGCCACCGCACCGGCGCCGCGTGAATCGGGGGTCGCGCGGCCCGAGGCCGGACGAGCCATTGTGGAAAGGCTCGGGCACGTGGAAGCGGCCGTCTCTTCCACGGCCTCGGACGCCCGCCCCGGCGGCCCTGATCCGGTCGGCGCCGAGCGCGACGTGAGCACGACACCCACCCGTCCCGCACCGACGACGACCGGAGAGCACCCGGCGTACGAGCACGCGGTCCGGACCGCCGACACGCCGGTGCGCCCCCTCGAACCGCTCTACGACCGCCGGGACTGGCGCAGCCGTGAGGCGAACTGGCTCGAAGCCGTCGACAAGGCCCAGGAGAACCCCCTCGTATGCGAGGTCCAGGACATCGCACCCGCCCGCCTGCACACCTGGTGGAACGCCCTGCCCGAACTCCACCGGCGGCAGCTGAATGCCGAGCTGAACGTGCTCGTGGCCCCGGCCGACCGTCCCGCACCCGCCGCGAGGATTCCCGAACCCGCCGCAGTCGTCAGGCTCCGCGCCGCCTTCGCCGGCGAACTCGCCACCCACCGCCTGACCGACCCGCACACCACCACCGACCAGATCCTCGACAGGACACCCGGCCACCCGACCAACCACCCCGCCACCCCCGACGACCACTCCCGCCAGACCTTCCTCCACGCGGCAGGCCTCCAGGCCACCGCCGCCGACCGACGCGCCGGCATCCTCCCCGGCGGCGCCCGCACCAAGAAGTCAACCCTGGCGGAACGTCGCGCGGCGGCCGAGGCTGGGAGCAGCGCGCTGAAGCGCCCGCTGGTGTCACCGTCCGGATCCGACCCCCAGCCCCAGGGAGCCGCCGGCAAACGCCCCCGCGCCGCCAGTCCCACCATGTCCGTCCACGAGGGGACCCCGGTCACCGTGCCTACGGACGAAGTCGCCGTCACCGCCCTGATCGGGCTGGCCCGGGAGTTGAAGGACCGCGGAGTCTTCACCGTGCGCAACGGCACGCTGAAACAGCTCGCCCACTACATCCTGCAAGGACCCGACGAGGCACCGCTTCGCGCGGCCGCCCGCACCATCCTGGCCCTGCGCCCCGGCGAGCCCCTGACCACCGCCGGCCTCCAGCTCGGCCACACCCTCGACCGGTTCCTCACCGACCCCGCCCACACCACGGCCCCGTGGAAGGCCAATGCCTTCGAGTACGCAGGCTTCCTCAACCGCCACCACCTGCCACTGGACACCGACCACCTCGACACCCTCCACATCCTTCACGGCCTCACCCGAGCCCCGGGAACCACCACCGGCACCACCACAACCGCTCGTCTCGACCACCTCGTCACCACGGTCAACCCAGCCGTCTCCACCCCCAGCAAGGTCGACCGCCTCCGCCTGATCACCGACGCCCTCGCCCTTCGGCGCGAGAACCGTCCCGTCACCGTCGACGCCCTCGTGCACGCCGACGACCAACGCCTCGCCCACGCGATGGAATGGACCCCCACCACCCCCGACCACGGCCCGCACGCCACCACCGGCGGAGTCGGCGGCGAGGCGGTCAGATTCGCCATCGCCCTGATGAAGGAGCGCGGCGACCTGCCCTTCACGGACGGCGTCCCGGAGGCCGAGGACCCCACCGTGCGCAGCATCGCCGCCCACTACACCGCCGCCTACACCATCATGGCCAGCACCGCCGCCGCCGAGGCCGCCGCCACCACCCAAGCCCAGGAGATCGCCACCCCCCACCGAACCCACGGCGGCGCGGTGGGCACGGCCGACGACGGGGAGGAACCCGCCGTCCTGGAGGACACGGCCACGGGTCCCGTCCCCTTCCGGCCGCGCGTGGTCCTCCCCGAGGACGCGACCGTGCGGGCGGCGTACGAGGAACTCCTCGCCGTCCTCCACGAGGAGAACCGCCGCGACCAGATACCCCGCCAGCTACGCGACCACGCCGCCACCCTCGACCCCGCCCCCCGAGACTCCGTCTACCGCGGTTGGAACCCCGAGAACGAAGAAACCAACTTCAACGCGCACTACAAGGCGGTCAAGGGCATCGCCGAGAATGTGAAGCTCCTGATGAGCAGCCGCAAGGACGACTACTGGGCGAGGAGGACGGCGGCCGCCTGCCTACTGGCCGACAACGGCGCTCAGCCAACCGTGATCAGGAAGCGCCTTGCCGTGACCGGGACGCTCGTGCCTGATCTGGTGAAACACGCCCCCAGCCAGCACCCGTGGACCCCGGAGGAACTTGGACACCTGGTCAGGGACTGGATCCACCGCCACCAGGACAGCACCACCCTGCTCGCACACCTTCAGGCCAACACCCCGTACGCCCCGATCCCGAACAAGACCGGGCAGCTCGACTACCACAAATTCGCCCACCCCGTCTTCGTGGACGCCGAGGAACAACTCCAGACCACCACCCCGAAACCGAGCCGGCCGGTCATCGCCGCGAAACTCGGTGTGAACGCGGACACCCTGGCCATCTGGAAGAGGGAGCCGGCCGACGGCCGGAACGAGCCCGCCGTGGTGGAGGACACCTCCATGAATCCCGTTCCCTTCCGGCCGCGGCTGATCCTCCCCGAGGACCCGGGCGTGCGGGAGGCCTACAACGAACTCCTCGCCGTCCTCCACCAGGAAAACCGCCGCCGCCAGATACCCCCACAGCTGCGTGCCTACGCGGCCACCCTCGGCCCCGCCCCCCGCGGCTCCGTCTACCACGGCTGGAACCCCAACGACGGAGGCGCACCCACCTTCAAGAGCCACTACAAGAAGGTCAAGAACGTCCATGCGAAGGCGAACCTCCTGAAGGCCGGCCGTCCCGACGAATTCAACCTGAAGCTCACGGCGGCCGCCTGCCTGATGGCCGACAACGGCACCCAGAAGCAAGTCTCCCTGAAACGCCTCGACATAGCACCGAACACTCTGACCGCCATGGTGAAGCACGCCCCCAGCCAGCACCCGTGGACCCCGGAGGAGGCCGGACGCCTGGTCAGGGACTGGAGCGACAACCACCAGGACACCACCCTGGTCGCCCACCTCCAGGCCAACACCCCCTACGCCCCCGTCGCGCGCGACGGCAGAATCGACCATGCCCCGTTCGCCCGCCCCGTCTTCGTCCACGGCGACGCACGACTGCGAACCACCAGCCCCGGACTGGACCAGGCCGGCCGCGCACGCAAGCTCGGCGTCGACGTCGGAACGCTGGCCCGCTGGGTAGCGGGTGCGGCCGCCGACGGCGAGGGCCGTGCCGCTGCGGAGGTGCCCGCCCGGGCCCCGGACGCGGCCGACGGTCATGGCACCCCAGCTCCCCGGACGGACGGTGGCACGGCCGAGACCCCTGGGGCCACGGATCCCACCGACCGGGTCGAGGCCGGCCGCACGGACAGCCGTCCCGAGTCCCCGGACACCGACCACACGGTTCCGGAGGGACGGGGGTTCACCGATCCGTCCACCGTCGAGCCGATGGCCGTGGACGGTGCCGAGGACGGTGACGCCGGAGCCTCCACGGCCCGGTCCGCCGGAAGCGGCCATCACCTCCCCACCGAGCCCGGCCACGAGATCCCGGCCCCCGATTCCCCGGATCCCGTCCCCTTCCGGCCGCGCGTGGTCCTCCCCAAGGACCCGGGCGTGCGGGCGGCGTACGAGGAACTCCTCGCCGTCCTCCACGAGGAGAACCGCCGCGACCAGATACCCCGCCGGCTACGCGACCACGCCGCCACCCTCGACCCCGCGCCCTACGACTCCGTCTTCCGGGGCTGGAACCCCAAGAACGAAAGACCCAACTTCCAGACCCACTACAAGACGGCCAAGTGGAATGACGCGACGGCGAGCCTTCTGAAGACCGGCCTTCCCGACGAGTTCAACCTGAAGCTCACGGCGGCCGCCTGCCTGATGGCCGACAACGGCACCCTGAGGGACGTGTCCGCGAAACACCTCGGCATAGCACCGATCAATCTGTCCGGGCTGGTGACGCACGCCCCCAGCCGGCACCCGTGGACCGCTGAGGAGGCCGCACACCTGGTCAGGGACTGGATCGCCCACCACCAGGACACCACCCTGGTCGCCCACCTCCAGGCCAACACCCCGTATGCCCCTGTCACGAACAAGAAGGGGAACCTTGAACACCCCGCGTTCGCCCGCCCCGTCCTCCTCCACGCCGACGCACAACTCCGAAGCGCCGGGCGCAAACTCAATCGGAAGGAAAGCGCGGGAAGAATTGGCGTCCCAGTGGGCACCCTGCGCACCTGGGAGGATGCGGCGACCGGCGGTGGAGAGGACCGGGCCGCCCCGGAGAGAGCGGGGAAGACCGGCCCACCGGTCGGCGACCGGACCCTCACCACGGCACCGCATACGGCTTCCGCACCGACAGCGGAGACCGAGGCCATCAGGCCGGGTGCCGCCACGGAGCCGACGGCCGTGGACGGCGCAGAGGGAGTCGACGCCGGTCCCACCGTGCCCGACCACGAGATCCCGACCCCCGATTCCCTCGATCCCGCCCCCTTCGAGCCGCGGCTGGTCCTCCCCGAGGACGCGACCGTGCGGGCCGCCTACAACGAACTCCTCGCCGTCCTCCACCAGGAGAACCACTCCGACCAGATCCCCCCACGGCTACGCCACCACGCCGCCGCCCTCGCCCCCGCCCGCCCCGACTCCGTCTACCGCGGCTGGAACCCCCAGAACCAAAGACCCAGCTTCAACGCCCACTACAAGACGGCCAAGGGCATCGACACGAAGACGAACGTGCTGAAGAGCATCCACAAGGACGACTACCGGGCAATGGCAGCTGCGGCGGCCTGCCTACTGGCCGACAACGGCACCCACACAAGCGTGATCGAGACGCGCCTCGCCGTGCACGCGACGCTCGTGCCTGATCTGGTGGCGCACGCTCCCAGCCGGCACCCGTGGACCCCCGAGGAGGCCGGACGCCTGGTCAGGGACTGGATCGACCACCACCAGGACAGCACCACCCTGCTCGCCCACCTCCGGGCCAACACCCCGTACGCCCCCGTCCCGGACACGAAAGGCGGGATTGAACACCCCGCGTTCGCCCGCCCCGTATTCCTCCACGCCGACGCACAACTCCAAAACGCCGCCGACGAACTGAGCCGGGCGGAACGCGCGATCAAACTTGGCGTTTTAGTGCGCACCCTGTACGACTGGGAACATTCGGCGACCGACGGTGGAGAGGACCGGGTCGCCCGTTCCGGGGAATCCGCACCCGGTGCCCGCCCTGGCCGCCGCCCCCGCGCGGACGCCGCCGTCGGCGCCGGCGTCACACCGGCTCTCCCTTCGGCGCAGCAGCGCATCGGCGCCCGGAAGGAGCCGAAGCCGGCCACGGTGCAGGGGGGTACGCCCCGGACGCCCTGGAGCGTGAAGGGGTCCGTACCTCGCCGTACCGGTGCGGCAGGGGGCGGCGGGTCAGGTGCCTCCCTGGTGGCGAAGGCTCTCCGAGGTTCCCAGGCGTCCGTGGCGGTGGTGCCGCGTGGCGCCGCCGCGCTGCGCGGGGCCAGGGTGACGGGCGGTTCGGTGTCGCCGGGGGCCGTCTCCGTTCCCGGGGCGTCGGGCGCGGGTGCCGCGACGGGTGCAAGGTCCGGCGCGCCCGGCCCGAGGGCCGCTTCGGTCTTCTGTGTCACCCCGCCTCCGGCTCGCACAGCGGACCGCATCACCGGCGCCCCGCCCCGCGACGCGGTCGGCCTCGCCACCGTGACCGACGCTCTTCCCGGTCGCCTGGCGCTGCCCGCGGGAGGCACACACGGCACGCTCGCGGTCATCACACCGACGGTCCCCGGCGGCGAGACGGCCACCACCGGCCACGGCAGGAGCAGTGAGGACGGTACGGTCCCCTTCGGTGACCCGGACGTCTACCTCCCGGATGTCGCCGAACTCTTCGGAGACGAGGGCTACGGCCTGAGACCGCTGGACTTGGGCAGCGAGGGCATCCCGGGCGCCGGCACCGAAGAGGACACCACTACCACCGCAACGCACGACCCCCGCGACACGCGTACCGACTCCATCGGTACCGGCATCGCGGAACTCCTCGCCTCCACCAGCCTGAGCGACGCGATCGACAGCTCCCGGCCCACGTCCCCGGCCGGGACCACGGACACTCGTGCCGAGGTGGCGGAGACGCCGGAGGAGCATGCCGCGGAGTCGTCGAGCCCCGTGCTCCCGCCAGAACCCGGCGTGTGGGACGCCCTGATCCTTGACGATCCGTTCCCCGGCACCGAAGCCCTGGGCACCCTGACGGCGCCGGCGGAGCCGGGCGGCGGCGAGGACGTCCCCGGGATCACCGATGAGGACCTGGAGGAGATGGACCGCCTGATCTCCGCCTACCCGGTACCAGCACCAGCACCGGCACTGCCGGCAGCTGTCGTCGAGAGCGCGGAACCTCCAGCGGTGCTGGAGGCCACCCCCGTCGGCAGTGGGACGGGCTTCGCCACCAAGGTGACGATCCCCGAAGGCGGCTTCTCCCTCGAAGAGGCTCCGTCCCCCCTGTACTGCCCCACCCCGCCCGCCCACGCTGAAGCCGAACCGGTCGACGCCACCGACGCCACTGCCGCCGCCATGGACGTCGACAGCGAACGCGAAACCGCCACCCCGTCACCGTCCGCTTCCACCGACCCCGCCCCCGCCATCGGCGCAGCGCCGGACACCCCCGTCCCCTACGCCGACCTGTACGACCCCGCCTCCTTCCTCGATCCCGAATTCCTGTCTGACGTTCCCACCATCGCGGGGCTCGCCGACACCGGACTGGACCGCGTGATCGGCCTGGACGACGACTTTGACGCCGAGTGGCGGGGATGGCAGACCGAGGACACCGACCTTGCGGAAGGCGGTACCGGTTTCGCCGCCAACGTCGTGGTCCCCGGCATCACACGTCCCTTCGATGCCACTGACACGCCCGACACCGAGATGACAGACGCCGCACCCTACCCGCCCTACACCGGCACGCCCCCTCCCGCACCGGGCACACCCACCACAACGTCTCCACGCGCCATGGCACTTCCCCTCACCAGCCTCCCGGACCTCTAGGAAAGGCCACCACCCCGACAAGCCGCCTCAACACCCACGACGAGCACACGAAGGGCTTCCGCCGGCGGACGGTGGGCGGACGTGCCGGTGGAAGCCAGGCCCACGACCTGCTCGGCAAGGGGGGCCGGCGGCCTGCTCGAACGTGCGGGAGGAGGACGCCGAGCTGCTGCGGGAACCCGCCGGCCAAGCGCCCTGAAATGGCCGAACTCGCCGTCTTGGCACCTGGGTTCACCCACCTTCTCACCTCCGCCGCAGGTAGCGACGGCAGCGACACCTTGCCGCTGCCGTTCGCGAGGGAACCGGGGTGCCGTATGGATTCGCAGGCTCGGGTCGGAGCCCGATGCGCCAGGTGTCACAGCCGTGGGACAGCCCGCTTCCTGAGGGGGTGGGGCGCGGCAGCCTCCTGCCGACTCGTGGGCGGGGAGCGTCTGTTGCGGCTCCGGATACCGGGCCGGTTCCCTCGGGTGACGGCGGGGTCGGCTACGTCGCCCGGATGCTCTGGTCGGGGGCGTGCCCCTCGGCCGCACGTTTGAGGGTGTCGACGGTGAGCGGGCGGTGGACCCCGAAGAGGCCGTTGAAGTCGAGGAGGGCCTTGGCGATGTCGAGGAGGTCACAGACGTCTTCGGGGCGGGGGTCGGGGATGCCGAGGACCACGGTGGTGAGGGCCTCGGGGGAGGGGGTTGTGGTACCGGGGGTGAGGAGGGGGGTGAGCGACCGGAGGGCTCGGAGGGTGTCCGGGGTGATGGGGTAGTTGACTTCGATCAGGGTGTGGGCGAGGCCGAGCAGCTCGGTGTCGGTGGCGGGCGTGGTGCCGAAGACGTGGCGGCGCAGGCGGGTGAGCGGGTCGCGGGGGTCGAGGCGGGGGTGGAGGGTGGCGGCGGCCTCGGTGAGGTGGACGCTGGACCGCGCGGCCGTGGACCCCTTGGAGGGCAGGCCGGCGCGCTGAACCCGTTCGTGGGGCTCGGGTGTCTGCCGCGAACCGGGTTGCCGCTCGACGGGAGGCTGTTTGGCGCGGGTGGTGTTCGGCCGGGTGGTGAGGCGCGTGCCCCGGGTGGCCGAGCCGGGTGCGGTGGTGTTCGGGGGAGTCGGCGGGACTCCGGCCGGGGCGGTGCGGGGACGTTCGGGGCGGGCGAGGGTTGGGACCGGACCGGTACGGCCGGACCCGGGCGCGCGGGTGCGGTTCGTGGCACCGGGCGGGTGCGGTCCTTCCGCGGGGGGCAGCGCGACGGTGGGCAGGGCGATCGCCCTTGGTGCGACTCCGGTGGTGGGCGGCGTGGCGGTGGGGGTCTTGTGGACCGTCTTCGTGGTGCCGGCTCCGCGGGCGCCAGGGGTGGTGTCGTCGAGGCGTGTGCCGGCTTTCACCACCGGTCGGCGCGTGACGGCCGGGCGCGCGGAACCGGGTGGGGTGTCGAGGTCCTTGCGCGCGGGGGGCGTGGTGGCACTGATGGCGGGTTCGTTGCGGAGCGGGCCGCGCTGGTAGGCGACGACGGTGCGGGTGACGGCCTCCACGACGGGCTTGGGTAGCAGGCGGCCGTTGGGGGTCGTGACGGAGTGGATGCTCAGCAGGCGGGCCTCGGAACCCGGCAGCGGCAGCGGCTTGGTGGGGTCGTAGGTGCGGAGGTCGAGGCTCGGTGCGATCTTTCGCAGGATGTCGGCGGTCTTCTGCCGGTAGACGCGGATGGCAGCCTGGGAGGCGAACGTGTGGGCGGTGGCGGAACGGTCGTTGGCGGTGACGAGGTCCAGGGTCCGTTCCGCGAGGGTCAGTTGGTCCTCGGTGAGGACCGAGGCCGTCGTGCGTCGCAGGAAGTCCCGGGCCTTTTCGCGCAGCCCTGCGGGCCACGCGTCGGTGGGCAGTCGGGGCGGGCTGGTCACGGCGGCGGGCTGAGCCGGTTCGGTGGGACCGGCGGGGAGGCCGTGTGCGGTGCTGCTGGGATCGGCGTCGACCGGGTGCGTGCCGGACCGTGCCGGAGGTGGGCTGATCTCTTGGAGCGGTGTGCGGGGTTCGTCCGGCCGGACGGGCGGGGTGGTCCGACCGGGTCGGGAGTCGTGATTCGTGGTGGCGTCAGCGGCCCCGACGGGGTGGCTGCTCGTGCCGCCGGGTCGGCCGGCGTCGCTGAACAGGTGCGGGTACAGGGTTGCGAAGTCGTCTTCGAGGTCGGCTTCGAGCGCCAGCTCAAGCAGGTAGGTGCAGCGTCGGAGGTCCTTCGGGTCCTCCGGCAACGTCACCCTGCCTGCGGTCCGTTCCCGGAGCTCGTCTTGGAGGAAGTCTTTGTAACCCGGTTTCTGGCCTTCCCACCAGGTCTCGATCTCGCCCGCCGTAAGGTTGCGTGCCTCTTCGACAAGGGCCTGGTGGGCCGGGCTGAGTGGTGGGGACGGGGGCGCAGAGTCGACCGGATCGGCCGGTGCACCATGGCGTGGCTCCGGGGCGTGGGGAGTGCCGGTCTCCAGGGGATCGATCGGGGGCGTGGTGGTGGGGTGGTGACGTCTGAGCGTGCCGTCGACGGTGGTGAAGCGGGCCGGGACGTCGGGAGTCATGGTGAGGCGTTCGTAATTCGCCACCGCATCGTGGGCGCGGTTCTTCACGTGCCCGTCGTCGACGGTGAATCCGGTGGAACCAGGGGCGGGGAGGTAGATGTCGGGGTTGCCGAGTTCGGTGGAGAGGTCCAGCAGGTAGCGCACGGCGGCGGCCCGGTGCTCGGGCGGGTAGGCGACCTGCCAGAGCAGGTCCTGTCCGCTGTAACCGCGGTTGCGCAGGGCTCGGGCGAGGAGGCCCGGGGTGATGACGAACGGCTTTCCGGCGTGGTCGGTGGTAGTGGGGTGTCCGGACGCCGCCACGCTGTGGGGGATGACGGTGAACAGGCCGGGTTGAGGGACGAGCGTGGGCGGGTCGGCTTTCGCGACGGGGAGCGTGCTGATGACGATGCCATCGGCGGGCTCCGGGTGGCCGGGGGCGTGAGCGAAGGGATGGGTGTGGGAGTCGACCGCTTCTTGGCGGGCGGTGTTGGGGTGGTGGGGGGTGACGGGGTGGAGTTGGCCACCACCGCTGGTGAAGCGTGGGGGGTGGTCGGGGCGGGTGGCGATTCGGACCCAGTGCCCCCAGTAGCGGTGGGTGCCCATGGCAGTGAAGTCCTCTTGCCCCTTCGGTGCGTTGGGGTGAACGGCGGGGGCGAGGGAGAGGTCGGGGGCGAGCGTGCCGACGGTGTAGATGTCCACGCCACGACCGCCGTCAGTCGGGTGGTCGTGGTCGAGTGACTGGGCGACCCGCCGCAGGTACGCGGTGTAGGCCTGGTGGTCGTACCCGTCGACGGCATCGGGGTGGAGCGCGGCGAAGACGACGCGCAGGTCCGATCCGGGTCGCCAGCCGGCGGCCTTGGCGAGGTCCTTGAAGTCGTCCAGGGTCAGCGGGCCGGCGGAGCTGTGGGGGATGCCGTCGCCGCTGAGGTAGGGCACGACGACGGTGCGCAGGTTGTCGTGAACGGGCAGGTCGTCCAGGACGGGCTTCCAGAGGGCGGCGAGGGGCGGGGCCACGGCGGCGGCGCCGGCCGGGAAGGTGAGCGGCGCAGGGTGTGCCGTGCCGGTGGGCGGGTGGAGCGGGGGGACTGGTCCGCGGGGCAGGTCGGGAAGGGGAGCGGGGAGGATGCGAGGCGCTATCAGGTCGTCGCACGCGCTCTCCCCGAGCAGGTCGCGCAACGGACGGGCGACGAGCGGGTCCTGGCGGAGACGCGTCGTGAACGGGCTCGTCTTCAGGTGCCGCGTGAGCTCAAGGGCCGTGGTCTGGGGCCGCTGGAGCATGGCGCGCACCGTTCGCAGTTCGCCGCGGTACCGCGACTCGGAGCTGTATGTGCTCAGCGTTCCCTTGTCCGGACCCCATGTCATCTCCGGGAATCTCAGGGAAGAAGGTTCTTCCCGCGTGAGCAGCGGTTTCGAATTGAAGACGTGATTCAGGTTGACGCGACCGGTGGTGAACACCACGGGTGTGTCCTTGGGGTAGCCCCAGGCGCCGAGTTCACCGCTCGAAACGGGCTGCCTCTTTCGGTCGCGGAGGTCTCTCAGGAATTCCTGTGGGTCGGTTTCGAAGCCCTCGATCCGGGCGTAGGAGTGGACGCCTATGGTGGCCAGCCACTTGCTCAGCGGTTGGGGCTTGTTGCTGAGTGAAGGGTCGATGACGGTCTCGACGTGTTGTCCCGCACCCTCGTCGACGAGTACCAGCGGCGCCACGTGGTACTGCCAACGCACTGTGCCCGGGACGCCGGGCATCGCGCCGGCGGCGTTCTCGGACTCGACCATCAGTCGGCGCGCCGGATCGTCCCATACTGCGAAAACCTTGCGGGAGTAGATGCCGGACCGGCTGAGCATCTTCGCCACGACGTGGGCACGCGTGTGGCAGCCGTCGTCGGGGTAGTCGAAGGGGACGGGCAACTCCGCTCCCGCGTCGTCGACGAAGGTGGTGCGCTCTGCCGTCGCGTGCCAGTGCAGGGCCTCGGCGGGACCGATGACCTTCGTTTCGAGGTTGTTGTCGTGGCCGAGCAGGAAGCCGAAGTACTCCCCGTGCTCGGGGAAGACGCGGCGCAGGTTGTCCCGCAGCGACAGGCCGCCGGCCGAGCGGGCGGCATAGGCGTCCTCCACGTCGAAAACAAGGGGGATGGTGCGCCGCAGCGAGCGCAGGAGCCTGTTCAGCCGCCGTTCGTCCCCGGACGTGATGGCGGAATCGAGATCTGCCACGAAGGCTGCGAGGTCGAGGCGGCTCAGGTCCGTAGCGGGGGCCGGCGCCATGGTGTCCAGGGCCAGGGCATAGGCCTCGTCGGTCAGTCTGCCCTTGGCACGGGCCTGGAAGAGCTCCTCGGCGAGGCTCTGGTGATGTGACTGTTCGTAGTGTTCGGCGACCGGCTGAAGGGGGCGGGAGTCCGTGGTGGCCTGGTGCAGCAGCGACAGCAGGGCGGGTGCGTTCACCCCCTCGCCGGTCAGTTCCCGGTGCAGTTGATGAGCCAGACGATCGATCACCGGCATCGGCAGGGCCGGTACGGCGGGCGGGTGCGGCAGGGCGACTGACGACTCGCCTGACGAGGCTGTGGCAGGGAGCGAGAAGGGACCGGAGGATTCCCAGTCCATGCCCGATGGCACGGGGGCTCGAACGGGCTCGGAGCCGTGGCTCGGAGCGCCGCCGGGGAGGCGCCCCGCGCGGCGGTCGGCGGCGACGGTCTGGCGGTCGGCCGCGCCGAGAAAGGCGTGCCGGGCGTGACCGTCGGCGATGACGGCGCGGTCGGTCGGGCGGCGGCGTTCTCCGTCGAGGACGTGGTCGGCCGTGGTGCCGGGGTCGGTGAGTCGGTGGAGGGCGAGTTCACCGGCGAACGTGGCGCGCAGCTCGACGAGTTCGGCGGGTTCGGGGAACAGTGCGGCCGGTGCGGGGCTGTCGGCCGGTGCCATGAGGGGCTTCACCAGGAGGTCCAGCTGCTGCCTGTGAGCTGCGGGCAGGGCGTCCTGCCAGGCCCGCAACCGTTCGGGCGCCAGTGCCTGGACCTCCCGCACCAGCGGGTGGTCCTGGGCCTTGGCCACGGCCTGGACCCAGTTCCGTTCCCTGCTGCGCCAGTCGCTGCGCGCGTAGGACGGGGCGGGCCCGGTGGCCGGGTCGGAAGCGGGCGTTTCGCCGGTCCCGCCGCTCGTGATCGCGGCCGGCCGCTTCGGCGCCGTGCGTTCGGCGACACCCGGTTCGCCGGTCGGCGACTGCGCGGGCCGCTCGGTCACGGCCGTGTCATGGAGCGCCTGCTGGAGGGCGGTGCGTCTGCGCTCGACGGCATGGTGCAGCGCCCCGCCCAGCATCCCGGTACCCGCACCCGACCCGGTCGCCTCGGCGAACACCGACGCGTCCCACGGCCCACCCTGCCAGGCGGTGGAGACCACCACACCCGCATCCGCGCCGATCACCCCGCCCAGCGCCCCACCCGCCAGCCTGCGCAACAGCTCCGGCCCCGCCACCCCCGACACCAGACCCCGCCCCGCCACGTCCCCCAGACCACCGGCCATGCCACCGACCCCGGCGATCAGCAACGACGTCACATCCAGCCCGTCCCGGTACTCGCGCTGCTGCGACAGCTGGATCGCCAGATCCTGCACCGACCCGAACACCGCCCCCGACCGCATCGCCGACAGCAACTCCGCGACGATCTCCTCCACCGACCGCCGCCCGCCCGCCAGCACCTCCGGGATCAACGCCGCCGACACCCCACCCGTCGTCGCCACCACCCACACCAGCTGCGCCACCATCCACAGCGTCACCAGAGCGGTGACCTCCGCCGACTTCTGCGCGTAGTCGACCTGCGCGGCCTGCTCCCGCAGACCGTCCGCGCACTCCCGCAGACCGTCCGCACCGTCCCGGCTCGGCTGCCCCACGCTCACCAGCGTCGAGGCCATCATCGAGCCCGCCCCCGGCATGACGGCCGACAACCCGAACGCGAACCGCTGGAACGCCACCGCCCGCTCGTCCAGACGACCGGCCGCACGCCGCAGCGCCCCAGCCCCCGCCACCAGCGCCTCCGCATCCACCAACGGATACGACGACCCCGACATGCCCCCCATCAACGCCGCCCACCACGACGGCAGGGCCTTCCCCGAAGAACCGAACCGGAAAAGGCCGGACAGCCAGGAGCCGGGCGAGACGGACATGACCATTCCTCATATCGGGCACGGAAGCCGAGGACTCGCACCGCAGGGCAGCGCGCCCCGGCCTCGGTCGAGACGACCTCTTGCCGGTCAACGGCTCACCGACTCCCGGTGGTTCGACCCGCCCCGCTGCCCGGCGAGCGAACGGCCGAGGGCGGATGGCCGGTCCGCGACGGCGCGGACCGCGCCATCGTCGAATTCAGTGTGTTTCCGGCAGTTCGACGAGTGGGAGGACGGCCGACTCAAGAGCGCGCAGGGCTCGGCTGACGGAGTCACGGGTGAGCGAGCTCGTTGTGGAGAGAGTGCCGGGGAACGCGGCGCGTACGGATGTTTCTGTGTCGCCGTCCAGGCTGACCGGGGGAAGCGGTGTGGGGTCGATCTCCATGACCTCACGGGGATCCAACGTCGGCGGGGTCATGCCCGGTTCGGGTGAGGTCGGGAGAGAGACGGCGAGATCGAGGAGGTCGAGTTCGAGGCCGAGGTCCGAACCGGTCGGCGAGGAGTCGGGGAGTGTCGGCGAACCGATGGACGAGGAGTCGGGGACTGTCGGCGAACCGATGGACGAGGAGTCGGGGACTGTCGACGAACCGAGGGGCGAGGCGGGCTCGTCCGCTGAGGGCGCGGTGTGGTCGGCCTCGGCCATGACCGTGTCCCCGTCGTGGAGTTCGCTGACGGGGGCGGCAGTGGTGTCGGGCGCGGTGCCGCTGGGCGGGGTGAGGGTCTCGTGCGGACCACGACCGGGGCTCCCGGGCGTGATGGCCGCCCGCGCGACGGGCGGCGCCGACGGGTCCGGAAGAGAGGAGGGCTGTTTCACGACCCGGATACGTTCTCCTGAAGCCGTCGTCCTCCACGTGACCAAGGGGCGTACCGGTGCACGGGTGACCGCCGGAGCTGTCGCGGGCGTCGGCTGCGGGCTGGGGGCGGGGCTGGACGGCGGAGCGGCGGGAGCTGCCTGAGGACTCGGTTTGGCCGGTGCAGGGGAGACGCGTGCCGCAGGGCGTCGAACAGGGGCCGGCGCCGACGGGTTGGGTGCGGAGGTTTCTGCCGAACGGAGCATCGGCAGGTCCCGCTGGGCGGCGGGGAGGTACAGACCCATTCGGTGTCTCCTGACCGCAAGCCGCATTGCGTACCAAGCGGTGTGCCCGCGGCGGTCGAAACGGGTCGTCCACGCAGCCCGGTACCGGGCCAGCGTCGTCTCGTGAACGGGAGGGAGGAGACTTTCGAGGGCCTTGGGGGCGGAGGGACCATGCAGTGCCCGCGCGGCCAGCCACCCGATCACGGCTTCGATGTCCTCCGGTATCGGCGACCGCCCACCCGGCCACGTATGGGCGTTCCAGTCCTCCAGGGCGGCGCGGGCCACATCCTCCTCTGCGGTGGTCAGCAGGATGGTGTCCAGTGCGCGGCGGACGTCGGGATCGTTCGTGGGCGGGTTCGGCTGCTTGCGCTGGCGCTTGTTCCCCGGTTGTGTCTCAGTGCGGGGCTCGTTCGTGGGCGGGTTCGGCTGCTTGCCCTGGCGCTTGTTCCCCGATCGTGCCTTGGGGCGGGGCTCGGGATCCGGCTGCGGGTTCGGCTGGTGACGTTGGCGCTGTTCCTCCGGTTGTGTCTTAAGGCGGAGCCCGCGACGCGGCGCGGACTTCACGGCGCCGGCTGTGGCGGGCGGCGGCTCGGGCAGCCTCGGGGCGGACTGCGCGGGGGCGGTCGGCTTCAGCTGCGACAAATTCCGGGCCGCCCTCGCCTGCTCCTCCGGGCTCGGCAGATCGGGCAGGCGTGGGGGGATCTCCTGGCCCGCCGGCCGCGAGGCCCGTTGGTGCTGCTCGATGGCGTCCCGCATGGCCTGCCAGGCGGTCAACCCGTCGTTGTTCCGCACGGACCAGGCCTGTCGGTAGGTGCGCTGCGTCTTGGTGGACGACGTGTAGCCGGATTCGCGCGCGCCCAACGTGACGATGTAGTCGGCGGTCTCCCGGATGGTCTCGCCCAGATACGTCGGGTACTGCGAGCGCATGTGCCCCGGGACGCCCTTGTTCCACTCCTGGAGTGCGGCGAGGGCGGCGTCCTGCTCCCCCTGCGTCAGCCCGGGGTGGCCGCCGGCATGGTGACCGGCCCCCGCCGGGGGCCGGTACTCCGGCAGATCGGGCAGGTCCGGCGAGGCCTGCCCGGCGGCGCCCGAGGTCTGCCGGTGCGTCCTGACCGCCTCCTGCACCGCCTGCCAGCCGGTCTGCCCGCGGCTGTTCTCGCGGGACCAGGACTTCCAGTAGCCCTTCAGCGTCTTCTCGGCGAGGGGTCCGTCGGTCCTGACCGCCAGCCCGTCCCTGCGTTGCAGGCGCAACACGTAGTTGGCGGCCTGCTCGACCGCTTCGGGCGTACTGGGGAGGTGCGCCCGCACATCCCTGCGAACGCTCCCGTTCCACTGACGGAGCGCTTCCACGGCGGCCTTCGCCTCGTCCGCCGTGAGCCGGATCGCAGCCGGACCGTGATCGGCCCCGCCGGAGGGCCGGGCCCGCCCCCGGGCCTCCGGCAGGTCCGGCAGCTGCTGCGGCTGCCCCTCCCCGGCGCCCTTCGAGGCCTCCCGGTGCCCGTGGACGGCGTCCCGCACCGCTTCCCAGGCGGTGACCCCGCTATCGTTCCTGACGTTCCACTTCCGCTGGTATTCCTTGAGGGACTTCTGGCGGACGGCATCGTCAGGGCTGGCCAGGGCCTCGCTGTAGTCCTCGGGACGGAGGATCTGGTTCGCGATCTGTTCGATCGCCGGCCCCAGCCTGTCCGGCACCGGCACACGCTCCGGTTGCGGAACACCCTTGTTCCAGCTCTTGAGCGCGCGGAGCGCGACCTCCACCTCGGCGTCGGTCAGTCTGACGAACCCGGCCGGACCGGCAGGGCCGTCGGCGATCACCGGTGTGCCGTCCGAAGGCGGCTCGTCCTCCGGGGAACGCGCCGGAGGACCGGACAGGGCCGTTGCCCGGTCGTGTGCGGCCTGCCATCCCGCGTGAGCCCACTCCGGCTCGTCCAGGGGGAGGGTGTGCCGGACCTCCCCGTCGGCGGTCCGCAGCAGGACCAGACGGCCGTGGTCACCGGCCGTGACCTCGGCGCGCCAGACGAAGTCCGGGGCGGATCCGGCCGGGCCGGGCGGGGCGAGGAACTCCACTCCGAGGAGGTGGAACCGCCCGGGCACGACGTGCAGCGAGCCGTCGGGGGAGAAGGCACCGGTGGTGGTCGCGGGGAGGAGGCGCTCGAAGGTCCGTCGGCTTCCGGTCTCGGTGAACCGGACCGCGCGGCCCTCCTCCCCCGCGACGGCCGGTAGCAGGACGGCGGTGAGGTACTTGTGGGCGAACACCGGCCGGTCGGTCTCCGGCAGGTCGAACGCCACCCCGTCGATCTCGACGCGGTCCGAGCCGGCGAGGACGTGGATCGCGTGGTCGACGGGGATGCGTTGCACGAAGAAGACCCTGGGGGCGTACGCCTCGTCGGCCGTCCGCTGGGTCAGCCGGGCCGTGTGGGCCCACTGCGGCTCGTCGTACGGCAGCTCGTACTCGATCTCGCCGCCGGGACGGCAGAACAGCACCGTGGTCGGCGTCTCCCCGCTCAGCATCACCTCCCAGACCCAGTCGGGGTCTGCGCCGACCTCCGGTGGTGCCTCCGGGGCCGACATCCGCAGACCGAGGACCTCCTCGGCCCCGGGACGGCAGGTGCCGGAGACCTCGGACGGCAGCTCCCAGTGGAAGGAGACGTCGTCGGGCCCGGTGACCCGGACCGTCCGCGGGCCTTCGGCGGGCGGCTGGAGCGCGATCGTCACCTGCTGGTTCCGGAACTTCGCCCGGAGACCGGCCGGTACGGGAATGGCCAGGCCGTCGCACGGAACGTGGTCGGCGGCCGCGTACGTCCTGAACGGGCGGTCGGGAAGGCGCCGGTGGTAGGTCGGCAGGGCCTTCAGCCCGCGGCCGGTGGCGAGCGCGGAGGCGGTGAAGTCGGCGGCGGCCGCGGCGACTTCCGGACTGCCGAGGGCCGCCAGCGAGGCGTCGTAGATCGCGGCGATCTCACGGGCGATCGGGGTCGCCCTGGCGGCGGCCTCGTCGGCCGGGCGGGGGAGCTCGTACTGGGTCATGAGCCGCGTGGCCAGGTCGAGGGCCGGGCTCGGCAGGGTGTCGGAGGTGTCCGGGCCGGCAGGCTCCGGAGCGACGGTGGCCGTCGCGGGCGCGGGCACGGGCACGGGCGCCGTCGTAGGGGCGGGGTCGTCCAGGAGGAGGTCGAGGGTCGGCCGGCGGCCCTCGGCCAGCAGACCGCCGGCGCGTTCGAGCAGGTCGGCGGCGGTCTGCCGCAGGGCGAGCGGGGTGGGCTGCTCACCACGGATCCCCTCGGCGAGCTCGCGGAGGACGTCGAGCGGGGTGGCGGTGGGGGGCAGTGTGAGATCCGGGAGGGTCAGGAGCGCGTGGAGGGAGGTGAGACGGTCGGCGGTGACCCCCAGGTCGAGCTCGGCCAGAGCGGCCGCGTAGTCCCATCCGCGCTCCTGCCACAGATGGGGGCCGTCCCGCTCGGTGAGGCCGTTGAGCGCGTCGGCGGTGCGGATCCGCTCGACGGTCAGCGGGGTGTGCCGGGCGTGGTGGAGCGCCGTCCGGGCGGCGCTCCGCAGCCGGGGCAGCGCGGTCTGCTCCTTGCCGAAGAGATGGCGGGCGACCTCGTCCGGCAGACCCAGGCGGACCCACAGGTTTCCCGAGGACTTGAGCGCGGCGGCGAGGCCGTTGAGGGAGGTGGTCACATCCCCCTCGGTGACGTGTTCCGGGCGGGCGGTGTCCGCACCGCCGACCGCGCTGAAGTCGAGCGTGCGCCGACGCTTGAGGGCCTCCGGACCGCGGTCGGATCTGGACGGGCCGGAGCGGTGCGAGGTGTCCTCGGGCAGCCGAGCGGGCGGCGTGCCGAGGTGGGAGCCGGCCCCGTCCCGTTTGCGCACCGCGGGTGTGACGGCCGGAGGTCTCTCACCGCTGGTGCCGGCCACCGCGGCGGCCTCCGGGTGGCGCAGCTCGGGCAGCCAGCGGAGCGCGGACTTGTTGCGCAGGACGTCCCAGAAACTGGTGCCGTTCGCGCCGGGAGTGGTCCAACTCCGAAGGATCGCGAGGCAGTCGGACTTCGGGACTGTCGCGGACCGCCACCGGCCTGTGCTGAGGCCGGCGAGGATGGCCTCCCAGGCGTCGCCCTCAAGGTGGTCGCCGAGCGACTGCCGCCCCGGATGGTCGGCCGGGAGCTTGTCGAAGGCTTTCTCGACGATCTTGCGGTGCTCCCACCTGGTGGGCTGCGTGCGGTGAACGCCGGGCCAGGCACCCTCGGTGCCGTCGACCGCGTGGCGTGCCTGGTGGTCCGGGCGGGGCGGTGGTGACGGAGTGAGCTCGCCGTGGCTGCTTTGCGTCCGTGGCGTCCGAGGCATCCGTGGCGTCAGGGCGGACGTGGCGACGGTCGCCCGGAACGCGGACGTCCTGGGGCCGGGGCCCTCGGCGCCGGCCTCCTGGGGGACGATCTCGGGCAGCCAGCGGAGCGCGGGGTCGGTGCGCAGGGTGTCCCAGAAGCTCGGCCCCCCGTCGACGGGGCTGGTCCAGGCTTCGAGGATCCTGCGGCAGTGCGGACCGTCGACGGCGTTCGCGAAGACGTCGAAGTCCCAGCTGCCGTTGGCCAGACCGAACAGCACGCCGTGGAAGGCGGTGTGTTCGAGGTCCTGGTGTCCGCTCATCGCGAGGCGGGCGGGGTGATCCTCGGGAAGGCTCCTGAAGTGGTCGGACAGCCGCATCGTGTGGGTCCAGGTCGCCTCCCGGTACGGCAGCTCGTGGCGGCCGGGCCAGGAGTCGTGGGAATGCGTGGTGGCCGGGCCGGCGCCGCCGGGATGCGCGGAGCGGAGGGCGTCGTGGTGTTCCTCGGCGCCGCCGAACCCGCCGACGGCCTGGCGGTTCTCGGATCTCGCGTACGACCGGGCGCCGGCCAGCCACGCCTGTCGTTCGTCCGGGGTGAGGTGGAGCGGAGTGGCTCTGGCCTTTCCCGCGGAGCTGGGAGAGGGGCGCGCGGAGGCGTGATCGGCGTGCCGCTGGTGCCAGTCCTCCAGCGCATGGTGGCCGGCGAGCATCACCCGGTACTGGAAGGTGCGGCTCCGGTCGGGGTCGATGATGGGCAGACGGGCGGCCTGGCCCACCAACCCGGTGTAGGCGCGCTGGTGGCCGTCCGGAAGTTCGTCGAACCAGGCGTGGACATCGGCGTCCTTCGTCCGCCGTACCTCCGCCACCGGGTCGCGGGACGGCATCGACGGTGCGACGGTGGACGGGGCGGCGTCCGGTACGCCGTCGGCGCGGGCCTCGGGAGCCGGGGCCACCCGTGACCGGGTGGGGGGTTCACCCGCCGGCGCCCCGTCAGACGGGGCGGGAGGCGGAGACGTCCGCCGCTGCGGAGCGGAGCCCTCCCACTCCGGAAGCGCGACCGGCGCCGCGTGCTGCGTCACGTGGTGCAGGACGCCGCTGATCCCGCCCGTGAACGTGCCGGCCACCGCCCCGCCCACGAACGCCTCCGGATCCCACGGACCGCCCTGCCACGCCGTCGTGACCACCGTGCCCAGCTCGCCGCCGAGGACGCCGCCCAGGGCGCCGCCGGTCATCCTGCGCAGCAGGGCCGGCACCTGCACCATCTCGCCCAGCCCCCGGCCGACCGGATCGGCCAGTGCGCCGGCCGCGCCGCCGACCGCCGACATCGCCAGCGACAGGAAGTCGAATCCGTGCCGGTACCTGTCCTGTTCGGTCGCCTGGACCAGCGCGTCCTGCCCCACCCCGAAAGCCACCGCGGACCGCAGCGAGACCAGCAGCTCCCAGCAGATGTCACCGATGGAACGCCGGGCCCCACTCACCACGGCCTCGGCCAGCAGCGCCGACAGCCCGCCGGAGACCGCCACCGACCACATCAGCTGCGCCACCATCCACAACGTCATCGCCGCCGTGAGCTGCATCGACCGCTGCGCGTAGTCGACCTGCGCCGCCTGCTCCTCCAGGACTCCCGCACCCTCCCGCAGGGTGTCCGCGCAGCCCTTGGAGGTCTCACCGACCCGTGCGAGTGCCGGGCCCGCCGTCGTACGTGGTCCCTCCGGCATCCCTACGGCGCTCCGAACCAGGCCCGTCGCCCAGGTGTCCACTCCGGCCGCCGTCCGCCGCAACGCCGCAGCACTCGCGAGCAACTGCTCCGGCGCCGCCTTCGGGTACGACTGTCCCGCCATGGCCCCCATCAGCGAGTCCCACCAGACCGGGTCGTCCTTGCCCGAGCCGCCGAACCTGAAGAGCCGGCCCATCACGTCCGCGGCCGAGACGGAGACTGACATCGTGACATCCTTCCTGCTCGCCGAACAGGACGGGGCCGCAGCCACGCGGAGCTCGGATCGTGTTCCCTCCGGGACATATCTCCTGGCAGCAACGAGCGGTCGGGAGCACGCGGTTCACCCGTGGCCGGTGCCGAGGGGACTGCCAGGATTCCGGCTCTTTCCCGTCATCGGCGGTAACGAAGGGTGACGGGCGTTGTCGGCGTGGTGCGCGAGATGTCAACGAGCTTGTGGGTGTGGTGTTTTCGGGGTTGTCGGCGCTGGTCATCGAGGATGTGGCGGACGAGGGCGATCTGATCCGGGTGGCGGCTCGGACCCGGGATGATCCGGTGCCGTGCCCCGTGTGCGGGACGCCGACAGCGCGGGTGCACGGTTTCCACGGGCGGAGGGTCGCGGACGGGGCGGAGCCGGAATCCTGATAGTTCCCGACGGGAGGCTCAGGTGTCCTGGTGGTCGTGGGGGAGGTGTGTGGGTGGGAGGAGGTATCCGTTGTGGTGGTGTGTGGGTTCGGGGGTGTAGAGGGGGGAGCTGATGGGGTCGGTGATGGTGAGGACGGGGTGGCCGTGGGGGTCGAGGGTCAGTCCGGTGGTGAAGGCACTGGTGGGTCCGGTGGGCCCGGTGGGTTCGGGGGTGGTGGCCGTGTCGGTCACCGGTTCGGCGGCGGGTTCGGGTGGGGTGTTGGTGTCGAGTGGGTCGGTTGCGGTGAACCAGGTGCTGGGGGATCCGGGGTCGTCGGAGGGGGTGTCGAGGGTGAGGTTGGAGAAGTCGAACGTGACGGCCCCGGTGGTGTTGGTGTTGGTGTCGGTGGGTGGGGGGTGTTCGTCGGTCTCCATTTCGGGTTCGGGGGTGTAGAGGGGGGAGCCGATGGGGTCGGTGGTGGTGAGGACGGGGTGGCCGTGGGGGTCGAGGGTCAGTCCGGTGGTGAAGGCACTGGTGGGTCCGGTGGGTTCGGTGGGTTCGGGGGTGGTGGCCGTGTCGGTCACCGGTTCGGCGGCGGGTTCGGGTGGGGTGTTGGTGTCGAGTGGGTCGGTTGCGGTGAACCAGATGCTGGGGGATCCGGGGTCGTGGGAGGGGGTGTCGATGGTGAGGCCGGAGAAGTCGAACGTGACGGCCCCGCCGGTGTGGTCGGTCTCGGTGTTGGTGGTTCGGTGGTGGTCCTCGGTTTCGAGTTCCATGGGGGTGGGGCCGGTGGGGGTGGTGGGGCCGGTGGGGCCGGTGGGGGTGGTCGGTTCGGTGTCGTCGTCGAGCAGGTCGAACGGCCAGGTGGTCCACTCGTCGAGGAGTGATTCCCCTGTCCCGTCGCCGTCGCCGTCGCCGGTGGCGTCGGTAGGTGTGGCCACACCTTCCACGTCTTCCACGGTGTCCATGGGGTCGGTGTGGGTGGGGGTGGTGGTCGCGGGTTCCTCGACGCCGGGGGTGTGGGTGTCGGTGGTGGCGCGGCCGTGGTCGTCGTTGTGGAGCCAGGAGTCCCAGTCGATGGTGTCCTCTGCCGTTGCGGCGGTTCCGGCTCCGGTTCCGTCTGTGTCGGTGGTGTGGGTCGGGGGCGGCGGCCCGGCAGGGTTGCCGCTGTCCGTGGTGCGGGTGGCGGCGGCGATGAGTTCCTCGACACTGGGGACCACGCCGTCGGTGTCGACGGCCATGGGGCGGGTGGCGGTTGGGGTGGCCGGGTCGTGGTCGCTGCTTTCGCTTTCGTCGTGGTCCCGGCTGGTGGGCACGTCAGCGGTGGTGAGGTCTACCGTGCCGTTGTCGTGGTGGCCGCTGCTGCGGGGTGCGGGTGTGGTGTCGGCGGTGGGGGGTGTGGTGGGGGTGGTGGTGAAGACCGAGCGGCGGGGGGGCTTGTCGTCTGCCCGGGGTTGGGCCGGGACTCGTTGTCCTGACGGATCGGTCACCGTCCGTGGCCTCAGGATTCTCCGAGGCGCCATGGGACTGGGTGTGGGTGTGGGTGGTGTCGGGTCTGTGGTGGGGGCGGGTGTCTCGCCGTGCTCGGGGGGTGCCGGTGGGGTGGGGGCGGGGGTGGTGCGTGGCGCGGGGGTCGTGGTGGTGAGGTCGGGCAGGCCGGGGACTGTGGCCTGGATGTGCTGCCAGGCGGTGGTGCCGGTGTGGTCCGGGATGGTCCAGGCAGCTTGGTAGCGGTCCAGGTCGCGGTTCGGGACGGTGAGGGAACCCATCCGGGCCTTGCGGGCACGCTCCGGTGACAGCAGGACGCGGTTGGCGAGTTGTTCGACGATCGTGTCCATCGGATCGCGCGGGATCGGAGTCTGGGTCCTTCCCCGGCTGGCTCGCGAGTCGTTCCACTGCTTCAGCGCGTCCAGGGCGCGCCAGCCGTCTCCCGTGGTCAGCCGCACGCCGACCCTCACACCCGCACGGGTGCCCGCACTGTCCGCGGTGCTGGTGTCGTGGCCGGCGGTGTTCCCGGTGCGGCGGGGGTGCTCGCCTTCCGCCTGTGGTTGTGGGTTGCGTGTCACCGCGGGTTGGAGGGCGTGCGCGGGTCGGTCGGTGGTTGGGATCGCGCCCGAAAGGGTCCTGCGGGCCATCCGGCCCTGGGCCGTGGGGTGTGGTGCTGCCGGTTCCGGTTCCTGGTCCGGGAGGGGGGGAGCGTCGGGGTACGGGTTGGGTGGTGCGGTGGTGCGGGCGTGGTCTTCTGCGCGGGCGTCGGCGAGCCATGGTGGTTCGTCGAGAGGGTATTCGGTGCGGTGGGCTCCGTCGGGTCCGGTGAGGACCACGATGCGCGGCTTCCCTTCGGGTTCCTCCACGTCCACGTTCCATGTGAAGGTCTTCGGGTTGGCCGCCTCCGCCGGGGCCGGCGGGGCATTGAACTGGATTCCGTGAGCGGTGAACGGTTTGCCGGCGGTGGCGGTTTTCGGGATCTCGATGGCGTCGTTCAGATCACGTTCGAAGGGGGGGATTGATCCCTTGCCCTCGCGGGTGAAGCGCACTTTCAGGGTGTCGTCGTCGCAGGGTATGACCTTGCCGGTGAGTTCCTGGTGCGCGAAATCGTTCGGCCTGCTCTTCGGCAGTTTGAAGGTCTTGCGGTCGACGGTGACCGTCCTGGCGTCGGCGGTGACGGTGAAGGAGTGGTTGAGGGGGATGCGCAGCCTGTACTCGGTCTGCGTCTGCCCGGCCTCGGTGGCTCTCTCCCGGTGAAGGCGTGCCTGGTGGGCCCAGGACGGTTCGTCGTAGGGCTTGATCACACTGCGGTGCTCCGGGTGGGAGAAGATCGCCATCTTCTGGTAGAGCGGACCCTTCAGCTTCACGGTCCATTTGAAGTTCGGCCCCGCGCCCTCGGGTCTGGCCGGCGCCCGCATGTGGAGGCCGAGGACGGTTGTGTCGCCGGGTTTGCAGGTGCCGCTGGTGGCGTCAGGAAGGTAGTGGTCGAGGGGGTCGCCGCCCAGGGGGGAGGTGAACCGGACCCGCCACTTCCTGTCCACGTACTGCAGGACACCGATCAGGTCCTGTCCGCGGAAACGCCTCCGCTCGGACAGTGGGATGGGGATCGACAGGCCGTGGCAGGAGATCGTGGCACCCGCGGCTCGGACGGTGAAGGGGTGGTCGGGTATCCGGCGGTGGAACCGCGTCACCGCGCCTACCTCCCCACCGGCCGCCGGGCCTACCAGTCCCGCATCCCAGGGCCCGGGTACGACGGGATTCGGTGTGATCGTGTCGGCCGGTCCCGGCGCGCCGGTGTGAGCGGGCGGCACGGTACCCGTCGGGTCCTCCGTGAGGATTTCGGGTCCGGACGCGGTGTCTCTCGTGGTGGTGGTGTCGGGGCCGCTGCCGGTGCGGCGGGTGTGGGCGAGGGTGCGGGCGTGGTCGGCGGCCGCGGCCCGGGCGACCGTAGGGAAGTCGGTCCCTGGGGGGAATGCATCCGCGGCTTCGAGCAGCGTGTTGAGGGCATGGCGGTGGGCACCGGCCACGGCCAGCACATCCGGATCCCTGTCGAGCATCGCACCGGGTGTCGGCCGCCACCCCGTCCGTTCCAGCAGGTCGGCCGCTCGAGCGATCTCCTCACTCTCGAAGCCGTCCTCCGGCCCCCGGCCGGACGACGGTCCCTTCATGACTTCCTCGTCCATGGCCGCCGCCTCGGTGTGGGGGTTCGGGCCTGTCGGGTGCTGGGCCCCGGTCGGCGAGGCCGGTGGGGGCCCGGCACTGTCGTCGTCCAGGTCCATCGGCACGCCGGTTGGTTCGTCGGCCGCCGCCGTGTGGGTGCGGGTGGTGGTCCGGCTGTCCGGCGCGTGATGTTCTGCCTGGTCAGGCTCCGTGTTCGCCGGCTCGCTGTGCCTCTCCCCGGATCCCGGTCGGCCGGTATCCAGGGCCGCCGGGTTCGGTTCGGGGCGGGTTTCGTGGGTCGTCTTTTCGTGGTCGGGGAGGGGGGGAGCGTCGGGGTGGGGGTTGGGTGGTGCGGTGGTGCGGGCGTGGTCTTCTGCGCGGGCGTCGGCGAGCCATGGTGGTTCGTCGAGGGGGAGTTCGGTGCGGTGGGTTCCGTCGGGTCCGGTGAGGACCACGACGCGCGGCTTCCCTTCGGGCTCCTCCACGTCCACGTTCCAGATGAAGGCGGCCGGGTTGGCCGCTTCTGCGGGGACTGGCGGAGTGTTGAACTGGACCCTGTGTACGTTGAGCTTCTTGCCGGGAGTGGCGGTTTTCGGGATCTTGATGTCTTTCAGATCACGTTCGAAGGGATCCTTGCCCTCGCGGGTGAAGCGCACTTTCAGGGTGTCGTCGGTGCATACGACCTTGCCGGTCAGTTCCTGGTGCGCGAAATCGTTCAGCCTGTCGTTCGGCAGATTGAAGGTCTTGCGGTTGACGGTGACGGTGGTGGCGTCGGCGGTGACGGTGAAGGAATGGTTGAGGGGGATGCGCAGCCTGTACTCGGTCTGCGTCTGCCCGGCCTCGGTGGCTTTCTCCCGGTAGAGGCGTGCCTGGTGGGCCCATGACGGTTCGTCGTAGGGCTTGCGCACGCTCCGGTGGTCCGGGTGGGAGAAGACCGCGACCTTCTGGTAGAGCAGACCCTCCAGCTTCACGGTCCATTTGAAGTTCGGCCCCGCGCTCTCGGGTTCGGACGGTGGCCTCATGATGAGGCCGAGGACGGTTGTGTCGCCGGGTTTGCAGGTGCCGCTGGTGGCGGCAGGAAGGTAGTAGTCGAGGGGGTCGCCGCCCAGGGGGGAGGTGAACCGCACCCACCACCTCTTGTCCACGTGCTGCAGGACACCGGTCAGGTCCTGCCCGCCGAAACGCCTCCGCTTGGACGACGGGATGGGGATCGCCAGGCCGTAACAGCCGATCGCGGTGTCCCCGGCGCGGACGGTGAAGGGGTGATCCGGTACCCGGCGGTAGAACCGCGTCACCGCACGCGCCTGCGCGCCGGCCACCGGACCTGCACCTGCGGGCCCGGGCACGACGGGTCCCGCGGCGAGGGCTGCGGTCGGTTCCGGTGCGATCGTGGCGGCCGGTTCCGGTACGCCCGTGGGCGCGGGCGGCTTCGTACCCGACGGGCCCGGCAGGATGGCCTCGGGCCTGGGGGAGGTGTCCGTCGTCGCGGTGGTGGAGGTGTCGGGGCTGCTGCCGGGGTCGCGGGTAGGGGTGTGGGCGAGGTGGCGGGCGTGGTCGGCGGCGCGGGTGATCTCCTCGGCGCCGAAGGCTTCTCCGGTCCTGCCGCCAGGCGGCGGCTCTTTTACGGTCTCGGCCTCCCCGTCCGGGGACATGGCCGTGTCCATGGCCGCCGCCTCGGTGTGGGGGTTCGGGCCTGTCGGGTGCTGGGCCCCGGTCGGCGAGGCCGGTGGGGGCCCGGCACTGTCGTCGTCCAGGTCCATCGGCACGCCGGTTGGTTCGTCGGCCGCCGCCGTGTGGGTGCGGGTGGTGGTCCGGCTGTCCGGCGCGTGATGTTCTGCCTGGTCAGGCTCCGTGCTCGCCGGCTCGCTGTGCCTCTCCCCGGATCCCGGTCGGCCGGTATCCAGGGCCGCCGGGTTCGGTTCGGGGCGGGTTTCGTGGGTCGTCTTTTCGTGGTCGGGGAGGGGGGGAGCGTCGGGGTGGGGGTTGGGTGGTGCGGTGGTGCGGGCGTGGTCTTCTGCGCGGGCGTCGGCGAGCCATGGTGGTTCGTCGAGGGGGAGTTCGGTGCGGTGGGTTCCGTCGGGTCCGGTGAGGACCACGATGCGCGGCTTCCCTTCGGGTTCCTCCACGTCCACGTTCCATGTGAAGGTCTTCGGGTTGGCCGCCTTCGCCGGGGCCGGCGGGGCATCGAACTGGATTCCGTGAGCAGTGAACGATGTGCCGGGGATGGCGGTTTTCGGGATCGGGATCTCGGTGGTGTCCTTCAGAGCGCACAGGAAGGGCTTCTCACCCTTGGGGGTGAACTTCACCTTCCACGTGCGCTTGGGGCCGGGCACGATCTCGCCGGTGAGTTCCTGGTATGCGAGATCGGCCTGCCGGTGGTTCGGCAGTTTGAAGGTCTTGCGGTCGACGGTGACCGTCCTGGCGTCGGCGGTGACGGTGAAGGAGTGATTGCGGGGGATGCCGAGCAGGTACTGGGTCTGTGCCTGCCCGGCCTCGGTGGCTTTCTCCCGGTAGAGGCGTGCCTGGTGGGCCCAGGACGGTTCGTCGAAGGGCTTGCGCACGCTCCGGTGGTCCGGGTGGGAGAAGACCGCGACCTGCTGGTAGCGCAGACCCTCCAGCTTCACGGTCCACTGGAAGTCCGTTCCCGCGCCCCTGGGTCTGGCCGGGGCCGGCATGACGAGGCCGAGGACGGTTTGGGCGTTGGGCCAGCAGGTGCCGCTGGTGGCGGTGGGGAGGTAGTGGTCGAGGGGGTCGCCGCCCAGGGGGGAGGTGAACCGCACCCGCCACCTCTCGTCCACGTACTGCAGGACACCGGTCAGGTCCTGCCCGCCGAAACGCCCCCGCTCGGACAACGGGATGGGGATCGACAGGCCGTGACAGACGATCGTGGCACCCGCGGCTCGGAAGGTGAAGGGGCGGTCGGGGATCTGGCGGTAGAACCGGGTCACCGCACGCGCCTGCGCGCCGGCCACCCGACCTGCACCTGCGGGCCCGGGCACGACGGGTCCCGCGGCGAGAGTGTCGGTCGGCTCGGGTGCACCGGGTTCCGGTGCGATCGTGGCGGCCGGCCGGCCGGCGTGGTCGGCAGCGCCGGCGCGGTCGGGTGATGTGGTGGTGTGTGTGGTGATGGCGTCTCGGGCGGCGGTGTGGATGTCGGTGGGGCGGAAGCGGGCGGGCAGGGCCTGAATGGTGGTGAGGGTGTCGAGGTAGCGCTGGGCGAGGCCGGTGGCGGTGGGGTCCGTTTCCGGGGGGACGCCGTCGGGCAGTGGCCGACCCTGTTCCCGGAGTACCTGGACGGCGACGGTGAGGGCATGGGCCCGGGCCTCGTCGTCGGGGAAGGCGGCGCGCGGGACCCCGGTCGTGCCCCCGGCTGTCGGGCCGTCCCCGTCCGCTGGGCCGTCCCCGTGCATGGGGTGGTCCTCGGTCGGGTCGGGTAGCAGTTCCCGGTTCCTGGCGACCAGGGTTTCGAGGGTTACCGCTCGGCCTTCGCGGTGCATGGTCACGGTGTCGGTGATCAGGCCCCAGCGGTGTGCCGTGCCGGGGTGCTCCCCGCCGATGCCGAGCGCTGTCAGCAGGGTGTCGACCCGACCCCGCACCCCCGCACCCACGCCCGCACCCACATCCGTGGCCGGCGTTGTCCTGCGGGTCGGGTCGCTGTCCGTGCGCGAGTGGTCGAGGGTGAGTCCGGTCAGCCGGTGAAGGGCTTCGAGGTGTTCCGCGTCGGCGGGCAGCAGATGTTCTGCCAGGAATCGCGCGTAGGAGGGTGCGTGTTCGCGCCATGTGGCGGTGGGGTGGGTGTCGAGGAGGATGTTCAGCCCGTGGGCGAGCGCGAGCCGTTCCGTGGTCAGCCCTGTTCGGATGTCCATCTCCCGTGCGGTGGCGGCGGCGCGTCGCAGGTCCGTCACGCTGGTGCCCGCCGGCAGGACGTAGCGGCCGAGCGCGCCGAGCGTTGCGGTCCGCAGCGACCGGACGCCCTCGTGCTTCAACTCCTGGGCCAGGGCCGTCAGGGCAATTTCGACCCACTTGTCCACGACCGGCACCCCCGCACCATCCGTGCCGCCTGGACTGCTTGTGTGGTTGTCGTCGTGGGGCGCCGTCTCGGTCGGGGGTCCGGTGAAGGCCGTTCCCGCGGTGGTGGTGGCGGTCTGGGGTGCGGTGGTGCGGGAGCGTTTGGGTTCGATCCGGGGCTGGGAGGTGGAGCTGGCAGGTGAGCGTTCCGCTCGGCGTTTTCCCTTCAGCACGTTCGGCCCAGGGACGGGGCGGGACGAGGAGCCATCGTCGATGGTGCGCGCGGACGCGGGCCCAGTGCCTGACGCGCCCTCGGCTGCGGCTGCGGCTGTCGTGGTGGCGGGGCGGGAGGAGCCCTCGCCGGCGTTGCGGTTGCGTGTGAGGGCGAAGCGTCGCGAGGGTCGGTCGGCCGGTGTGCCGGCGGGTAGGCCGGGGCGGAGTCGGTCGGCGGCGGTGGCCTGGAGGGAGGCGGCGTGGCGTGCCGCTTCCCGGCTTGTGTCGTCCAGGCGGGGTGTGTTGTCGAGCCGGGCCGCACCGCCCAGGTGGTGGTGGGTGGCGGGGTCGTGGTGGATGGTCGAGTGTGCGGCGTAGGCGGCGCGCAGGTAAGTGGTGGTGGGGGGTTCGTGGGTGTGTGCGAGGGGGGTGGGGGTGTTCTCGTGGGGGTCGACGAGGGGGTCGACGAGGGTGTGCAGGTCCCGGCGGTAGGTCTCGGGTAGGGCGTGCCACCAGACGTGCAGCCTTTCGGCGTCGATGGCCTGGACGTGTTGGACGCGCGGGTCGGCCTGTGCCTTCGCGACCGCCGCGGGCCAGTTCGGTTCGTGACTGCGCCAGTCCGTACGCGCGTACATCGTCCCGCCACGACGGGTGTGGCCGGCCGGCAGCACCGGAGCGGGATCGGCGTGCCCGGCCGCGGCCGTGGTGTCGGCCGCGTGGCCGGGCCCCGATGCAGGTGTGTCCGTCACCGCGTGGTGCCCCGTCACGGTGTCCGCCCGT
>NZ_JBFBFA010000057.1:0-36664 GCF_040683915.1 Kitasatospora sp. NPDC093102 | reverse complement strand
GACTGTACTTCGAGGGACGTCCCACGTGGATCTTCACCTTCCTGGACCAACGAGATCCATTCTCAGGTGTGTCCACACCGCGGGGGTCACCTCACCGCCAGGCGATCCCGGTCCGTGCGACGTAGAGGATCGCGTCCACCACCCCGCGCAGCCCGGTCGTCGGCTCACGTCCCTCGGCGCGGGTGCGTCGCCACTCCGGCAGCACGGGCGCGATGAGCTCCCACTGGTCGTCCTTCAGGTCCGAGGGGTACCGGCGTCGTTCCGTCGCGGTTGATCAATACCGCGGACACGGACCCGGCCGCTACGAGATCCTGGAACCGACTCCGTGCCGCGTGAACGAAAGCCGGACAGTTGGGGGGAATCCCCTATCGAACACCTCTGAGGGACAGCGCGGCAGCTGTTCTTCGATGTCTCCAATGCGCAGATGCTGGACCGGATCAGGTTTTCAGCGACCCGTAGGTGCCGTCTCGAAAGGTGAAGACGGTCGTCTCGACGTCGGACTCCTCACGGAAGTACCCACCGAAGCCAGGCTCTTCAACGTGGGGTGCGAGCAGGTCCAGGATGGTGATGAGGTCACCCATCATGTCGTCGAGCCAGAGGTTGCGGCTGCACAGTCCCCATGCGTGGAGTTGACGACCGGCCATGAATCCTCGGGACTGACGTCGCAGGGACGCGAAGTCCCCTCCCGGCAGGCGACTGTCCGGGTCCGGGGAGAGCAGCGGATACGCGTGCTCCTCCTCGTCGAGCTCTGCCGGGCGCTCCGAGGCCAGGCCGAGGTGCCATCGCAGGGCATCCAGGACCGTGTCGGGCGTGTCGTCCTGAAGGAAGCAGGTGAAGACGACTTCGTAGTGGAAGCTCACGGGGCCGCATTCTGCCCGGCGCGACTGACAGGCCCGGGCCACGTCTCATGTTCGGACTTGATCACCTTGGACCAAGGTCTCCTGTCGGTCTCGTGGTCGGGGGCGGCGGCCGAGGCAGCACGGCCGCTGACTGACCTCTCGTCGAGCGAAGTGCCCGAGTGGGGCCGCTTCCACGCTTCCTTGAGTCCGAGGCACGACCAGCGGGCGGTCTGCCGTCCCGGCGTCGTGTCGGTCCCGCCCAACATACTGATGTCCTTGATCGAGATCGAACTGAGAGGCTTGTGATGGACGACGGGCTGGACGATCTGATCCACCTTGCCGATCCGCCCGGCACGAGCGGGCATGTCGTCGCGCTGCGGGTGCTGGAGCGGCCGACTGCGGGCGGTGGGTTCCTGGACTGCGAGTTCGTCGTCTCGACGGGCACCGTTACCGGCAGCTTCCCTGTAGGGATCACATCCTTCGACCTGGACAGGTGGGAAGAAGCCCTCGACAGCCTCGCCGGGCACAGGTTCGTCTCGTGGCTGGACTCCGGCCGGACAGTCCAGTTGAAGATCAAGCCGCTCGCTTCCGGCGCGGTCGGAGTGTCGATCAGCGACGACCCGTCGTCGCAGGTGACGGTCAGCTTGCCCATGTCGCCGCCGGCAGATTGGATCGAGGACCATCGAGCACGTTTGGCGAAGACACGACAGGTTCTTTCAGGCTGACCGTCAGGCCTCGTCATCAGCGGGTTCGATATGGCGGAGCTCAGCGGGCTTCTCCTTCGTGATCGGTCCCCGTGGTGAGTTCGGTATCCACGCTGAGCGATGGGTGCCGCTGCATGCGAGCGTCGAAGGATGGGTCGAGTCGGTTGCGCTCGCCCATCACGCGGCCATGTGGGCGAAGCAGATCACCAAGGTCTCCGGCGAGGATGTCGATGCCCTTCAACTCGGCTTCTACGAGCCGGTTCTGGAGGTAGAAGGGCTGGCCGATGGGTGGTGGCGGGGTGCAGACTCGTTGGTCGCGGTCTACAAGGGCGAGGCCGAGTGCTTCGCCAGACCTGGATGGCGCAGTGCCGTCATGTACTCCGGCCTCGACAAGTGGGGCCTGCACGGCCGAACGGTTGCGATCGGGCTACGAATACCGACCTGAAGCGGCACGTCAACGCAGGCAGGGCCACATCGGCCGACCACCTCGCCCACGAGACCCGCCGCTTCCTTCGCCGACGGCAGCACCAGCCCCGCATCGTGTGCGGCTGCTTCAAGGCCCCACAGGTCCGCTACGCGATCATGTAGGAAACCGGGCCGTTTCGGCTCACTATGTGACGAACTACAGCTGCCCTGTCAGATCCTTCTCTTATCCTTGCGGGCATGGGACTCTCGATAACAGTGGGGTTGTTGAACGACCTGGCCCGCAACGACCCCGAGGCGTGGGAATACCACCTGAACGCCTTCGCCCTGCTCGACCGGGCACTTGCCGGGCAGGGCATCGACTGGCGCGAACCGGGCACGGATCCCGCTGGCGGTGCCCTCTACGCCGGAGGCTTTCCCTACAGCTACCTGAGCCACCTGCGCCGTGCATTCGTCCTGCGGCTGCACGGGGAGGCTGTCACCCCGGCTCACGCCGTGGACGCCGAGCAATACGCCCGGGACCAGGAGAAGGTCCAGGACGAGCTGACCATGTTCTCGTCACACCTGCTCTGCCATGCCGACAACGGGGGCTACTACGTGCCGGTCGACATGAGTGACCCGCTGTTCCTGCCCGAGGAGGACGAAGTCCTGGGATACGGAATGGTCGGGTCCAGCCAGCGCTTGCAGGCCGAGCTGGCTTGGCTGGCGCCGGGGATCGACATCCATCCCGACGAGGACGGAACGCTCTCCCGTGTGGAGCAGGCCAAGCTGGCGGACATCCCGCACACCGACCCCTTCGAGCCCGAGAAGTTCGCCTGGGCCCGGCTCTACGCAGCATGCCAGTCGAGCATCTCCAGCGGCCATGCCATCGTCTTCGGCTGAACGCACGGTCGAGGGTGGGGCTTGACGCACGACTCGGCCACCGGCTCTGTTCATGTCTCAGAGCAGCGTTTCGACAGCGGTTCGGGAGGCAACACCTGGACCGGATGCTCACGAGAACGAGCCCGCTCCCTCACCCTGCCTCGCCCTGCCGCCGCTGCTCGCGCTCCTCGAACCAGCGCTCCAGGTCCTCGTCCCGGCGAGCCGCGTTGCTGCCGTCCAGCTGACCGGCGAAGGCCCGGTAGGCGGCCGGCACCAGAGCCTCGCGGTCGGCGGGCTCCGCCGAGGCGATCGCCCAGAGCGCCTCGGCGGTGTCGTCGTCCAGCCCGGTGCAGGAGTGCGGTCCCCCGCCCGCGAGCACACGCTCCGGTTCCTCGTGGAAGATCTGCCGCAGCTCCTGGTCAGTCGGCCACCCGTGGCGCATCCCGGCCCCCCATCGACGTCGAACTCGACGTTTCCGTCCTCCGGAAACGACTCGGTTGCCCAGGCACGTGGTTCCACATACCGGCTTCGGCTCGTCAGGGTGGTGTTGCGGTGGCCAGAAGACCGCGGCGCGGCCGCGGCACCGACGAGTGGTGCACCCGCACCAGCCAACCCACCTGATCACCCGCCCGGTCACACCTTCCGGTCCTTCGCCCGCTGGTCGTACGCGGCGCGGTTGTCCGGGTTGTCCAGCGCCTCGCTCAGTGACCGGGCCTCCCGCGGCGTCATCGACGCCTGTCGGACCCGGTGACCCCGGCGGGCGGTCGGCACCGCGCCGTCGCGGTGCCGGCCGCTACCGGGAGCTTTGGGAGGAACGCCTCGCGGTCACCGTCCCGTTCACGGCGGTGATCGCGCCCGTCCTCTGGTGGACGGCGCCCTCGCGTGCGGCCGCCGCTACTCGTACCGCAGGGCGCTGGGGCGCATCAGCCGCAGGAGCTGCGGCAGTCCGAGGACGGTGGTCAGGAGCACCGCACCGGCCGCGATCGCCGTCAGGGCCAGCATCGAGCCCCAGTCCACGTTCGACGGGACGCCAGCCGAGTACTGCAGCACCGCCCCCATCAGGACGCCGCCGACGGACGCCAGCAGCAGGCCCAGCGCCATCGGGACCAGTGTCTGCCACAGCACCGACAGGCCCAGGACGCGCCGGCGGGTGCCGACGGCGTTCAGCACGCCGAGCACGCGGCGCTGTTCCCGGAAGCGTTCCAGCTGGCCGACCAGCAGGCTGAGGGCCACCAGCAGCAGGGTGATCGCCGATCCCGCCGTCAGCAGGCGCTTGACCGCGCGGTAGGTGGGGTCGAGGGTGTCCTCCAGCGGGAATTCGGCGCGGGCCTGCGGGTCGATCGCCATCACGGCGGTGGTCAGCCACTCCTTCGGGTCCGTCAGTCCGTCGGCGAGCGACACCAGGACGGTGGCCGGCTGCCCGCGCAGCGCCTCGGCCGGGACGGTGGCGGGGGTGAGGAGCAGCAGGCCGGTGCCGAGGCGCCCGTTGGGGTCGGCGCCCTCGACGGCCGCGACGGTGGCCGTCACGGCGGGCAGCGGGAAGGGCGCCGGGTCGCCGGTGCCGCTGAAGCGGGCGGCGTGGACGGGCGTGCCGGGCCGGGTCTGGTCGGCGTCCGGGCTCCTGCCGGGGCCCTGGACGACGAAGGCGTCGCCGTCCTTGCAGTCGGGCAGGGTCGCGAAGCCGCGCAGTACCGCGCAGGAGGCGATCCGTACCGAGGGCAGTTCCCAGGGCTTGGCCGTCGGGCTCTCCAGGGCGAACTCGGTGTAGGCCGCGGTGGCCGCGATCCCGGTGCTGTGCGCCAGGCGGTCGGCGAGGGCGCCGGCCCGGGGTGCGCCGCCGGCGAAGGACACCGACTGCTGGTACGGGCCCGCGGTGGCGGGCCGGTGCCGGGGGAGGTCCTCGTAGCGTGCGCCGACGCCGAGGAAGAGCGTCTGCAGGGCGATCGCCCCGGCGATGGCCACCACCACGCCGCTGACCGCCGCGGCGGCCGGTCCGGGGGCCGACTGGAGGCGGCGGATGGCCAGTTGCCAGGACAGGCCGCCGCCGCCGGCGCGCCGGGTGACGGCCTCCACCAGCCACGGCAGGAGGGTGCACAGGCCGATCAGCATCAGCAGCACGCCGACCGCCACGATGAGCGAACCGCGGGTGTCCTGGACCGAGTTGAGGAGGGCGGTGCGCGGCAGTGCGCCGGGGACGCCCTGGACGGGCAGTGCGAGGGCGAACACCGTCAGGGCCAGGCCGGCCAGTGGCAGCATCAGCCGCCAGCCGATCCGGCGCCGGCCGGGGCCGGAGCGGCGGACCACGCCGAGCGGGTCGAGGACCACCCGGCGCATCGCGAGCAGGGTGACGCCGACGGCCAGGAGCGGTACGACCACGGCGATCACGGCGGCGATGGCGGGCTGCGGTGCGACGTCCTCGGGGTAGAAGCTGAATCCGGCGAGGCGGATGTGTCCGATCAGCCGGCGGCCGAGCAGGAAGAGCGCGGCGCCCGCGGCCAGGCCCAAGACGGCCCCCACCAGGGACTCCCCCGCGGCGAGGCGGGCGGTCATCCGGCGGTCCGCGCCGCCCAGGCGCAGTGCGGCAAGCCGGCGGTCGCGCCGTTCGCCACCGAAGCGCGCGGCGGCGGCGAGGAAGACGCCGACCGGGGCCAGCATCACCGTCAGGCCGACGGCGTTGAGCAGGATCAGTTTCGGGTCCATGGGCTTGGGCGGCGAGAAGTGCCCGAACTCGGTGATGCGGACGGCGCCGGTTTCCACCGAGAGGTGGTCGCCGCCGAGCACGTAGTCGGCCTGGCCGGGCCCGAGCAGTCCGGCCGGGGCGACGGTGCCGACCACGCGGTGGGGAAGGCGTTCGCGCAGCAGCTGGTTGGCGGGGTCCTTGAGCAGGTCGGCCAGGGCCGGGGAGACGACCATCTCGCCGGGCGCGGGGTAGGCGGCCACCCCGGGCGGCAGGGCCGCGTGCGGGCCTTCGGGCTGGACGATCCGGCCGCGTACGGGGATGCCGTGGAAGGTGGTGTCGGCGACGGCGACGAGGACCGTCCGCTCGCCGGGTGCCGGCAGGTCCTCGTCCTTGAAGGTGTCGTTCTGGGTGTACAGGCGCTGGTCGCGGTGGTGCACGATGCCGGGGAAGGAGGCGGTGAAGAGCAGCAGGGCCACCCCCAGGCCGACGCCGAAGGCGGTGAGCAGCAGTCGGCCCCAGCCGTCGCGTCCGCTGGTGACGGCCAGTCGAGTGCCGAGGCCCAGCTGGTCCAGGAACGGCGAGCGCACGCGCGGGTCGGCGGCGCTCACCGGGCGACGGCCAGGTCGCGGGTGCGGCCGTCGCGGACGACGATCTCGCGGTCGGCGTAGGCGGCGACCCGTACCTCGTGGGTGACCAGGACGACGGCCGCGCCGCTCTCCCGCGCGGCGAGGGTCAGCAGCTTCATGACGCGTTCGCCGTTGAGGGAGTCGAGGGCGCCGGTCGGCTCGTCCGCGAACACCGCCTTGGGCCCGGTGATCAGGGCGCGGGCGGCTCCCACCCGCTGGCCCTGGCCGCCGGAGACCTCGCCGGGGCGCTTGGTGGCGACGTCCGCCACCTCCAGCCGCTCCAGCCATTCGCCGGCCCGGGCCTCGGCGGCCTTGCGGCGCACGCCGTTCAGGCGCAGCGGCAGCGCGACGTTCTCCAGGCAGGTGAGTTCGGGCACGAGCTGGCCGAACTGGAACAGGAAGCCGAACTCGCCGCGCCGCAGCGCGCTCAGTTCGGCGTCGGAGCAGGTGGTGAGGTCGCGGCCCCGGTAGCTGATGGTGCCGCGGTCGGGGCGGGTGATGCCGGCGAGGCAGTGCAGCAGGGTGGACTTCCCCGAGCCGGACGGGCCCATCACGGCGACGAGTTCGCCGGCGGCGACGGTGAGGGAGGCGCCGTCGAGGGCCGGGGTGAGGCCGAAGGACTTGTGCAGGTCCCGGGCGTGGAGCAGGGGTTCGGCGGTGGTCAACGCGGGGTCTCCGTCAGGCGGGCGGTGAGGTCGTCGAGGCGGGCGGCGGTCAGTTCCAGCCAGCGCAGGTCGGCCTCCAGGTGGAACAGTGCGTGGTCGCAGATCAGCTCGTCGCCGAGATCGCCGGTGAGCTTGCGGCGGGTCAGTTCGCGCATCGTCCGCAGGTGTTCGGCCCGCTGGGTGTCCAGGACGTCGGCGGCCGAGCGGCCGGTCAGGATGGCGAGCACGACCTTGTGGTAGAGCGTGCTCTGCAGGTACGGCTGCGGGTCCTCGGGTTGGGTGAGCCAGTCGGTGAGGTCGGTGACGCCCGCGTCGGTGATCGCGTACCGCTTGCGGTCCGGGCCGCCGCCGGCCTCGACGCCCTCCACGACGACCAGGCCGTGTTTCAGCAGCCGGGAGAGCGTGGCGTACACCTGCCCGTAGTGCAGGGCGCGATCGCGTCCGAAGTGCTCGTCGTAGAGGCGTTTGATGTCGTATCCGTGGCGGGGCTGGGCTTCCAGCAGCCCGAGGAGCATCTGTCCGAGTGACATGATCGGGAACTATACACACCATGTATACATGGTGTGTATAGCGGGGTGCGGGGCTCCCACGCCTGCGCAACCGGCCCTGGCCGCGGGGCGGTTGCGCGGGCGCGGGACGACGGGTGGTCGGGTCAGCCGGGAGGCCGGGAGAGCCAACACGGGCTGATCCGCACACGGTCTCTGCGGACACAAGCCGCACCATGGCAAACAGGACCGCGGGCAGACGGTTGACCTGGTTGCCCAGAGAAACGGTGTCTGCCCTCATGACTAAGGTGGCTGGTCACTGACCTCAAGGGGATCCACCGTGGGCACTGTTCATCCCGACCGGGCCGTATTGCTCGACCTTGTACCAGCAGACCTCGCAGGCGGCGAACGGATCGACTGGGCTGCGGCCGAGGCTTTGCTGGACACCAAGCTTCCAGGCGACTACAAGGCGCTGCTGGACACCTACGGCATGGGCGACATCGGAGAGCTCGTCATCCTGCCCCCGTTGCCGAGTGACGTGCGCGGGTGGGAGGGGTGTCACATCGGCAGCATGACGGCCGGCCTGCGGGGGCTCTGGGACGAGAACGAAGGGATCCCTGGCGTGACGCTCGGTGCCGATGCCGTACTGCCCTGGGGCTCTGGGATGAACGCCAACGAGATGGCCTGGCTCATGAACGATCCCGACCCGGACAAGTGGCCAGTCGTAGCCTGGCGACGGCACCACTCGTGGAACGAGTCGCCGTGGGCCCTGTTCGACTGCGGCACGGTCCAGTTCATCACCCGCATGATGCTGGGCCGGTTCGACGCCTGCCCACTTGGCGATGCGTCGCTCTGGAACCAGACGGACACCTTCGTCAGCTGGCGCGAGCAACGTCGACGGCTTCTGGCCGGCCTGGACCCACAGACCGGCGAACCCAATCCGTACGCCGACATGTATCCCATCACCGAGGACTGGCCCTGAGCTTGACGTCGAACCTGGACGGTCACTCGACCTGCTGAGATCTCCGGTTTCGGCAGCACATGGGGCGGCCGTTCCACCGAAGCCCGCCAGGATCTTCCCGCGGCTGCCCGGCCGGGCACGGGACTGCGGTGCCGCACTCCACCACGCCGTTCGCGGCGAGGGCGCCGCCGTCGACGATGCCGATCGCGCCGGACACGGCCTCTGTGCCGTGTCCGAGCATGACGGCGTAGGCGCCGGCGGCTTCGGCGAGCTGAGAGGCGACCTGCGCCAGCTTGTGCAGGATGAGTACCACGACTCGTTCTCGGGTCTTCGACTGTTCGTCCGGCACATCAACCTGACGGAACGTCATTGACCTCCTGCCGGGCCGGAGACACCATGCAGTCATGGCTGACGAGCGCTGTGATCACGGACTGATAGTCGGGCAGTGCGGTCATTGCAAGCCGGTTCCCCGGGGTCTGACCGCATCCGTCTGGACCACCCGGGGCGGCTCGGTGTTCCACCGCTCGGTGGCGTGCGAGGCGCTCGCCGACGGGCAGGCCCGCGCCGCCCGCTTCGGCAGGGAGGCGCACGAGCCCACCCGCGTTGCGCTGGCCGACGCAATGGCGCAGGGACGCGGCGCGTGCATTCCCTGCTTCCCCGCCTACCGGCCGACCAGTACCACCAAGCCCTGCCTGGTCCGGGTGGACGAGCAGTGGCTGCACGGCCTCCTCACCGAGTGGCGGCGCGACGCCGACGGCCGGTGGAGTGGGGTGGTCTCGTACGTCGCCCACGGCGAGCAGGTGACTGTCCTCAAGGACCAGGACGACCTGCGCCCGGCGTCCTGAACGTTGTGGCCGGCGACCGCGGACCCGCTCCAGCGGCTGCTGCGCCCGCAGGCGACGTCGAGCAAGACGATCCGGCAGGCGCTCGGCGACGGCTCCGGCCAGGAAGTGCGCCGGGGCCCCGTCGAAGGCCGTTGAGTGCCCGGACTGCGGTCCGCTGTCACCGATCGCGAACAGATGACCCCCGCTGTCACTGGCGAATACCAGTGCGGTCCACTCGCCGTCGATCGGCGCGGGGCCGTAATCGCGGAAGTGTCCCGCCACCGAGGAATTCCGGGCCGGCTCCCCTGCGATCGGAGTCAGCACACCTGGAGGTCGGTTACGGGCTGGTTGGCCACCTCGTAGCGGCACAGGCGGTCGTTGACCCACAGGGCGACGTCGATCTGTTCGCCGGGTCTGGCCAGTTCGGCGGCGAGCCGGTCGGAGAAGGCGTCGAGCTCCTCGGGGGTGACGTGGTGACCGGTGAACCGGGCCGTGTGCCGGACGGGCAGTTCGCCGGCGCGGTAGGCGATGTCCCACAGGATGCCGGAGGCCTCGGCGAGTGCGGGGATGAGGCGGGCGGTCCGGACGGGGTCGGCCGGGGCCGGGTGCAGGTTCGGGGTGAGGCCGGTGGGGAGCGTGGACGTGGTGGGGGCCTCGGCGGCCCACCAGACGTCCAGCTCGACGGCCGGGAGGGGCTCGGGGCCGAGGGCCGACCGGATGTCGGTCCAGTAGCTGGTCAGGCTGTCGGCGTCGACGTAGAAGGCGCTCTCCACCAGCCCGGTGTGGCGCAGCCGGGCGATGATCTCCCGGCACTGGGCGCGGAGCACGGCGAACGTGTCCTCGGGGTACGGAGCGCTCTTGGAAGGGGAGAGGTGGAGCCAGTGGTCGTAGGCGTGCTCGAAGGTGCGGGAGGGGTCGACGCGGTCGCTCGGGTTGGTGGAGACGGTGACCCACATCCTGCTGCGGCCATCGGCCGAGACGATCTTTTCCCAGATGCCCGACCCGTTGCGGGAGGTGATGCCGAACAGTTCGGCGAGCTCCTCGGCGGACGGCGCCCGGTCCTCGGGCCAGCGCAGGTACAGGCCGGCGTCCACGGACATGGGGCGCGCTCCTTCGGGGTGACGGACGGGGATGGGGGCTCGGATGTTACGGGTGCGAAAGATCGGCCCGCCAGCGGATTTCGAGTCCCTCGACACGGAGGCCGGGATCGTCCTCGGGTTCGACGGGGTGACGGTCCCGTTTGCCGCCGAGGCTCCGCTCGGGTTCGGGATCGCCACGGTCACGCTGAATGTCATCAGCGCCGCTGTTGCTCTCGTTGCGTACTGGCCCTGCCGGTTCCCGGTGCTCCAGGTCGACGGCGTCCTGCGCAGCCATCTCACCCGGCAGGCTGACGACACCCGCCTGGTCCTGCACGACACCACGGCGGCCATGGTCCAGGAAGCCCGCGGCCCGGTGTCGGTGAAGGGCCGGATGCCGAAGGCCGCGTCCGGCACCTTGGCCGCCGCAGGACTGGTGCTCGGCGCGGGAGTGCTCTTCGCAACGAGTTCCGGGAGTTCCGGTGACCGACCCGAGCCAGGCCCCTCAGCAGTCGTCACCCCAACCGGTCCCGGTACCGGCGCCGGTGACGCTCACCCCTCCGCCGCCCCGCCGCCGCTGGCTGACCCCGCTCTGATCGGCTACAGCGAGAAGAGCCACCCGGTGGTCGGGCGCCCCGGGTGCGCACCGACCGGCGCGGGGGTGCGCACCCGGGGGCCTGGCCCACGCCGACGGCCTCCGTCCGGCGCAGGACACCGGAGACGGTTTCGCCACACTCCACCGGCGGCGCTCCGCCCGCGGCAGCGGGAGTCAGGCGAAGGTTCGGCGCAGATGCGCCGTCAGGCGTTCCGGTACGGCCGGGTGGAAGCGTCCGGAGATGTAGCCGTCCGGGCGGATCAGGAGGGCCTCGCCGTCACGCGGCGCATAGGCGTCGCGGAACTCGCCCGCCGCGTCGCGCACCCGCGGCGGGCGCAGGCCGACCGGGCGGGCGTCCTTCGGTACCTCTGCGGCGGTGACCAGGTAGGCGTCGAGCAGGCCGTGGGCGGCGCGATGCGCCTCGGCGGCGCAGTCCTCGAGCCGGGCGGCGCCGCTGCCCGAGGCGTGCTCCGGGCCCGCGAACAGCAGCAGCACGTGCCGCGGGGTGCGCAGCAGGTCGAACAGCCGCCGCGGGTAGGTGGCGAGGTCGCTCAGCAGGCCGCGGCAGTCCGGTGCCCGGTCGCCGGGGGCGGGACCGGCCGCGGGTGTGCCGTCCGGCGCCTGCGGCTGGATCAACGGGCTGTTCGGGTAGGCGACCAGCAACTGGGCCTGGCGCCGCAGCAGCATCTCGGCGTCGTCCCCGTTGCTGCTGAGGCCGGAGCGGGCATGGCCGACCGTTCGGGCGTGGCTGACGGTGCGGGCATGGCGGACGGTGCGGTCGACCACCTCCTGCGCGACCGGGTGGCGTTCGGCGTGATAGCTCTCCAGCACGTCGTCCGTGGCCAGACCGCGGACGGCCAGGGCCAGCTTCCAGGCGAGGTTGTAGGCGTCCTGCACGCCGGTGTTCAGACCCTGCCCGCCGATCGGCGGGTGGATGTGCGCGGCGTCCCCGGCGACGAAGAGGCGGCCGTTCCGGTAACGGTCCACCAGGCGGTGGTTGGTCCGGTAGGTGGAGGACCAGCGCAGCGTGGAGGCGGTCGTCGGCTCCGGTGACAGCCGGTCGAGCACGGCCTGGATCTGGCGGAGGTCCGGTCCGTGGCCGTCCTCCAGGCCGAGGGCGATCCCGTCCGGCGCGCTCGGGCCGTCTTCGCCCCAGGCTTGGGCGCGGGGGCGCAGCATCGACAGCCAGTACCGCCGAACGCCCGGCATCGGAATGCAGACGAGCATGTCGTCCATCGCACCGTCCGCGTCCAGGTTCACGGCCCGCATGCTGTAGCCGGCGGGCAGTTCCCAGTCGAGCTCGACGTCGCCGATCATGTACTGCTCGGGGAAGGCGTCGCCCTCGAAGGTCAGCCCGGCCGCCTTGCGGACCAGGCTGTGCGCGCCGTCGCAGCCCACGACGTAGCGGGCGTGCAGACGTTCGGTCCGGCCGCCGGCATGCGTGAGGACGGCCTCGACCTCGTCCGGGCGCATCTCCACCGAGCGGAGTTCGGTGGACCGCTCCACCTCCGTGCCGAAGCGCGCAAGATGCTCGGCGAGCAGCCGCTCGGTCGCGTACTGGGGCAGCGTGGCGAAGGGGTAGGGGATCTCGGGCGGCAGGGTCAGCTCGACCGGGGGGCCCTGCTTGCCGTCGATGAAGACCAGCTGGCCCAGGTGCGGCACCGCGTCGTCCAGCGCCCCGCGGACCAGGCCCATGGCATCCCACACCTCCAGCGTGCGGGGCAGGACGCCGATGGCCTTGGCATTGGGTTCCGGGACGGCCAGCCGATCGACGATTCGGCAGTCCACGCCGTGCCGCCGCAGCTCGGCCGCCGCTGTCAGGCCCACTGGGCCCGCGCCCACCACGAGTACGTCGACATCGGCCATGATCAGGCTCCTTCGTCGTCCGGATTGGTTCCCGAGCCAGTGTGCTTCGCCAAGTTGCGCCGACCCGGCAGGGTTGCGGCTCCCCCGTCGTGCGGTCGTTGCTAATCAGCTGGTCAGGACGGGTTGACGGGATTTCAGGTTCACTGGTTCGGCCGTTGCCGGGTTGGCGTAGTGCTTCTCCTCGTAGGGCTTGGTCAGGTCGACGCGTGGTGGCGTGTCCTTCGTGTCGGGTGGTGTCGTCGGTGTGGTGCGACACCTGGGGAGACGGCTGAGGTCCGGGAGGACCTGGAGGCGTTCACGGCGGAGATGTTCGGGGCGTTCACGCGTGCTGATCAGCGCAGGTGGGGGCTTGTGCACACGCGTGGGTTGCTGCTGGGCGGCCGACGCAAGCCGGTGGAGCCGATGGCCGTGCGGCTCGGCAAGGATGGCAACCGTCGGGCTCCGGCCCACTTCGTGACCTCCGGTCCACGGGATCCGGCCCATGTCCGGGCCCGCTCGGCATGGAGGACGGCCGATGTCATCGACCCGACGGCGTTGATCATCGATGGCACGGGGTTCCTCAAGGACGGCGACGCGTCCGCGTGTGGGCCGCGCCAGTACACGGGGACGGCGGGCGAGGTCACCGACTGCCAGGTGGGGGTGTCCCTCCGTCTGGCCCGCGACCATGCCTCGGCGGCCGTCGACTGGCGGTAGTTCCTGCCCCAGGCCGTTGCCCCCGCTCTGGCCGGCCTCGCCGTCGTCCCCGCCGGTGCCTCGGCAACCGGGACCGGAGTTGCTCCCGCCAGCTCTGAAGGGCGCCGCCCGGGCCGCGCTTCCGGGCCGCGTCGCCCGGCTGGAGAGCATCGTCCATGCGTTCCTCGCGGTGGTGGACGCCGATCCGGCGCCGCGCGAACCCGCCGTCGGCCGTAGCCGCCGTCCGGCTCACCCAGGCCGGGCGACGGAAATCCGGTGGGAGACACCCGCTCCGCCCGGCCAGAATGGCCGCATGCCGCACGAAGCCGATCAGCTGCTCGCCGACCTCGACCCGCTCTCCCACCCGGAGCGCCTACGGCTCGTCGCCCGCAGGGCCCGGGTGCTTGCCGTCGACGGCGGGCTTCCCGGGCTGCTGTCCGACCTGGAGCGCTGCGGCGTGTACGGCAGGCGGCTGGCCGCGCTCGCCGCGTCGGCCGGCCGCGCCACCGGCTACCTCACCGAGCGGCTGACCGACCCCGACCCGGTGGTCCACGGGTACGCCCTGCGCGCCGCCCGAACCCAGGACATCCCGGACGAGGCGATCGAGGCGGCGTTCACCGGCGCTTCCTGCGCCCTGCGCCGACAGCTGGCCCGGGTCGTCCGGCACGGCCGACGGCACCGGCTCGCCGAGCGGCTGGTGAGCCGCCTGCGCGCCGAGTGGGGCGACGCCGAGGCCGCCCGGCTGCTCTCCGCCTGCGGCCCCGCGTTCGTCGCCCGGACCCTGCCCGACCTCGCGCACGCCGCACCGCTCGCACCCCTCGCCGCACGCTTCCCGGACGAGGTCCTGGACCACCTGGAGCAGGTCCTCGCCGAGCGCCCCGAGACGCTGCGGCTCGGGCAGTGGCCCGCGCTCGCCGACGTCCTCGGTGCCACCGTGCGGGCCCGCCCTGAACGGCTCCTCGACCTGATGGAGCGGTTCGGTCCGGACCTCCCGCTGCGCCGTGATCACCTGCCGCCGCTGGCCGCCACGGACGCCGAACGCACCGTCCGCCTCCTCGCCGACCCGCGGCGCGGCGCGGTCGGGCCGTACACCACGCCGCCCACCAGCGGCACGCTGCGCCGGCTGGTGCGCGCCGACCCGCCCTCGCTCTCCTCCTTGGGCCGCCACTGGCTGGCCGCGCCCCGCTGCTTCGCCGCCCTGCTGCGCGCCCTCCCTCCGGGCCGGCGCGACGTGTTCCTCGACCTCGTGTACGCCGACGCCCTCCCGCGGGAGGCCGAACTGTCCGTTCTGCTGCCGCTGTTCCCGCACGCCCGCCGCCATGCCGAGGCGCGGCGGCAGGTTGCCGCACGCCGCGCCGAGGGCCGCTCCTGGGCCCTGACCGCCCCCGCCCTGGCCTACCTGCCCACCGAGGAGGCCCAGCCGGAGCTGCGGGCGGCCCTTTCCCGCCCGGACGCCGACGACCGGTCCGCCGCGTGGACGGCCCTGTTCGCCAACGCGGCCGCCTCCGACGACCGGGCCGCCGTCCAGGACGCGCTCGGTCTGCTGCCGCGGCTGCGCAACGAGCAGGACCCGGTGCGCTGCGCGGCGCTGACCGCGCTCGTCCACGTGCCCGCCCGGCTGCTGACCCCGGCGGCGGTGCCACTCCTCGACGCCGCCGTTCAGGACGCGGTCGACGCCCGTGACTGCTCGTACGCCACCCGAGCCGCCCTGCAGCGGCTGGTCACCGAGGTGCTGCGCGAGCACGCCCTCGTCGGCGGACTCGAGTTGGTCGAGTGGGCACTGCGGAGCCTGCGGCGGATCGCCGGGCAGACCGGCACGGTCGAACTCGGCCGACTGGAGCACCGGCTGCGGCGGGGCCAGGAACACTCCGTGTTCGCGACCCTGCGGCCCTGGCTGGACACCATGGCCGACACCGCAGAGTACTGGCTGCTGTTCACCCTGGCCCGCTCGTTCGGCCGACGGGCCCGAGGCGTCCCCGAGCTGCAGGAACTCCTCCTGCACGCCCTCCGGTTCGGGTCGGACGGCGCGTTCACCACGGCCGCCGCCCTGTGGCTGGACGACCCGCGCACCCGCGGCACCCGGGTTGCCGAGATCCTCGAACTCGAGCCCTCCGCCGCCGTCCTGCCGCCGGTACGGGGCGTGCTGGTCGAGCAGCGCACCGACCTGCTCGACCCACTCCTCGCCCCCGTGCCGTCGTACGGGCGGTTCCTCAAGCGGCCGCAGCGGGCGACCCTGCCGCCCACCTGGTCGGCGAGCTGCTGGACGCCGCGCCAGTGGCGGGCCGCCGCCCGCCTCGCCGCCGCGGCTGCGAGCGACCCCACCGTGCCGCTGCACGGGCGCGCCGCGGCCGTCCACGCCGCCGCCGCGATCCCGCAGTACGGCGAGGCGGTCGTCCGCGCCCAGGTGGACTCCGCCGAGGTGGTGCTCGCCGAGGCGGCGCTCGCCGCACTGGCCCGGACGGACCGGCCCGCCGACGCGCTGGGCGACCTGCTGGCCCACGCGGGTGGCGACCGCGCCCGGGTCGCGGTGTACGCGGCCACCCGGGCCGCCCGGTTCGCCCCGCCCGACGAGCTCGCCGAGAGGCTTGGCGAGCTGCTGTCCCGGGCACAGGGCAGCAAGGTGACCAGCCGCAAGGAAGCTGTGCGGCTGGCCGCCGAGCACCTGCCCCCGCGGTCCGCCGCCGACCTGCTGGTGGCCGCGTACCGCGCCGAAGGCCAGCACCAGGACGTGCGTGCCGCAGCGGTCGCCTTCGCGGCCGGTCTGCTGGATGCCGAACCGGTCTGGGACCTGCTCGCCGAGGCCGCCGGGCAGGCCCCGCCATCCGTGCGCCGCGCCGTACTGCGGGCCGACCCGGGGCACCTTCCCGAGACCCACCGGACCCGCTACGCCCACCTGGTGGCCTCCGTCGCCGCCGCCCAGGACCCGGAAGTCGCCACCCCCGCCCTCGCCACGCTGCCGCGGTGGGCCGCCTGGGCCCCGCAGACCGCGGACGTGGCCCGACGGGCCGTCACCGACCTCGCGAACCGCGGAAGCTGGCGCGAGGCCGCAGGAGCCGTCCGCACGCTCGCCGCCTCCGGACTGCCCCACCCGCTCGGCGGCGCCGCCCCCGGCAGCCTCCTGCATCGCACCCTCGCCGAACTCGCCGCCGCTGCGCGGACGGACGACCCTCGCTCCGGGGACGACCGGGACCTGCCGGCCCGGCGGCGGCTGGCCCACCTCACCGACCTCCCGGCCGACGACCGGCACCGGCCGCTGCTCGCCGGCGCCGCCGACCTGCTCGCGTCCGAACCCGACCTGGCGGGCATCAGGGCGACCGCGATGCGCCGACTGGTGGACCCCTCAGCCGGGCCGCAGGCGCTGGCGGCCGCACTCGACGCGCTCGCCGAGGCCCACCGAGACCGGCCGGCGGCGGCCGCGCTCACCGCCCTGGCACTGCTGCGGGAGGCCGCCTCGGGCCCGCTGCCGCCACCCGGAACACTCGACGCGCTGGCGTACACCGCCCGACAGGACGGGGACACCGCCGCGGCTGCCGGCTTGTTCGCAACCGCCCTGACCGAGGCCTTCGGGGATCGCCTCGGCTGGCCCAAGGAATGGCAGGCCCTGTTGCGCGAGCTGCGCCACCACCCCTCGGCGGACGTCCGCGACCGCGCCGTCGCGGCCGTCATGCATCAGGAGTGATCTGCGGCCGGGCCGTCCGATGCGCGGCGCCCGAGCATCACGTGGCTGCCCGTCCTGCTCGCGCAGGGCCGTGAAGACCCGCCGCCGGGGTGGGAGCCGCGCCGGGACCGCGCGGGCGTGCTTGGAGTCGAGGCCCGGCGCGCCGGAACCGTGGACCGCCTGGAGAGCGGCCGGGTCGTACTCGCGCAGGTGGAGCGGAGTCTGTTGACGATCTGGGTCTTGTCCCGGATCGCATCTCGACGCGTCGCCCACCGGGTGGGCGACGCCCGCCGAGTACGCCGGTGCTCCGCCCGGGGCGGAGGGGTCGGCCTGGACGCGGGCGTCGCGTCGGTCTGCCGTCAGGAGAGCGGCCCCGACGGGAAAACGGTTCGATCGCGGACCAGGTGATGTGTCAGGATTCCCCGTCTCTTCGTTCGACCGGGGGTTCTCCTGATCATGCGCCGCTCCACTGTGCTCGCCGTCGCCGCCGCGGCGGTCTCCCTCGTCGGTCTGGTGGGCTGCAACGACGGCGCGGCGCCGGCCGCGTCCTCGACCGCGCCCGGGGCCGTGCCGGCCTCCACGTCCACGGCGACCGCCACGCCGACACCCACCGCCGTCGCGACGCCCACGCCCACCGCCGTCGCCACGACGGCGGGCGGGGTGATCGACCCGGAGAAGGCGCTCGCACTCGCGGAGAAGACGCCGTACGCGGCCACCCAGGACTTCACGACCGAAGGCGGCCCGATCAGCGCGCTCACCAAGGCCCGGGTGAACCTCAACGGGCCGGTCCGCTCCGGCCGGCTCGCCGAGTCCATGAGTGCGGGTGGCAACGACGTGATCGGCAGCGGGAGCGACGGCCCGACGGTCGTCGTCACCGACGACGGCACCACCTACATCAAGAGCGGCAGCAGCTGGCGCACCTCCCCGCTCGGTGACCGGATCGCCGACTACCACGGCTACGCCAAGGCGCTGCTGGCCCTCGGTCCTTCCGCCCACACGGGGATGGAGGACTGCGAGGGCACGCCGTGCTACCACCTGTCCGGCACGGTCGGCCTGGAGTCGATGAAGGCCGTGGAGCCCGAGCAGTACAAGATCCTCAAGAGCAAGGGCGTGGAGAGCTTCCTGCTCGACCAGTGGATCGACGCCCAGGGCCGCACCGTCCGCTACGACCGGAAGACCGAGCTGCGGGGCATCCCGGTGCGCACCCACGGCACCTTCCGCGACTTCGGCCCGGTCGAGAAGGTCGACCCGCCGCGCTGAGCACCGAAGTGCCCCGGCCCCTCCGGTACGGCCGGGGACCGCACCCCGCCACCCCCGTACGGAGCAGCCCCCGGCCGTTGTCACCGGCCGCTGATCTGCGCCGATACGGGGCTGGCAAGGCTGCACCTCCACCCCACCACCGGCCCGGTGCGCGTCTTCGCCCGTGTCCGTGACCTCGGCGAAGCCCGCACCGCCCTCCGAGCCCGAGCCCGTCGTGGTCGGCGACCGGTCGACACGGTCTGATCACCCTTCCGACTCGCCGCCCGTCCCGGCCCCGGACTCCTCCACGAACATCGAACCTGCCATCACGGGTTCTTGCGTTGGTCGCCTGCCCGGCGGCCTGGCCCTCACCGCCGTGACCGACCCCGACGCCTACCCGCCGGACCTCCGGCGGCGCGTCCTGCGCAAACCCGGCTGGACCTCGTCCTCGAAAGGCACCACAGCCTGTGACCACCCACGACCTGACCATCACCCAAGCCGCACCCGACGACCCGAGAGTCCTGCAGCTGGTCCGCGACCTCGACGCCGACCTCGCCGCGCGCTACCCCGACGAGCCCTGCACCGGCGGCGCCCACCTCCACCCCGGCATCCGCTTCCTGCTGGCACAGGCCGACGGCCGCCCCGTCGGATGCTGCGCCGTCCAGCCGCTCCCCGACGGCTCGGCCGAGCTCACACGCATGTACGTCGCACCCGACGCCCGCGGACACGGCATCGCCACCCGACTGCTCGCCGAGGCCGGACGCACCGCCACCGCCCTCGGACACCCCGAGATCCGCCTGGAAACCGGAGTCCACCAGCCCGAGGCCATCGCCCTCTGCACCCGCGCCGGCTACACCCCCATCCCCAACCACCCGCCACACCAGGGCAAGCAGCCCAGCCGCTGCTACACCAAGCCGCTCCCGCGCCCAGGCCAGTCGTCGACCGGGATTCCCGGACTCGTGATCGGCGAGCTGTCCCTGCTGGACGATGCGGTCGCGGCAGCCGTGCACGGGATCGGCCACCGCGCCTACGCAGTCGAGGCGGAGTTGATCGGCTTCGCCGGTATCCCCGCTCTGGGCGAGGGTTTGGAGGAGATGCGTGTCCAGCCGCTGCGGTGGCTGGGGGCAGCGGTCGATGGCCGGATCGTCGCGTTCATCGCCTGGCAGGAGCTCGACAAGGAGGATGCGGTCGACATCGACCGGGTGTGCGTCGATCCGCCGTGGTTCCGTCGCGGGCTGGCTTCCAGGCTCCTGCAGCACCTCACGAGCGAGATGTTTCCGGGCCGGGCCGTTCTGGTGAGTACCGGTGCCGACAACCGCCCGGCCGTGGAGCTCTACGAGCGTCACGGATTCTCCCGGATCGGCACTGTCGAGCCTGTTCCCGGCCTGCGAATCGCTCAGTTCCGGCTGGCGGCAGCGGCCGGAGTGCGCGGTCGGCAATAGGTTGAACCAGAGCCACGACTCGTGGCCGAAGACAGTCCGTGCTGGGCGTGCTCGCTGGAGACGGCCAGGTCCATCGGGCGGCACTCCATGCGGTTCCCCTTCCTGCGTGCGCTCGCCGGCGCGGGCGGTGTCCGGCGACGGATCCGGCGACGGATCCGGCGCCGCGAGGCGGGCTCGCGGCGCCGGGTTGGGCTGGCCGGTCAGACCGTCTGGGCTGGGTCGTCGAGCCAGGCCGGCCAGCCGCCCGAGGTCACGGTGAGTCCGAGACGCTCGACCCCGGGTTCGCCCGTGTCGTGCCACCAGGTGAGGGTGCGCTCGCTCGTGAGATCCGGCTGAGCCATCAGTGCGCTCTGCGCGGCGGACCCGGCGCGCAGCCGGGCGTGGTCGGCGCGGCGGCCGCGCTCCGGGCAGGTCAGGGTTCGGGCGGCGGCGTCGGTGGAACGCAGCGTCGGTCGCTGGACGGTGATGGCCCTCCGCCCACAGGACCGTCGAGGCGGAGCCTACGGCGGTCAGCCGACCGTCGCCCGCCCCCTTGCGCGCGTCCGGTGTCGCGGTGGGGATAGCCACAGGACGGATACGCCCGCTGGCCGGACTGTGGAACGAGGGTGACCGTACGTAGCGTCGATGACATGAAAACCACATACCAGGCAGGCAGATTACGATCCGTGCTTCGTCGGCTGAACGCCGGGACAGTCCTGACCGTCCTGGCCGCTGCGACCGTGACGACGGGGGCCGCACCGGCGGACACGGTGCACCCGGGCGATCGTGGACGGTTGGTTTCCGCTCACCGGACGACCACCCTGGCCACGAAGGAGGACGTCGCCACGGCACTGGCCGCCGTCAGGTACGACGCGAGCACAGTCCGGTTCGGAGTGGACGCCTACCGGCTGGTGTACCGAACCGTGGACCCCAGCGGTCGGCCGATCACCGCCAGCGGGTTGTTGGTACTGCCCCGCGGCGGCGAACACGAGTTGCGGACGGTGTCATTCACCCACGGCACGACCAGTTACCGGTCCGACGCCCCCTCCTCCACGGTCAAGGCGGGGTTCGTGTCCTCGCCCGCCCTCACGTACGCGTCCGCCGGGTTCGCCTCGGTCGCCCCGGACTACATCGGTCTGGGCACCGGCCCGGGACTCCACCCCTGGATGGATGTGCCATCGGAGACGACCGCCTCCCTGGACATGCTCCGGGCAGCCCGCGCCTTCGTCCCGAGCACGGGCCGAGCGCTGGGCCACGACGTGCTGGTCACCGGGTTCTCCCAGGGTGCCTCAGCGGCGATGGGACTCGCGCGGACACTCCAGGCCGGTGACGACCGATGGTTCCGGCTCCAAGCCGTCGCGCCGATCAGCGGCGCCTACGACTTCCGGTACGCCGAGCTGCCGGCACTGCTCGACGGCTCTCTCGAGCCGAAATCAAGTGTGCTGTACTCGGCATACCTTCTGGTCGCATGGAACCGGCTGCACCATCTGTACGACTCCCCGGGCGAGGTCTTCCAGGCGCCGTACGACAGCACGATCGAGGCGCTTTTCGACGGTTCGCACACCGGCCCACAACTCTTCGCCGGCACGCCCGACACCATCGACGCACTGCTCACCCCACACGGCTTCGAGATGCTGCGTCACCCGACCGGCCGCCTGGCCAGGGCACTCCGGGTGGCCGACAGCACTTGCGACTGGGCGCCACGCGTCCCGGTCCGCCTGTACGTGGCCGACGCGGACGAGCAGGCGGCCAACGCCAACACAGACCGTTGCGAGGCCACGTTGCAATCGCACGGCGTGAACGCGGCGGTCGTCGACCTCGGTACCCCGGACTTCGCCGGTTCCAGGCACCTCGGCTCCAACGTCGCCGCCACGGCGGACATCGTGCGCTGGTTCAGCCGGCTGCCTTGAGAACCGTCGGTCCGTCCCCGCTCGCGCGACGGGCCGACTTCCGACGAGTCAGCCGCCGACATCACGAGTTCAACTTCATCAACTCAACGCTCAGGCCGAGGTCTTCGACGAGGAGCCGCCCCGGGAGTGCGGCGGCCGACAGGTCTTCCGGGGAGGCAGTTCGCCCCCTGCATCGCGGCGGCGGCTCTCCTGGGCTCTCGCGCTGGCATGACGATCGCCGATGTCCACCGGTCGAGGAGCCGGCCCCGCGACGACATGTCGCTGCGTCGGTGCCGGCCTGAACAGTCGGGTTGCCGTGATCGGCGATCTGGCCGCCGAGGACTTCGAGCAGTTCCCCGAGCCTCCCGCAGCCTCGGGGCCCGAGCGCGCAGGAGAGTCCCGCCCAGGACGGAGGGCCGCACGTCGGTGATGTCGATGTCCACACCGAGGTGGTGCATGACCCGCCCGTCGCCGTCCAGCGCGGCCAGCCACACGGCCTCCCACGGACGGGGCCGGGGATCCTTCTGCCGGTCCAGCAGTGCCTCGCCGGGTTCGCATCCGATGAGGTGGATCGGCTCCGGCCGCGGCGGGCGCTGCGGGTACAGTCCGCGTGCTTCGAGGCAGGTGCCGATCGGTCCGGCGCTGGACCTGTGCGCCGGCCGAACCTCGAAGCGGTAGGAGGTCGGGGCCTCGGGCACGGCCAGGGCCCCGTACATGGTGTTCTCGGTACCAGCGCCGAGGACCAGGTCAACCCGTTCCGGGGCGCCGGGCGTGGGGTGATGGGTGATCACGCAGACGTCCACGAGTTCGACCGAGGTGGGCGATGTCAGGTCGTCGGCGTCGATGACGTCCACCGTCAGGTCGCCGAGGAGCCGCTGCGCCGCGGCAAGGCGGCAGGGCGGCGGGGCGGCGGGCCAGTTCGACGAGCGGGCTGTCGCGGGAGCAGCCGCGCAGGGTGACGACTTCCCGGGGCGGCGGCACCGGCGCCACGTACAGCCCCTCGACGTCGGCACAGCGCGCAAGAAGCCCATGCCTGTTCACGGTAGCAAGGGCCCGCACCCACCGTGCCCAGTACGTCACCGCCAAGGCCGCGTAGCTTCTCGGCACCGTCGAGCTGCTCCCGTGCTGAGACCGGGATTCCTCGGCCCCGCCCCAGACCCGGACCCGGACCGGGATGGTCTTCGCGGAGGCCAGGCAGCATTCGTACCAACCACGCCCCCTCCGGCAGGGCAACCGGTCGAGTTGCTCCCGCGCTCGGGGACCACTCCCGCCCGGGCGTTGCCCCGGCTATCGTGTCGGGCATGACGTACCGCGTGCAATACACCGTCGAGGCGAAGGCGACCATCGACACTCTGCCCGCTGAACGTCGTGACCTCCTGGAGCGTGCGCTGGGCGTTCTTGCCCGCGACCCGTACCACAAGACCGCGACCGCGCCGATCGGCCCTGACGAGCACCTGCGGAAGGCCTACGCCGCACCCGGTGTCGTGGTGGAGTTCGTGGTCGCCGACCACGTCCTGGTCGTCGTCGTGCTCCAGGTCTTCGACGAACTCCAGTACCTGATCGACGAAGCCGACGCCCGCTAAACGGTCGGGAAGTCCCCGCCCAGCGCTCGCGGGGATAGCTCCCCCCTTCCGGTTCCGGGGTCGGTCACACGGGCAGTCAGTTCCCCATTCCGTACTACGTGCTCTTCCCCGTACACCGTGCATCACCTCCGGAGCCACCTCTCGATGACCGTCACATGCCCAACGTGCGCCGCAGCGGACGAAACCATCACCGTGCGGAAAGCCCTGCTGGACCCCGACCACCCCTTCGACCCGCCGACGCAGGAACTGCTGTCGATGCCACCCGAGCCCCGAGGCACGGCCGGGGCCGCAATCACCCTTTTCGTCCTGGCTGGACTCTTCGGCCTGATGGGACTGCCCACGCTATTCACCGACGCCGACGGCGGCGGCGGCAGCTCCGACGCCGCGTACCAAGCCGGCTACCACTACGGCGCATCCCTCATCGCCGCGATCCTGCTGGGCATCGGACTCATCGTCCATTCCCACCATCGACGCCGTCGGAGCGAAACGGCGAACCAGTGGCCGCAGACCTACGACCAATGGCAGCAGCTTCACCGAGTGTGGCGGGCAACCTGGCTGTGCAGACGCTGCCGCGTCGCGTTCCTCCCCGCCGCGTCGCTGCGCCCCGACTTCGCCGCCTCATCCGCGATACCCGTGACGCAGTTCCCGCAGTGGACACTGACCATCGCGCGACAGGACGACGACCCCGGCGCCCCGATCACGTCGGACTGACCGCGGCTCCTGACGGCCTGCGCGTGCTCGGCGGCGTCGGAGAGGAAAACGTGCAGCGGGGCCGGCTGTCCGGGTTGGTCGGTCACCGGTTGCCGCCGGCGGCGCGGAGCCGGGCGAAGGCATCAGCGGCCGGGGTCCGCTTCCGCCTGCCGATGGGGGCAGCGAGGGCAGCCATCGCGTGCTCGTCGATGTGCAGGACGAGGCGGTGGCGGTAGGTGGCGATGACCTCCGCGACAGCGGCGAGGTCGCCGATCGGGGAGGCGTCGAGGGCGGCGGCCATGGCCTGCTCGAACTGCTCGCGGTCGCCGGGCAGGCCGTGCCCTCTCATGAAGCACACCCTCGTGCGGCGGGCCGCTGCGATCCGGACCGCCACCGCCCTCGGCCTGGCGGCCTCCGTCCTCGCCGTCCCCGGCAGCGGCCTGGCCGGCGCGGCGGACACCGACATCGTCCTGGGCGGCATCACCCTCGCCCGGGCCGCCACCACCACGCCCTTCCCCGGGATCACCCGCACCGTCTACCAGGACGCCGACCGGTCGTGGACGGTCAACGTCATGGACATCGACCCGAGCCGGGCCCCGATCACCTTCGACGGCTCGATCGGCCAGGGCATGTACACCACGCAGACCGTCCAGGAGATGCTGGAGCAGACCACCGGCGTGACCAGCCGACGCCCCTACCTCGGGGTCAACGGCGGCTACTTCGACGACGGCGTGGTCCTGGACCAGGCCAACCGGATCTACCTCGGCGACCTCGGCGGCACCTCGATGAAGAACGGGCGGCTGCTCAGCGAGGCCGGCGGAGGCCGCTACGTCTACGACCCCGTCACCGGCAAGGCCGTCGGGCTGCGCCCGGCCAACTCCGTGCTGATGCTGCAGAACGGCCGCCCCTACATCACCGAGCTCGGCACCAAGCTCACCGTGCAGCTCTCCGACGACGCCACCGTCAGCCGCAAGGTCGACGGCGTCAATCGGCTCCCCGGCCGGGCCGGCCACTGCCTGCGCAACACCGACCCCACGAACACGGACGTGACGGCCGTCGGCGGCGTCTGCTTCGACCCGTCGGAAGTCGTCGAGTTCACCCCCGAGTTCGGGGCGAGGACGCCGGCTCCCGACGTGCTCAAGCAGACCGGTACCACCACCGACGACGACCCGGGCGTCGAAGTGCTGTTCAACTCGGCAGGCGTGGCCACCGCCTGCTTCCGCCCCGGCGCCACCCCCGGCGGCATCGTCTCCGACGCCCCGCGCGGCGGCCACGACGTGCCGCCCGGCGGGCGGGCCCTGGAGGGCACCGGCGACGGCGCGACCTGGCTCTGGGACAACGCCTGCGCCGGCAAGCCGGTCACCCTGCACACGGTGATCACCGACACCCGCTTCGGCGACGCCGTCGCCGACACCTGGCTCGGCCGTGCCCCGGCCGGCGCTGTCGAGCGGCCGATCGACCCGGCGGTGTACGCCACCCCCGTCGGCGACGTCCTGATCCGCGACGCCTCGGTCGTCTACCAGCCGGCCGACGACACCGCGCGGGCCTGGCGCACCGCCGACGGCGCGGACGGCTTCGGCCACCTCTTCTTCGTCACCGTCGAGGGGCAGAAGGGCGGCACCGCGCCCCTCGCCGCCGGAGCCACCCGCAGTGAGCTCGCCCAGTTGCTCAAGGCGCTCAACCTCGTCGACGCCGTCAACATGGACGGCGGCGGCTCGACCACCCTCAACCTGCGCGACCAGAACGGGATCGAACCGCCCGTCACCACCACCACCGACACAGCCCCCCGCCACGTCGCCGACACCGTGTACGCCGGCGTCGGCGGCTACGGCCTCGCCAAGTAGGACGGCCCGGCCCTCGCACCGGCCCGCCGCGCACACGGTGCCCGGCGGTTCAGCCGTCGAGGAGCTCGGCGAGGACCTCGGCCGGGTCGTGGTGCGGTGCGGCGGCCGGCCACCACCGGCCGTCCTCCCGCCGGTAGGGGTACCAGCGGCCGTCCCGGCCGTAGCGGAGCTGGAGCCCGCTGCCGACCAGCGTCCAGCGGTTCTCCCGCACCTCCAGCTCGGGGAGTTCGTTCTGCTCCCAGCCCGCGGTGAGCGCGGTGCCCGCCCGGGCGGTGTCCTGCCGCGGCGGCGTCCAAGCCTCCTCCAGCACGTCCAGCCCGGCGCTCCCGCCCAGCCGCCACGCCTCGGCCGCCCGGTCCAGCTGCTCCGGGCTGCCGCAGGCCTCCCGCACGCGGGCCAGGACCCGTACCCCGGGGCGGGTCGCCGCGATCCGTACGCAGTCCCGCCAGAGGTCGAGCGGCACCGGCGGCTCGGCGGTGAAACCGTGGGTGTAGGCAAGCAGCTCGCGGGCGCGCACGGCCGCGTCCGTGACCAGCTGCTCCAGCGGGTCGGCCCCGGCCCCGGCAGAGGACGCGTCCTGCCGGACGGGCGGCCCGGGCAGCGGCGGCAGCTCGGGCAGTGCTGCCGGCTCGCGGCCGAAGACCTCCTCGGCGGGAGTGCCATCCGGTAGTTGCGCCGTACCGGCCTCCGAACCGGTCTCCGCTTCCTCCTCCGCCCCGTCGGCGTCCTCGTCCCCGGGAGCGCCGACGATCGCCTGCATCAGCAGGACGGACCGCAGTTCCTCCCGCGCCTCCTGCGCGCCGCACCCCCGCAACAGGAGCAGCAGCGTCGCGTCCTCGTCCAGCAGCCAGGACACCTGGTAGCAGAGCGCGGCCGCGTGCCTGCAGGGGTGCTCGAACGCCTCGCATGCGCAGTCCGCCTCCAGGTCGCCGTAGCCGGGCAGCAGCCGAACCCGTGCGTCCTCGGCGGCCTCCAGTAGGTCGGGCGGCAGTTCACCGGCGAGCAGCTCATCGGCGACGTCCGGCCGCTCGGCGGCCTTCTCCCAGAGCAACTCCCACGCGTCCTCGTCGAGTTCCTCCAGGGTGAGCACCGTCCTGAACGAGGTGTCGCCCTCGTAACCGGTGGTGGAGATGCGCCCGGGGCTGACCGTGATCGGTCCGAGCCGGCCGGTCCGCGCGTAGGCCCGGCCCTTCTTCAGCGTCTCCTCGTCCAGCGAGGTGCCCTCCAGCGCGTCCGCCCAGGCCTTGCCCCACCAGGACTGGCCGCGTGCCCGGCTGCCCCGGCGCGCGGCGAAGGCCGGGAAGCCCCGCGCGCCCCTCTCGTCCCCGCTCATCCCGCACTCCTCAGTTCGACCAGGTTGGCCAGCTCGTCGTCGGTCAGCTGCGTCAGTGCCTGCTCCCCGGAGCCCAGCACGGCGTCTGCCAGGCCCTTCTTCGCTTCGAGCAGGACGGCGATGCGGTCCTCGACCGTACCCTCGGCGATCATCCGGTGCACCTGGACGGTGCGCGTCTGCCCGATGCGGTAGGCGCGGTCGGTGGCCTGGGCCTCCACCGCCGGGTTCCACCAGCGGTCGTAGTGCACGACGTGGTCGGCGCGGGTGAGGTTGAGTCCGGTGCCGGCGGCCTTGAGGGACAGCAGGAAGACGGGCGCCTCCCCGTCCTGGAACCGGCGGACCATCTCCTCGCGGCGCGGCACCGGGGTGCCGCCGTGCAGCAGCAGCGTGGGGACGCCGCGCTCGCGCAGGTGCGCCTCCAGCAGCCGCGCCATGGTGACGTACTGGGTGAAGACCAGGGCGGCCCCACCCTCGGAAATGATGGTCTCCAGCAGTTCGTCGAGCAGTTCCAGCTTGCCGGAACGGCCGGCCAGCCGGGTGCCCTCCGTCTCCTTGAGGAACTGCGCGGGGTGGTTGCAGATCTGCTTCAGGCCGGTGAGCAGCTTGAGCACCAGACCGCTTCGGGCGATGCCCTCGGTGGCCTTGATCTGCGCCATGACCTCACGGACCCGGGTCTCGTACAGGGTCCGCTGCTCGGGGGTGAGGGAGACCGGGCGGTCCGTCTCGGTCTTCGGCGGGAGTTCGGGGGCGACGCCCGGGTCCGACTTCTTGCGGCGGAGCAGGAACGGCCGGACCAGTTCGGCCAGTCGCCGTGCGGTGGGGCCGTACTCCCCCTCCTCCCCCGGCGGCGGTCCGAACTCCGCGCGTTCCGCGCGTTCGGCCTCGATGGCGGCGATCCAGCGGCTGCGGAAGTGGCCGTGGCCGCCGAGGAGTCCGGGGGTGGTCCAGTCGAGGACGGCCCAGAGTTCGGAGAGGTTGTTCTCGACCGGGGTGCCGGTCAGGGCGATCCTGGCGTCGGCGGGGATCAGCCGCAGCGCCTTCGCGGTGCCGGAGTGCGGGTTCTTGACGTGCTGGGCCTCGTCGGCGACGACCGTGCTCCAGCGGTGTGCGCCGAGCCGCTCGGCGTCCAGGCGCATGGTGCCGTAGGTGGTCAGGACGAAGCCCGAGTCGGCGCCGTCCAGGGTCCGGTCGGGGCCGTGGTAGCGGCGCACGGGCGTGCCGGGGGCGAACGTGCCGACCTCGCGCTGCCAGTTGCCCAGAAGGGAGGCGGGGCAGACGACGAGGGTGGGGCCGGCGCTGTCCGGGTGCTCCTGGCGCAGCAGGTGCAGCGAGATCAGCTGGACGGTCTTGCCCAGGCCCATGTCGTCGGCGAGGCAGCCGCCGAGACCGAGCGAGGTGAGGCGGTCCAGCCAGCGCAGGCCGCGCAGTTGGTAGTCGCGCAGGGTGGCCGCGAGCGCGGCGGGCTGCTCGACCGCTTCGTTGCCGCCGTCGGGTTCGGCCAGGCGTCGACGCAGGGCGAGCAGCCAGTCACTGGACGCGACCCGCACCTGCTTGCCGCCGATCTCGGTGTACCCGGTGAGGGCGACGGCGAGCGCCTCGATGGCGGTGAGCGGTTCGAGGTCGCGTTCGGCGGCCTTGTGGGCGAGGTCGGCGCCGATGAACACCCACTGCCCGCGCAGCAGGACCAGCGGCCGGTCGGCGGCGGCGATCTCGGCCGTCTCCTGGTCGGTGAGGGCTTCCCCGTCGAGGTCGAGCTGCCAGCGCAGGTCGACCGTGCCACCACCGCCGAAGAAGGACCGCAGGTCGGTGGGCGGGGTCCGCTCGCCGCCGACGACGGCACGGCTGGTGAGGGAACGGACGGCCTCCGCGGGCCGGAGCACCTCGACGCCGTGGACGGCGAGCCGGCCGGCGGTGTCGCCGAGCAGGTCCCGGACCTCGCAGTCGGCGAGGTCCAGGGCGGAGGGCACCGGCAGCAGGCGGGACAGGGGCTGCCAGACGTCGGCGGCCCGCCGTACGGCGAGGACGGTGTCGGCTTGGGCCCGCGGTCCGAACCCGGCTGCCCCAACCGCGGCGAACAGCTCGTCGGCGTCGGCGCTGAGGGTCGGGTCGGCCAGGCTGGACACCTGGGGTACCAGGCGCAGGGTGGGCGGCTCGCCGTCGCCGGCGGCGGGCACCAGGTCCAGGCGCAGGGCCAGCCGTACGCCCGAGTCGAGGCCGGCGGAGATCTCCTCGGCCCAGGCGCGCAGCTGGGGGACGTACTGGGGTTCGACGGCGGCGAAGGCCGGGCGGCCGGTCGCGGCGGGTGCGGCGGCGGTGCGCGGCAGGGTGTCGGCGACCGCGTCGACGAAGGAGCGGAGCAGGACGGTGGCGTCGGGCAGCAGCAGCGGGCCGCCCGGCGGGACGGGCAGGGGGACGGCGAGCGCCTCGGCCGGTGCCGCGGCGGCCAGTTCGCGCATGCGCCGGACGTCCTCCGCGGCGAGCGGGCCGGCGCGCCAGGTGTCGTAGCCGGTGGCGGAAACGCCGGGGAGCAGCCGTTTGCGGGCGGCGAGGTGCAGGCCGAGGGCGGTGGCGGCGCCCCAGAACGCGGCGGACGGGCTGAGGGTGCCGTTCGCGGTGCCGTTCGCCTTCCCGTTCGCGGTCCCGTCGGCGGTCCCGTCGGCGGTCCCGTCGGCGGTCCCGTCGGCGGTCGCTTCGGTGTGGAGCCGGCGGGCCAGGGTGAGGGTGGGCAGTGCCTGGGCGACGGTCAGGCGCAGAACCGGGCAGCGGCGTACCGCGAGGGTGCCGCCGTCGGCGGTGACCAGGTCGGCTTCGCCGGGTTCGCCGAAGGGCGGCTGTGCGGCGAGGCCGGAGCCGGCCGGGCCGTCGGGGTACCGGAACACGAGCCTTCCGGTACGCGCCGGATCGCCCGGCTCGAAGGTCACCGCGCACTGTGCCAGCAGGCCGGCCTGCTCACGCGACATCCACACCATCTGTTCCGCCCCCTGGTTCGTCTGTCCGGTCAACGTCCACCGTCCACACGGCGCTTGCCCCGTCCCTGGGGAGTTGGTGCACCGCACAGGTGCGGGGCGGTACACGCAGCGGTCTCCGCGACCTGCTTGACGACGCTGTGCTGCGAGGTGCCGGTCACGCCGGTCCCGCCGCGCCTGACGGACCGTTCACCGGCGTGTGCGGCCATCAGGGCCGGGGCCGTGAACACCGCCGGCCGGCGCTTCGGGATCTCGATGCCGACGTCCTCGGGGTTGCTCTCCCGCGCGCCGAGCACGCGGATCGGGCCGTGGCTGTCGGCAGTGTGCGGCACGGACGACTGCGACCGGGGGGTGTGCGTCCTCGGGGCCATGCTCGTGGTCTCTCCAAAACTGTTGTACGGATCGCGCGGGGCTGCCTGGGGCCGCCGTCGCGTCGCGGCGCGAGGGTTTCTGCGCCCTCTCCTGCTCCCCGTGGTCTGCGGGGAGGCTCCGCTCCCGGCCGAACCGGTCGGCCCGGGGGCGGAGCCGTGTCCGCTAGCGGCTCAGGCCCCTGAACCGCTTCACTGCCAGCGGGAAGAACACCGCCACCAGGGCCACCGGCCACGCCACCGCGAGCAGTTCTGCGTGCGTCGCGGCCCATGAGTCGCCCACCGCACCGGGGTTGCCGAACAGGCCGCGCACCGCTGTGGCCGTCGCCGACATCGGATTCCACTCCACGATCGCGCCCAGCCAGGACGGCATCGACTCCGGGGAGGCGATGGCGTTGGAGAGGAAGCCGACGGGCCACACCAGGATCTGCACCGCCTGCACCAGCTCCGGCTTGCCCGCGACCATGGCCAGGTGGATGCCGATCCACAGCATCGCGAATCGCAGCAGCAACAGCAGTCCCACCGCACCCAGGAACGGGGCGAATCCCCCGTGCCAGCGCCATCCGATCGCGTAGCCGACCGCGATCATCACGATCAGCCCGACCGCCGACTGCAGCATGTCCGCGACGCTCCGCCCGACCAGGACCGCCCCGGACACCATCGGCATCGAGCGGAACCGGTCGATGATCCCCTTGCCCAGGTCCTGGGTGACGGAGAGCATCGTGGCCTCGAGGCCGAAGGCCATCGTCATGGTGAGCATGCCGGGCACCAGGTAGTCCTTGAAGTCCCCCTCGACGCCTTGGCCGCCACCGATCAGGTAGCCGAACATCAGCAGCATCATCACCGGGAAGCCCAGCCCGACGACCACCTGCACGGGCTGCCGTGCCCAGTGGGCCAGCTCGCGCCTGGTCATCGTCCAGGAGTCGGCGGTCGCCCAGCGCAACCTCGGACCCGTGCCGCCGGCGGTTTCCGTACCGCGGGACGCCTTCACACTCTGCACCGTGCTCATGCCGCCTCCGCCTCCGCCTTCGTCAGGTGCATGAAGACCTCGTCGAGCGTCGGCCGCCGCACCGCGATGTCCTCCGCCACGATTCCGGCCGCCTCCAGTGCCCGCACGGTCTCGGCCAGCGCCGCCATCCGGTCGCCGACCGAGGCGCTGACCAGCCGGCGGTCCTCGTCCACGGTCGCCTCCCCCGGCAGCAGCGAGGCTGCCCGGGCCAGCCGGCCCGTGTCGTGCAGGACCACGTCGATGCGGTCGCCGCCCGTCCTGGTCTTCAGCTCGTCCGCCGTGCCCTGGGCAATGACCTTCCCGTGGTTGATCACCGCGATCCGGTCGGCCAGCTGATCGGCCTCCTCCAGGTACTGCGTGGTCAGCAGCACGGTCGTGCCGCCGCCGACCAGCGAGCGCACCGCGTTCCACACCTCCGTTCGGCCGCGGGGATCGAGCCCTGTCGTGGGCTCGTCCAGGAAGAGCACCTGCGGTTCGCAGATGAGGGAGGCCGCCAGGTCGAGGCGCCGCCGCATCCCGCCGCTGTACTGCTTGACGGCCTTCGTTCCGGTGTCCGCGAGCCCGAACCGGGTGAGGAGCTCGTCAGCCCGGGCGCTCGCGCGGCGCGCGCCCAGGTGGTGGAGGCGACCGAACATCTCCAGGTTCTGTCGGCCGCTGAGCTCCTCGTCGACGGCGGCGCTCTGGCCGAGCAGCCCGATCCGCGAGCGCACCTCGTCGGCGCGGGTCCTGGCGTCGATCCCCGCCACCTCGACCCGCCCCTCGTCAGGGCGCAGAAGTGTGGACATGATGCGGACGGCTGTGGTCTTGCCGGCGCCGTTCGGGCCGAGAATCCCCTGGACGGTACCGCTGCGGACGGTGAGATCGAGGCCGTCGAGAGCCTGCTTGTCCCCGTACTTCTTCCGCAGTCCCTCGACGACGATCGCCGGATCGCGGTCAGTCAAAGCGCTCCCCCTCCAGTCAGTAATCAAACTTGACTAGTCCGGGAAGGTAGCCTGATTCCCGCGACTGGTCAAGTTTGATTAGCCCAACGAGGAAGGGGAGCTGCTCATGTCTGCCATCCGGCTACTGGTTCTCGGCGCGGTCCGTCAGCACGGACGGGCGCACGGCTACCAGGTACGCAATGACCTGGAGTTCTGGGGAGCCCACGAGTGGTCCAACGCCAAACCGGGCTCGATCTACCACGCGCTCAAGCAGATGGCGAAGCAGGGACTCCTCGTCGCGCACGAGGTCGCACCGAGCGCCGTCGGCGGCCCGCCCCGCGTCGAGTACGAGATCACCGACCGGGGCACCGCGGAGTACCTCGATCTGCTGCGCGAGGCCCTGACCTCGTACGACCAGAAGATGGACATGCTCTCGGCCGGCATCGGGTTCATCGTCGACCTGCCGCGGGATGAGGCGGTCGCGCTCCTCAAGGAGCGGATCGCGGGGCTCGAACGGTGGCGAGCCGAGGTCACCGAGTACTACATGCCGGAGAAGGGCCCCGAACAGCTCGGGCACATCGGCGAGATCATGAACATGTGGGTGCACTCGGCGGACAGCGAAGCCGAATGGACGCACAGCCTGATCGGGCGGATCGAGGCCGGCGCGTACACCTTCGCCGGGGAGGGCGAACCGTTCGTGGGTGTGCTCGCGGAGGGCGAGCCGAACCCGTTCGCCACGGGGCCGCATCCCGAGGACCTCCGCTGAGGCCTGTCTGACAAATGATCACCTGGCCGGTTCGCGGAGCCAGAGGATCGGGGAGGACCACCTGCCGGTGATCCCGCCACGGACGGCCACGCCCGTCCACCTACGGCAACGAGGGCGGCTCCACCCGTTCCCACGCCGCGTCCGTCAGCTCGCCTCGGCCTGCCACAAGATCGAATATCAGACAGGCCCTACGGGCGCACCACCGCCCGCCGGGCCGTCCAGCTCCGCCAGCTCCGCCGCCGTCAGCGTGAGCCCGGCCGCCGCGGCCGAGTCGCGGGCCGAGGCGGGCCGGCGGGCGCCCGGGATGGGGATCACCACCGGGGACTGTGCCAGGTGCCAGGCCAGGCAGACCTGTTGCGGGCTGATGCCGCGGGCCCGGGCGAGGGCGTGAAAAGGGGTGTCCGGCGGCGGGGGCGGGCTTCCCGGGTCGTCGACGGCGCTGGGCGAGATGCCGCCGAGCGGGCTCCAGGGCAGGAAGGCCAGGCCCAGCTCGGTGCACAGGTCCAGGGTGTCCCGGGTGGACCGGTGGACCGGGGAGAAGCGGTTCTGCACCGAGACCAGCCGCGGGCCGAGGATCCCGTGCGCCTCGCGGATCTGGGCACGGTCCACGTTGGAGAGGCCGACCGCCCGGACCGTTCCCGCGTCGGCGAGTTCGCGCAGCGCACCGACCGAGTCGGCGAAGGGCACGGCCGGGTCCGGCTTGTGCAGCTGGTAGAGGCCGATCGCCGCCACGCCCAGGCGGCGCGCCGATGCCTCGGCCGCACGGCGCAGGTGGCGCGGGTCGCCGTCGACCGTCCACGAACCGTCGCCGGGACGGCCCCGGCCGCCCTTGGTGGCCACCAGCACCTCCTCGGCGCCGCCGCGGCGGGCGGCCAGCGCGCGGGCGACAAGCCTCTCGTTGTGGCCGAGCTCGCCGGCGTGCCAGTGGTAGGAGTCGGCGGTGTCGATCAGCCGCACGCCCGCGTCGAGTGCGGCGTGGATCGTGGCGAGCGCCTGCTCCTCGGAAGGGCGTCCCTCGACGGAGAGCGGCATGGCGCCCAGGCCGACGGCGCCGACCGGGACACCGCCGATGCTGCGGGAGGCGGCCGGTGCCGCCGTTCCGGTGCTCATCCGCGGGCCTCCTCGATCACCTGCGGCAGCCAGTCACCGATCGAGGAGAAGGAGAAGCCCAGCCGGGCCGCCCGCCCGGTGTCCATCGGGTAGCCGCGGTCGAAGGAGAACGGCGACCGCGGCCCGTCCCCGCCGGGTGTCAGCACCGGCTCCCGGCCGACCGCGCGGCCCACCGCCGCGCACAGCTCGCGGACGTCCAGCGTTCCGTGCGAGGCCGCGTTGACCGGGCCGGTGAAGTCCGCCGCGGCGGCCCGGGCCAGGAAGCGGGCGATCTCCGGCGCGTGGACGAAGGAGGCGGGCTGCGGCGCGGCGTGCACCGCCACCGGCAGGCCGCGTCCGATCCGCTCCACGTAGTGGGCCAGTCTGGCGGTGAAGTCGGCGCCGCCGAGGACGTGTGCGGTGCGGACGGTGGCGAGCTCGAACGGCGCCCGCCGGGTGAGCAGCGCCTCCGCCTGCCGCTTGCCCTCCCCGTAGTGCGCCGCCAGGAACGCCGGGTCCGCCCAGGGCCGTGCCAGGTCCACCGGCCAGACGGCCGGGTCGACGGACGGCTCGGCGAGGGCCGGGCCGTCCGGGCGGCCGAGTTCGGCGTAGACCTCGACCGTGGAGGTGAGCAGGTAGCGCCGGGTGCGGCCGGCGAAGACCTCGGCGGCGACGGCCGCCTGGAGCGGCGAGTAGCAGACCTGGTCGACCACGGCGTCGAAGCGCCGGTCGCCGAGCGCGGCGCGCAGCGCGGCGCCGTCGTCGCGGTCGGCGCACAGCCGGGTCACCCCCGCAGGTGCGGGCGTGGAGCCACGGTTGACCACGGTCACCGCCGCTCCCGCCTCCCGCAGTTCCTCGACCAGCTGCCGGCCGAAGTGGCGGCTGCCTCCGATCACGCACACGTCCATTCCCGTGCTCCCTTCCCGGTCCGTCCCGGCCTCGTCGGCCGTCCTCGCCGAGAAGTCTGGGCCTGAGTGATCAACAGCGGTAGTGTCGATCAGCCGACCTCGTCATTAGGAGAACTGTTGATCGACGTCCAGCGACTGGCCGTGCTGCGCGAGGTGGCCCGCCACGGCAGCTTCAACCGGGCGGCCGAGGCGCTGCACTGCACCGCCTCGGCCGTTTCACAGCAGGTCGCCGCACTGGAGCGGAGCCTGGGTGCGTCCGCGGTCGAACGCTCCACCCGGGGCGTCACCCTGACCGAGACCGGCCGCGTGCTGGTGGAGGCCGCCGACGCGATCGCCGCCGAACTGGCCCACACCCGCGAGCGCCTGGACAAGCTGGCAGCCGAGCGGACCACGCTCACCGTCGCCGCCTTCGCCAGCGCCGGCCGTCGGCTGCTGCCGGGCGCGCTGGCCGCCTTCGCAGCCGCACACCCGGAGGTGGAGCTGACGATCCTGGAGGCCGAGCCGTCGGAGAGCCTGCCGGGCGTGCGCGAGGGACGGGTCGACCTCGCCCTCTGCTACCACTTCGACGGCCCGCCGCCTGTCCGTCCGGGCGACCGGTCGGGTCTGGACTGGACGCCGCTCGGCGCGGACCCGATGCGGGTCGTGCTGCCGGCCGGCCACCCCGCCGTGCTCCGCCACCAGGAACGGTGCGAGCCACCGCACCTGGCCGAACTCGCCGACCAGCGCTGGGTCCTGGGCTGCCGCCAGTCCGCCGAAACGTTCGCCCGGCACGCCGAGCTGGCCGGCGTCGAGCTGCGGATCGCGTGTACGGCCACGGACTACGAGTTCGCCCAGTCGCTGGTCCGCGCCGGCATCGGGGTCGCGCTGATCCCGGAGATCGGGCTGGTCGCGCACCCGGAGCTGGCGGCGCTCCCGCTGGCCGAACCGAGCCCGCGCCGACACCTGGGCCTGGCCCTGTCCCGCCGCCGGCGCGGCCCCGCCGCTCAGCTGGCCGAAGAACTGGCGTCGCTGGTGGCGGACGAGGCGCGGGCGCCGGGGCGTGTCTGACAATTCGCGCGGTTGAACTCATGTCAACCATCTGCCGATGCTGAGGAAGCTGGAGTTCGTCCCCGCCCACGTCCTCTGAGGTTCGCCGTACGCCGACAGGCCCCCGCGCCCGCCTGCCCGGGCGCGGGGGCCTGCTGCCGGCCCGGGCCTGCGGGCAGTTACGGACCACGGTGGGCGCGAGCGTGTCGGCGGTTCGTGGACGGGGCGCCGGCGGCAGTGTGGGCATGGCCAGGCCGGTGCGGATCGCGGGCCGGCTGGGCAGTGGCTCGCCGAGACGGAGGGACCGCCGTTCGTCGCGTTCGCGGCCGCGGGTCTTCTCCGCGTCGTGGCGGCAGTGCGGCAAGCAGGAGACCCGACGGACCCTGGCCTCGCGAGTGAACTCGCTCCGCAGTCGGGGGCAGTTCTTGACCACCGGCGGGGCGCTGCCAGACGGCGGGCGCCGCGTTGTTCCGGACGGCCGGGAAGCGGCACGAGGGCCTGTGTCCGCGCGTTCGCGCGGGCACAGGCCCTCGTGGGTCACTCCGGTGGTCCCTGTCCGGCCCCCGGGGTGAGGGGAAAGCCGAGGGGTCGGCTTAGTACCAGTGGTGGGACTGCCAGAAGTTCCAGGCGGCGTTCGGGCTGCCGTAGCGGGTGTTCATGTAGTCCAGCGCCCACTTG